>JAJHQM010000001.1:32500-95870 GCA_020833345.1 Ignisphaera sp.
CGGGATTTGAACCCGCGCGGGGTGGTCCCCCACCGGCTTAGCAGGCCGGCGCCCTACCAGGCTAGGCGACCCCGGCTTACCTTAACAGTTATTGTATTAGGCGTTATAAGGTTTTCACATAATTGTTTTGTGTTCGTTTTCAAAAATTCTCTTTCTTTCACTGTGTTTGTGGGGCTAGGTTGCCTAGAATTGATATTGGTAAAGCTCCTGTTGATTACCTTGAGCTGAATTCGAAGGAACTTATTGAAAAGTTTTTAACTATTTTAGAGGCTGCTGGTGCTGATGAGAAGACTGTAAAGTGTTATAGAGTTGCTTTAACAGACTTCTTTTCCTTTGTTAACTGGAAAAGCGTAAAGGAGCTTGGCCAGGAGGATGTGTTCAAGTGGAGAATTGAAAGGCTTAAGAGCGGTTTTCCAGGTGAAAAATATGGTGATAGAAAGTCAAGAGAGGCTACACTCTACTACTATTCCATCTTCCTTAAGCGATTTTTTGAATGGCTTGGTTTAGGGCTTAAAGTGCCTCAGGTTAAAAGGCCTAAGAGAAAGGAGATTCAAGCGCTAAAGCAGGATGATATTGTTAAGCTCTTTAATGCTTCCAGAGATCTCCTGGATCTTCTCATACTTGCACTAATGCTAGAATCAGGGCTACGCTCTGAGGAGTTACTAGGCCTTAGGGTCAGCGATATTGATTTGGAGTCTAGGGAGATTCGAGTTAAGAATGCCAAGTATGATGAGGAAAGAATTGTTGTAATGGGGGATCTAACATATCAGCTCCTGCAACAACTAATAGCATTAAAGCGTTTTGATTCTGAAGCGAGGATTATACCTTTAAGCTACAGTGGGTTGTATAAAAGGCTAAAGAGTTTGGCTAAAAGGGCTGGAGTAAATCCTTCTAAAGTAAGGCCACATATATTGAGGCATACATTCGCTACAGAAGCCCTAAAGCGAGGATTAAACATAGTTTCTTTGCAAAAGCTTCTAGGGCATAAAGACTTGAAAACTACTCAAGTATACCTGCACTTAATGAGAGAGGATGTTAAGAATGAGTATATGAGGAGCTTTAAAGGTATACTAGTACCTGCTCAGCAGCCAACACAAGCAATGGTATCACCTGCACCCATATTAAATTACTTGCCAAACCATGTACTGCCATCATTTAAGCTATGTCCTCGCTGTAATACTAAGATTCCTTACGATGCTAAGTTCTGCCCCTATTGCGGAACTAAAATGGAATTGTAAAGCTAGTAGAGGTCTATATATTCCTCCTCTTCCCTTGCACCTCCGTCAAGCTCTTCTGCCCCAAGTAGCCTGTATTTCCCATCGTCATCCACAATAACAATGCCTTCATCCATTAACTTAACTAAACACCTTCTAATCTTGTCTTCACTAGCTATACCAGCAAGCTTTGAATGTATATCTTTAAGAGTTTTAGGGCCTTCCTTCAGCATGTTTAGAACTATTTCCCTAAGCTCATCCTCATTAGGAGCTGTAACCACTATGATGTCTGGGTCTTCGTAAAGCACCTTCAAAGCTATATTGCTTTCCTCTACATGCATTCTCAATGCCTTTTCAGTTCCATATGATCCTTTTGTCGAGCTGCTTTTTGGGGGCATAACTATGTACACCAAAAGTTTTTTCACTTCTCTTAAGCTCGTTCTGGCGATCTTTTTGCTTTTCTTCTAGAGTAGCTTATAGGTTTTAAGTAAACTACAAGTGTAAACTACGAGTAATACTGTTTATAAAAATTTGCCTAGAGTATTTAAGATAGGGTTCTGCCATGCCTTGTCAGTGGTACCAACACGGTGTATGCACTTCTCCAAAGCTTCCGGAGCCTACAGATGCTGTGGTGAATGTAGCTAGATGCCTCTCAGAAAAAGAATGCAAAAGCTGTGCATACTATACTGAAGCTATTCAATCTTCGCAAAGGCTCTTCCGAAAAGAAAGGTTGAAGGTGTACACACCTATTCATGCGCTCCCCTCAACAATTGCTATAGAGTGCCCCGAGGCTGTGGTTACAAAAATAGAGACAGGTGTTGTCATAGCATATTGCCAGATACTCGATAGACCCTTAACAAAATTTGAAGCAGAGTTATGCAACAAGTTCTGGAGAGAGTGCCCATATAGGTATATCGAACATACTTAATAACTTGTTATTCTATCTCTATACTGCTAAAGGATACCTTGTTATAGCTGCTATACACGCAAATGTGTCCTTAAACCACTGGTACTCATCTATAGAACTCGGAATGACCACTACCTTACTCCCTCTATCTGTTGCGAGCTTCTCCAGCTTTTCAAAATCTGGGTGATCATCGCATATAAGTAGCTTGTCTACAGCACCATTGTTTAAAGCCTCTTCAACATCCTTCTGCCCGTAAACAACAAGACCATCGTCTTTAGCTATGTGGTATTTAAACTCTTCAAATATATTGAGAACCTCTACATACCTCTGCTTAGTTAGCATATCCTTAGCTCTCATAACGACTTCTCTAAGCCCTACAATACCCTGGTAAGCAACATCTATTGGTTCACCTATTATCAGGTTCCTTATTCTGTAATCAAGATTGTCTGCCTCCTTAAGAAAATCGTGCTTTGCGTATCCAGGCCCAGCTATGATAACTCCCTTAAGCTTTCCAGACTCGACGAGAGGTAAGAAATAGCTATTCACTTTTTCTGCAACATGCTTATAGAACTCCTCGACCATCTGTTCTATTATTCTATCAAATCTTCGCTGGCTCTGCCCACCTTTATGGTGCTTCCCAGGTATGAACCACTCTATCTCGTCGAGTACCTGTACTCCAGAAGGCTTTAATAGTCCTATCGTAGCTTCATCTCTTTCTATGATAACTATGCCATAAATTTCAGACTCCTCAATCATGGGCTCTAAGAACTCTGTGTGAAACTCCTTGTCTGTTCGGTAGAAGTAAACTGGTACTGGATCTGGTGGTGAAAACACTAGTACTATACTGTCACCTGTATCCCTATTCAATCCGGCAAACACTACCAGACCATTTTTCGGAGTTTCCCTAAGCATAGATAGTCTCTCAATAGCTGTTGTTAAAGCCCATTGAACAGCGTCTCTTGTTTGCTTAAGCTTTATGTTCTCTGTTATTGCAAGCTCTTGCCTAAGCATATTAACAACATCGCTTATTGGTCTTCCAGGCGGTATGTAAAGGCTTAGTAGTGTTGTTGCATGGGCTCGCCATTTCTTCAGCTCCTTTATTATCTGCCTCAAAGCCCTCCTATCAACAGAAAGCTTCTCATTTACACTAAATAGGCATCCCTCTGCACCTAATAGCGTGAACAACTCTAAGTGTGTAAGTAGCTTAAAAGCATTATTTATATGCACTGCGCTATGTGAAATATATTGCGTTTCTAACTATATTCTATTTTTTGTGACTGCGTTGAAACCTAAGGGCTCTGCAGACCAGGAAACAAGTGGCGTTCTCAAAGAATTTGAAGGTGCCTTCTTGACACGTGGTAAAGAGGAATTTAAGAATTTTGAACAACTTGAACTCAGGGCTACAGGTACAAGCGATAAAGGGCCCAGGTCTAGGGTTGTTGAAGCAATTCTTCTATTACTGTACACAAGACCTATGAGAAGTTCTGAAATTGCTGGTTTGCTAAGAAAGAAAAACAAAGTTATTAGTAGCTACTTGAGCTATTGGAAGGTTCGTGGATATGTAGAGTTCAGATCTGGTTACTGGGTTTTGACGAAGAAGGGAGAGGAATATGTTGCAACACTTCTCCACACCCTAAATGTACACGTTTTAACTCCTTACACTGTGGTTCAGTTAGCCCAGAAACTAGTATTAGAATCAGTTCCTTGGACTGAAAACCACTGGAAAACACCAGAGGCTAAACAAGGTGAGACAGAAATACAGTCTTTTGCTGTTAGGCATACTAGTTCAAATGTGGGTAAACAAGTACCTAGTCCCATAACTGAGCAGGCACAGGTAGAGAGGATATTAAAATGCTTGGAAAGAATTGTGAACTCAAAGGATCTTTCTGAAGAAGAAGCTTATATCCTAAGACATATGGTAAAACACTATACAGAATGGGGCAGTACGTACCTATACCTTGACCAGCTAAGCGAGGACCTTCACTACCAGCCTCAAGAACTCCTCTTAATTTTGCGAAAGCTACAGACAAAGAAGTTACTATACCTCTATACTGATAAGAGGTTTGGCATACGAGTTGGCTTAGGAAAGAGTTTGAAACAGCTGTTAGACACCTGTGCAGTTAAGTAGTAAACAGATAAGCAACTACAATAACAATAACTGTAGCACCTTTGCAAGTAGCTTACTCACAATCTATTCTAATGCGATATAACATTGCATTTAATTCCTTGTTATTGTTAAAAACACATTAAGATGCTTCATTATACAAACTGCTATGATATACAGGTACAGGCACTTATTACCCGCTTTGTTGTAATTGTAGTAGTCTCTAGCTTTAACCTGATAAGCCAAGCAAACTATTCATAACCATATCTACTCCATCCATATTCTCCGATAAGAGGTACAAAAATACATGGCACAGATTCTTTAATTCTTATACTGCCATCCCTCAGCTTATCGATAACCAGCAGTACTTGGCTCCACCTATTACCTACAGGTATCACAAGCCTTCCACCAGGCTTTAGCTGGTTTATGAGAGGCTCTGGAATTGTAGGTGCAGCGGCTGTTACCATTATTTTATCATAAGGTGCAAAGAGCTCCAGACCCTTGCTTCCATCGCCTACAACAAAGGTTGCGTAGTTTAACAGCTCTGGGGCAGCCTTTGCAAAGTTTTCTACAGCCTTCTTACTAAGTTCACGCACAATTTCTATCGTATACACATGACCTCCTCCCTTAGCCACTATATACGCTAGTATGGCTGCTTGATACCCAGACCCTGTACCAACTTCTAGTACAATGTCATGTGGTTGTACAGCAAGCTCTTCAGTCATTATTGCAACCATGTGCGGAGCACTAATTGTTTGACCAAAGCCTATCGGAAGAGGGCTATCGACATACGCATAGCACCTGAGGTGCTCTGGTACAAAACATTCCCTAGGTATATTCAGAAATGCTTCTTCAACAAGCTTACTCCTTATCACTCCTTCGCTCTTCAAATCTTCAACAAGCCTTCTCCTTTCTTCATAGAACTGCAAGGTACGCCACATAAACACTCTTTACTCTCTACACTCTTTAACTTTAAACAGGTATTAACCTGAAATGCCTCAAGAGCAATTAGTAAAGGCGTACGAAATTCTTAGAGCAAGAGGTCATGAGAGTATAAGAGCATTGCATAGAACAACATTTGAATTTACAAAAGATAGCGAGGTAACTCCACGAGGGGACTGCATACTGGGTGTAAAGCTAGATAAAGCAGTTGCAGACCTCAGTCAAGAGTTTAAGAAAGCTATTAAAAGAAACAGTGCAATAGTTATCATTGTGCTTGAGGTTGAGGAGTTCAAAGATGTTGTACTGGCCAGAGGAAGCAGTAAGCTTGTTTTAGAGGATGATAAGAGAGTTGTTGTGAGAAGAAGTAAATTCATAGGCAAAGAAACCCTTGCCATAGAGTCTAACAAAGCTGCTAAAGACATTGATCGAAGGCTTATTGAAAAGCTTAGGAATAGGAGTGTAGAGCTCATAATTCATCTTTATGTGCTTGACCTAAGCGATGTGATAAAGCAAAGTCCTGTACAAAGCTTTGAGGACTTAACAGTTAAAAAGTGTTGTAAAGCTGTAGCCAATAGCGGTGTTAAGCTGAGTGAGAGTTGCAATAACTTTAAAAAAGAATTGTGATATATGCAGGGAGCTTGCATGGAAGGTTTTAGAGCTTGGGGAAAGAGAGCTAGGGCTAGATATGTACATAGATGTAGAGGCAGTAGACGAGATTGCATGGAGCAAAATCTATAAGCCTGGTAGTGACAAAGTTAATGCAGTAATTGTGATAGGCGGCGACGGCACACTCTTTCGCTTTCTTCACAAGCTTCGCGAGTGTTGCGATATAACACTGCTTACAGTAAAGGCTGGCAGAAGAAACTTCTTCATGGAGGTAAAACCTGAGGAACTTGAGCAAAGGTTGAGGGATTTTGCTGAGGGTAAGTACTTTATAGAGGAGTTTCCCAGGCTTAACGTAGTTATTGCTGAGAGAGATGTTATAGCACCTCCAGCTCTAAACGATGTTGTTATAGCAAGTTGGGGGCCCTACAGATACAAAGTGATAGGCTTGGAGGTGCATATTGATGAGGAGAAACTGTATAGTGTTGCCTGTGATGGCGTTGTGATAGCAACACCTGTAGGCTCCACAGCATATGCTCTCTCAGCCGGAGGCCCCATAGTGGATCACAGACTAGGTTGTATGGTTGTAGTGCCAATAGCACCAATACAGTTTAATGCAAAACCTGTAGTGATATCTCTCGATAGAAAGCTCAGAGTCGGGGTGATACATGGTGATGCAGCTCTCGTAGTCGATGGACAATTAGTGGATAGGCTGAAGGCAGGGGAGCACGTAGAGATAACCGGAAGCAAGTGTAGTGCTAAGCTAGTAAGATTTTCAAGGTTTTCTACCTATGCAAGGCTCTCCCCATAAGAAGAAGGTTTTAGTATTAGATACAGCAGCATTTTTAGCAGCGGTACAGCTCCTCATGTATGGAATAGAGCTGTATGCTCCAATCACTGTCATAGAGGAAGTCAAGGATTTTGAAAGTTTGCATCGTCTACACCTTACTGAGGCTATTGAGAGGGTAAGGATTGAGAATCCTACAAATACCTTTGCCTCAAAAGCTGTGGAGATAGCAAAGAGCTATGGCGTGCTAGAGAAGCTTTCGAAAACGGATCTGGATGTGCTTGCCCTGGCTCTTCAACTCTCTTCACAGGGGTATGAAGTAATTGTTTTGACAGACGATTATGTACTACAGTTGGTTTTAGCTAAGCTGGGGCTAGGCTTTAGACCTGTAAAGACCCTGGGGATAAAGAGGAGGTAGAGGCTCCTCAACACTTTTTCACAAGCTTTGCTATGAAGTAGCCTGAGGTATTGTGAATGTGAGGATGGAATCTTATAAACGCATTACTGTACCTGTAGCCGCTAACACCCCTTACACCTCTACTAATATTTATACTAACTATCTCAGCACACTTTACTTCTTCAACAAAATTCTCAACTACCTCCTCATTTTCCTCTACCGTTACTGTACATGTAGAGTATACAAGCACACCTCCAGGTTTCAGTATGTGAAAAGCTGAGCGTAGAAATTGCACCTGATATTTTGCAGCGTTTCTAACATCTCTATAGCTTTTAAAATCAAGTATTTTTGGTCTTACGCCAAGCGCTGTACAAGGGGGATCTACAACAACCTTATCTGCTTTTATCCATGGGAAGTCTATGTGGAGATACCTGGAATCAGCTCGCCATACTTCCGCAAAACACTCCTCTCCCAACCTCTCTAAATTGCTCATAAGTTCACCAAGCTTTCGTTGCGAATGATCAAAGGCTATTACATAAGCTTTACCCTTGGAGTACTCAATTATATGAGTAGTCTTTCCCCCTGGAGCAGCACAAGTATCCACTACAAGCTCTCCTGGTCTTGGACTAAGAACATGAGTTACATACATTGCGGCAAGGCTTTGAGGATATATAAGCCCTTCTCGGTACTCAGGCAATTCCCTAATTTTAGGAGCCCTATACACAGAGTTTACAGTCTCTGCAACAACACCTCTCCTAACACCAGCCTTTAACACCTCTTCGCAATTCACTACAGCTACAGCATTGGCCACAGGTGTGCCATCCTCTGCAACAACCGTTGCTTCATCACCCTTTCTCACATCCCTACACTCAACTAGCCCAGGAGCGTAAACATTAGCCCCCATATATATGGACTCAGCAGCCCTCTTATCTACAACAATCTTCTTGTCTAACAGCCTAACTTTGAATGGACCCTTAACTGGAAAGTATAGCGCTTCCTCAAGTTCCTCATCTGCATACACCTCTACACCTCTCTCCCTAAGCCTATCAATAACAATACCAGTTGAAGTCCGTAAAACGTTAACCCTTACATAAAGCCTAGAACCAGGGCTTGTAATAGAGTTAAGAAAGTTCGCAACCTCCTTACCATAGACACGCTCTAAGGCTCTTAGAAGCCCAGCATCATAGTGAAGCAATGTAAAACACTACATACAAAATATTAATAACCCTAATAAAACTTTATAGATGTGTGCAGCACCATATAATACTGTTGCCGGGGTGGCCGAGCGGTCTAAGGCGGTGGGCTCGAGACCCACTGGGGCTCTGCCCCGCGCGGGTTCAAATCCCGCCCCCGGCGCCACTCTAAAAATAGTGAAGTGCTAAAGTTAGGCATTTGAGATGTCGTATGCTCTAGCTTTGAAGAGCTTTAATAATGGCTCAAAAACGTCACTGGCTCTCTCCAAAGTTTTACTCATTTTGCACCACCTTTGTGATGCGCTTTAGCGCTAGGTTTGCTATGTGTGCTGAAAGTATACCTACTAGAATACCCCCGAGTACATCGCTAAGCCAGTGTACACCTAGAAGAAGCCTCGATACAGATATCCCCAACGCCCAGAGGAATACAGGTGTGACAACCTTTCTTGTCTTTAACCTTGTGAAGAAATGTGTAGCTAGTGCAAATGCTCTAGCTGTATGCCCTGATGGATATCCATATACTTCAGCACTCAAGATCTCTACAGCTTGCTTAGCATATAGAACCCCAGGTCTATAGATTTGTAAATACATCTTCAATACGTATACAAAGAGAACGTTAATAGCAATAGCTATGATAAGTCCTTGTGAAAAAGTACTTACTTTTCGCAACCTAGTCAAATCCATAAGTATAATGGCTCCAATGATTGCTATAAAAGCTGGTATGCTAGCTGTCTCCGAAAAAAGATGAATCACGTAAGAATCAATATGCAGAGCCCTATACACATATATGTTGACATCATTAAGCAGGCCAAGCTTAACTACGACTGAGAATACTACAAGAACTGCTACTTCTAACAATATCATAAACTTTCTCACTTTGCAACACCAAAAGAGCCTCTAGCTACTAAGATTAAAATCATGCATTTGCTTTAAGTTGCAATCAATATAGACAGCTAATAATAGCACAGTTAGAGCATTGATGAGGTTTTACGAGAAATATAACTAAAACCTTTAGATGTGCATAGGGAGATGTGTAAAAAAGTAAAAATTATTTATTTTTACTTTTAGTTACAAGTTTTCTAGTAGCCTAATTTAGCTGCACTCTGGGTAGTCGTCTGGAACCTTGGCTCTAAAGTACTTACCAGTTGCAGGGTCCTGGAACAAACCTATCTTAACACCCTTCCTACCCTTAGGAGACAGAGCCCACACTTTCTTTGGTACTAGAGTTGCTTCTGTGCCAGCTGGTGTCTTTACCTTAACAGGCTTTGTACATGCCATACTCAATTCACCGCGAACAGCAGTATCACTTCAAGGTTAATAAATATATTGGTTAGAATTGATTGAACTAAATAGAAGTAGCTCTATATAGATAAAAAAGAAGTTAACATGTCTATTAATAATAAAAGGTGTTGAAATACCTGTGTATAGATTTGTTAGAGTATGCATAAAGTTTATTAGACACAGAAATAGTACGAATATCTGGTGCACGGGTAGGGCCTGGGGGGCTCGCCCTCCCCTCATGCCGAAATGGGCGTCATGCGGGGGCCAGTAACCTATACTACTAGTGTAGTGGGCTTTGGCAAAACCCACCACACCGTTATGAACCCCCGCCCCGTGGGGCCGGTGGTGGTGGGGTCACCTCTGGAGGGAGGTGGCTACCACCTTTGCAGGGGGATGGTCAGGTCCGGAAGGGAGCATCCTAACCCCTGACATCGGCGTTCACGGGTCTACGGGGGAGAGTCCCGGTGTGGTGGGTTTTGCCAAAGCCCACTACACTAGTAGTATGGGGGCCGTGCACCGCAATGTCTTGGTGGGCTTTTGTGAGGCTTGAGATTTTAAATGAGAGGGATGGTGTGCTTAGGGTTAGAGTTGATAGTGATGATGATTTGTGGTTGCTGAGTTTACTTATTGCTAAGGGTGATGTTGTTAAGGCTCGTACTACAAGAGATGTGAGTATTGGTAATGTGAAGAGGAGGGTTCCTATGATGTTAGCTATTAGTGTTGAGAAGTTGGAGTTTCAGCCTTTTACTAATAGGCTGAGGGTTCACGGTGTTGTTGTTGAGGGGCCTGATAGGTTTGGTGTTAAGGGGTCTCACCACACAATAGCAATTGGTGTAGGTGATGAACTTACAATATTTAAATCTTCTTGGAGTCCGAGGCTTATTAATGACATTTTGAAGATTGTGAGACCTCTCAATATACTTCTTGTTGCTCTGGATTTTGATGAATATGCTATAGCTATTCTACAAATGCAGGGTATGAAGATTTTAGATTCAGAGGTAGTATCTCTTCCACTTAGTGATGAGGGGTTTGAAGAAGCTGAGGAGAGGCTTGTCCAGGACCTGGCTAAGAAAGTTGTGGAAATAGCTCACAGGTTTGGTGTCGAGGGTATTGTCGTAGGCTCTCCAGGAGAGCTAAAGAACAAGCTTAAGAAAGCTATTGAGGCTATTAATGGAAGGCTGAGAGTGTATGTAGATACTGTAGCTAACGGTGGGTATGCAGGACTTCAAGAGCTTTTGAATAGAGATGTGGTAAGGAATATTATCAGAGATTCCGCAGTTGAAAAAGCATCTAAAGTACTTGAGGAGTTTGAATACATGCTTATAAAAAATGTGAATAAAGTGGCCTATGGACTAGAACATGTAGAACTTGCTGCAAACCTGGGAGCCGTTGAAAAGCTTGTCGTAGTTGATGAAATGTTGAGCGGGTTTAACGAAGCTCGTGGAAGAGTTGAGGATGCGTTGAGGAAGGTTGTAGAGAAAAGTGGCGAGATAGTGATTGTACCAGGCAATACACCTGTAGGTGAAAGAGTCAAGATGTTAGGAGGCATAGTAGCAATTCTAAGGTATGATGTAGACATAGAGCTTTTAAGAGATACTAAATAATGCTTATTAAGTAAGTTTACCTCTCCACTTAATTCTCAATTAATGCGTTTAGTTGTGTCACAATTTTTTGCGTAAGGAGCTACACATATTCGTAATATCCACAGTTATGCACTAGTTTGTACACTGATTCACCTAATGGTCAGTACGCTGTTCACAATTATTGCGAATTTCTGTTCATAAGCTGCACTATTTTCACGAGCTAAGGCCTCAGTATAGGACCTTACTTTAGGTGTGTATGTGAAAGCAGTACAACGTTATTTATGTATAGAATGTGTTACACTACTAATAATTAACCTAGGCCTAAAGATTAAGTATGTGGAGGCCTTCAGATTCATGGCGTTTCATAAGCTCTCATCAACTGCATGTAGCCTTCAAGACGCTTTAACTGGGTTTGTGAGTCCTATGTGCAATTATGGTGAAGTTAAGTGGCGCTTAACTTTCCACCAGTAAAGTTAAGCAGAGCTGATTTAGGACCTTAAGCTTAATGTCTCTCATGGAGCTGCATAAAACAAATGGTTGCTCATGGACAGCCTTAGCAATTAAAGCAAGTTTTATGTACTTAAAAAGGGTGTGGATCGCATTCGCTCTACACACTTTATGCAACATTCTAACATTCCTTGACTAAATGTATAGCCTCTCCTAGTGCTAAAATTATTGTGCATTGCTAGTAGTCTTCTTTCTTACTTTAATAGGCATTATATCTATCCTCTCTTTAAGTATCAGAGTGTGAAACTCGTAATAGGACTTTTTCATTGGAAGTATGCTAAATCTTTCAGCATCTCTACTGTAAAGAATGTGTAATACTTTATGTACGCTTTAAATTGTTAATCTCTTAGCTGATGTACTGAGGAATGCACAGGTCTATTATCAGTTCTTCCCATATTTTATAAAAGGAACATCCTTATTGATTGAGTAGTCTTCTCAACATCTTCATAGCTATTTAAATGTGTAGTGACATTAGGTACTCTAACTACATTAGGTATTTCAGAGCTGGCCTAGATAAGATACGTGAAGTTTCATAGCAAACTTTTTCTGTGTTTGAATAGCATTACATTCATGTTAAGTAGTTGAATGGTTATGGCGCACCAGATGTATGTATATACGAGTAATGCATTTACTGAGCTACTGCTTGAGGTACTAATAAACAGCTCAAGGACTTGTTCTTTCTATTTACGGACTTCTTCATTAGCTAGGCAATTTCATGTCTTAGTATGCTTCTGAGAATATAGCTTCATTCTTATAGCTTTAGGCATTTGCCTGCTAGTGTGCTTAAATGAAGTGGTACTTGCTCTTGCTCAAAATTTTTAATTTTACTTATCTTTTAGTTTCCTAGGTGTTTTATTGTGAGTATCGATAGGGTTTTATTGAAGATCTCTGGTAAGATTATCAACCCTGAGAATGCTGAGCTTATAGAGAGGTATGCTCTGGTTGTCAGTAAGCTTGTTGATGAGGGGTATAGGGTGGCTGTAGTTGTTGGGGGAGGACCCTATGCTAGGAGCTATATTAAGTGTGCAAGAGCTTTGGGTTTAAGTAATGCGCAGGCAGATATGGTTGGAATAGAGGTTTCTAGGGTTAATGCTCTACTCCTCGCCTATGCTCTTGGAGAGCGCGCCTATGTGCCAATACCTAGGAATATAGAGGAGGTTGAGGAGGCATGGAGCACACGTAAAGTTGTTGTTGTTGGTGGGTTGCAGCCTGGTCAATCAACAGCAGCTGTAGCTGCTATAGTTGCAGAGACTCTGGGTATAAAGAGAATTCTTTATGCAACTGATGTGGAGGGTGTTTATGATAGGGATCCCAGGAAGTTTTCCAATGTTAAGAAGCTCGATAGTATAACTGTTGATGAGTTGGCAAAGGTGTTAAGTCAGAAATTTGAAGCAGGTGGTTATGAACTACTAGACCCGCTTGCTATGCAAGTAGTTAAGAGGAGTTGTATAGAGGTTATAGTATTCAACGGTTACAATATTGAGAATGTTGTGAAGGCTGCTAGAGGAGAGGCTGTAGGTACACTAATTGTTCCGTGCCCTTAGAGGCTCCGTGAAAACAGCTTATTAGGTTTGCTTTCATATTTACTTACAGGATGATGTTAATCCCGACCGCTACCGAGCAGTGAGGTTGCGGTGGCTGGCTGACACTCTTCTCTTGGTGATTGTTAGTGAAGCTGCTTGTTACCTGTGACACAGGGTTTGAAAGTGTGTTAGCTCATGAGCTTGTGGAGCTTTCTGAGGCTAGGGTTATGGGTACTGCAAGTGGTAGGGTGTTTGTAGAGGTTACCCCGCATAGACTTGCTGATGTGCTTAGATCACGCATAGCGAATAACGTCTACAGCCTGGTAACCATAGAAGAGAATGTTAATAGTCTTGACGACATTTACAGAGCTGTTAAAGGTCTCGACTTTACAACAATAATTGAGCCCGAGCAGAGTTTTGCTATAAGACCTGAAAGAATAGGAGTGCACAGCTTTACTAGTATGGATATTGGTAGAGTTGCAGGACAGGCTGTAATTGATAGCTACATGCAGACTCGCGGTACAAGGCTTAGGGTAGATCTTGAAGAGCCTGATGTTGAGATATATGTTGAGCTTAACAATTCAAGGTTTGTTGTAGCTCTTTCACTAACTAGAGCCTCTTTACACATGAGAAACTACAAGGTTTTTGCACACCCTGCTGGGCTAAAGAACACAATAGCAAGTGCTATGCTAAAGATATCTGGGTGGAGGCCTGGTGTAGGAATTTACGACCCAATGTGTGGAGGGGGCACAATAGTTATAGAGGCTGCTCTACAGACTAAGGGAATTGAGGTGCCGTGTATAACTAGGAGGAACATAAATTGGAGTATCCTAGCAAAGATTTTTCCTGAGGCTGTTGATGTGTTGAGAAGGTTGTGTTCTAGGGGCGTTAAGGAGGGGGAAAGAGTTCACGTTGGTGTAGATATAAATCCGGTTTTTGTTGAAGGAGCTGTTATAAATGCTAAGAGTGCTGGTGTTGATGATTCTACACTGTTTATAGTAGGTGATTCGCTAGAGTTCACACCAAGACTAAGAGAACTTGAGGTAGAGTTAGGCACAGACTTTACAATAGCTGTCTTTAACCCTCCATATGGCTATAGGATGAGGCCAGGTGCTCTGGGTAAACTCTATAGAAGGATTCTAGCTGTGCTTAAAAATAGTGGATTTGCAGTAGCTGTCTTTATAACATCTGCAATTAGAGTTTCAGAGGTTATTGTGGGTGAACTTCGTGATGTTAAGGTTGAGAGGCTTAGGGTAATGCACGGCACGCTTCCGTCTATTGTTTATAAGCTACACTTTTCTTAACGAAGATCAGTTCGTCGCGGGTTCTTCACGAAATCAAGTTTTACTGCTTGGAGCGGCATCATCATCTGATTGTATACCGGGTTGGACTGTTGGTACAAGAAGAAGTAGAGTTTTAAGCAGGTAAAAAGCGATTATACTCTTTATTTCTTTAAGTAGTGCCAGAAGTATAGCCTCTTTGGCTCTATTTCTATTCCAAGCTCTTCTAACTTTAAGTAAAGGTTGAGAAGGGCTTCTTCATCACTTTTTGCTTGCTTTGGTGGGTACTTGAAGTAAAAAGCGGAAGCCCAATCAGGAGCACCTTTAACATCTTTGTCCCTCAATGCCTTTGCTAACCTTATTACATCTACCAGTACGGCAGCAGCCATGGCTTTGTCGTCTACAGATAGCTTTAGATCTATTGTTACAGGTAGTCCCATGAAGCCCAGCGCCTTTATGTATATGTACGACACCTTTGTATTGCCAAGGAATGGTATATAGCCGCTAGGTCCTGCAAACAGGTTGCCTAAAAGTTTTTCTGGCTCTGGCTGTGTTGAGGCTACCGCCATGGTTTTACTAATCTTCTTACTAGTTAGCCTGCTGTGGTCCAACATGTTTTTGAAGTCTGTGTTCCCGCCTACATTAAGCTGATAAGACTCTACTATTTCAGCACCTCTTATTGTTATGAGGCTTGCAAGTGCTCTGTGGATTATTGTTGATCCTAGTTGCCCTTTTATGTCGTCTCCTAGTGCTAATGCGTTGTTTTCTTTGAACATGCTTGCATAATAGGGATCGCTCGCTATGAACTCTGGTATACAGTTAATGAAAGCAACGCCGGCTTTTGCAGCGGCTTCAGCATAAAATCTGCTAGCTTTTGCACTACCTACAGGGAGCAGGTTTATGAGCACATCTACATCATGTTCATCAAGCTCTCTAACTATATCCTTTTCTGAAGGTTCTAGCTCACTCGCAGGTTCAAAATCTTCAATCATGTGTTCAGCTACGCCGTCTAATACCTTACCCATTCTAACTACTACTCCTGTCTTCAGTACGTCTATGTATTTCGGGACCTTATTCGGCTTTGCAAAAATGGCTTCTGCAAGGTCCTTGCCAACCTTGTGCTTTGATACGTCAACTGCATATGCAAACCTTATGTCATCTGCTCTGTAGCCCCCAATGACGTGGTGTATTAGTCCATTAGTTCTTTCAGTCCTTCTATAGAATTCTACAGCTTGAACTAACATAGCTGCAATGTTTCCTACGCCAACAATTCCAACTCTAATCATATTTACGCGCCTAAATATTTCTGGCTGTATATATTCAAAGGCAGTGCACTTTTAAACTTTTATAGCTGTTAAACAGGTTGATTGTGTATGGAGTCCAGGGCTTTAAGGAGGCTTAAACGAAAGCTTACAGTAGAGGTTCTGTGGCTTTATGTAATAAAAGCGTTGTTGGGCTCTGAACCTATGAAGGCTTACGATATTGTTAAGGTGCTGAAAGGTGTGATGGGGTTAAAGGTGTCCACAATTACTGTTTACAGTGTTGTGTATAGGATGGTTGGAGAGGGATTAATTGAGCCTGTTAAAGTAGGTGGTGAGACTCTTTATAAGCTATCTGAGAAGGGTAAGTCGGAGTTTGAGAAGGCAATAAAATTCTTAGAATCTGTAACGCAAATGTTAAGATCTTGAGGAGATAACATCTTTCAGTAAATCCACTTCCTTAATCGTGAGAAGAGTCCTGAGGTTCTTACTGGTATAGCTATGCAGTCGCCAAAGAGTATATGCTGTATTGAAAGAGCCATTAATACTCTCTTAAAGCATCTGTAGTCCCCTAAAACCCTTACAATCATTCTATTGGAGGTTTTCGAAATACTTGCAATTGTTAAGCTACACTCAATTCTTCCTATATCTCCTAATAACTTAGAGATTCTCTGCTCAAAATTCCGTATAAATGTCTTTACATCAGCATCCTCACTGCATACAGTTTTGAGCAGTATATATCTCTTAACCCTTCTGCTTTTCTTGCGAATCAGAAGTGCTACAGCTAATTCGTCAAGAAGAACACCAACACTCTTTTTTAGAGATAGTGTTATGTATATCGCTATGAGCATAGAGGCTACGGCAAGCGCTATGGCTATTATGCTGAGGTACTCCAAATTACTTCTCACCTAACCACGTCTTCAATAGTTCCAGAGGGTAAACCTCTAATATCATTCTTCTCTCTCTTTTTGAGAAACCCATGGAGAAGAGCAGCACGTCTATATGGTTAGTGAATAAGCACTTTGGGTAATTTTCAACAGCTCCCGCTACAGTAACTCCTATATCAAACTTCAGGGCCCTCTCTATGACGTCTCCAAGCCTGTCAAAGACCTTGCTCATGTTTAAGGGTTTAGTACTTGGCAATAGCAAGAGCTTTATGAATTCTCCAAGGGCAACTTCAAGAAACTTGCGTATGTGGGATTCCTTAAGAAAGTTTATTTGTGCTTCATCAACATACTTTATAGTGTCTGGTGAAACAAGTAGTACAATATTTTTTCTGATTTTAGCCAAGACCCTAGCGGATTGAGTGTCACAAGGTTTAAAGGTGGTTAACTTAAAACGCCTCTGGTGTTTTATAGCTAGCCTGAGGGATCTCCTGTCAACAGTAATTACATGCCTTGGTATGATGGCAACCTCTTCTTCAATTTGCGCCAAAGTGTCTTTACATAGCTCAAAAAAACCTTCGTCTAGACCTAGTATAGAGACGCTGTCTTCAGCAATGTACTTTTCGACATCCTTGCAGGACTCGAAAAGCACAAGCATGTTAGCCCTGGGCTCCCTTACCAAGGAAGACCTCCTCCAGGAACTTTTGAACTCCCTCTACGGACTTAAGTATTGAAAAGGATATCACGAGCTTAACCACATCATCGCCTTCAGATACTGTTGGTTTACCTAAGTATGCGCTCTGCTTATCAATTCTTATAAATACCTTATTTGCCTTTTGGTCGTATCTTATCTCAAGAGAGCTCACTATGTACTTCTTGTCGAGTTCGTGCAAGAGAAGGGCAATGTGCTTTAAAACGCTGTAAGCTTCTTCACCTTTGAATCGCGCTTCAAGCACAACTATAGGATTTCCATAAAAGCCCTTTACAGTGTTCTCTACTATTTGTATATGTGAGGCTATATGTGAGGGTACTAAGTTTAAAATTGCTTGCTTAACTTTGTTACAGTCTTCTGTTGCGTGGCAAAGAGTAGAAATAACTACTTCTGACAGCATTACCCTTCTACTTTCAGGGCTTTGCATTTGCTATACCGCGGCAACGATTTTTATCACGTCTCCCTCTTTAAGCTCATAATCTTTACCTATGCGTTGCTTCGTTTTAGCATTAATTGCGTAGAGAAATCTCTTACCCAAGTCTGTGTGAACAGCGTATGCTAAGTCTATGGCTTTAGAGCCTCTGGGCATGAGGAATGAGTCTGGAAGTATGTTTCCCTTACTATCACTATACCTATTTTCATCTTCTACTGGGTAAACAACAATTCTTCTTAATGCATCAAAAACAACGCTGTTTATAGCCTTCTGAACTCCTGTTCCACCAAACTCCTTCATAATATCTCTAAGCATCTCCAGCCCCTTGAACTGCTGTTGAGTAAGAGCGGAGCTATTCTTTATTTTGAACTCTGGGTCTCCAGGCAAGTACTCTACATACCCTTTTTCAGCAAATCTCCTAAGTACGAGTTCTCCAAGAGCTGTTACAGGCACTATTATTCTATTTGATAATTCTCTCATCATCTCCTTTAGCATATCTCTAGCCTCGGGCACATCTATTTTGTTTGCCGCTATAACTATAGGTTTAGCAATTTCTCTAAGGGTTTTTATGAAAAGCTTCAGCTCTTCTTCTCTCCAGCTAGAGGGCTTTAAACTCTCGAGTTTTGTTAAAGAAAGTGTCGTGGAAACATGCTCTTTAGTTATTGAAAGACCTGAAAGCCTTTGCGCAAGGGCTTCAATAATTTGGCTCTTGTTCATGGTGTCAAGAGCTCTAGCAAAGCGGCTCCAGTCCTTTGATATTATCCCATACATCCACTCATCATATTCTCTCTCTATTTCAAGCACATCCTCTACAGGATTTCTGTAACCAGGTCTCACAGGCTTCCCATCTTCGTCTGTGGATCCAGAAGCATCTACAATGTGTATTAATGCATCTGCTTGCCTAATTGCGTCTAGGAATTTGTTTCCAAGACCTCTGCCTTTATGAGCGTCCTTCACCAAGCCCGGCAGATCCACAAGTATTATAGGAATGAATCTCTCACCATTTATACACATAGAAGTTATGGGAGTGCACTTAGGCAAGCCTAGTTCCTTATGTACGCAAGTTTTCCTAGCGTATGCTACTCCTGTATGAGGTTCTAAAGTAACAAACGGTCTGTTTTCTATTTTTACTGGTATAAGCGTAGCTGCAGAAAAGAATGTTGATTTTCCAACATTTGTTTTGCCCAGTAACCCTATGTATATCTTTGGCGGTGGCGTTGTTTTTCACCTGAGTTCCTATTTTCATTATTGCTTAAATTTCGTTATAAATGCATAAATGGTGTAAAAACAGTAATGGGGGTTTTTATTGGCGCACTCAATGTATCACTACATGGCTATGGCATGGAAGAAGCCGTATGAAGGAGAGCACGGGCTGTTAATGAAGCAGAGGCTGGTGGAGTGGAGAAGGCAGCCTTCAATAGTAAGAGTGGAGAAGCCTACGAGAATAGATAGGGCTAGGAGGCTTGGTTATAAGGCTAAGCAGGGATTTGTAGTTGTTAGGGTAAGGGTTAGGAAGGGTGGATTGAGGAAGCCTAGACCCAGTTCAGGCAGAAGACCCAAGAGAATGGGCATCTATGGTCATGCACCAAAAAAGAGTTTGAGGCTTGTGGCTGAGGAGAGAGCAGCGAGAAAGTATAGGAATTTAGAGGTCTTGAACAGCTATTATGTTGGTGAAGACGGGCTTTATAAGTACTACGAAGTTATCTTAGTGGATCCGCATCATCCAGCTATACTCAGCGACCCAGATATAAATTGGATAGCAAGTCCAAGTCAGCGTGGCAGGGTGTTTAGAGGCAAGACCTCAGCTGGTAGAAAGATGAGAGGGTTGGTGACGACGAGGCTGAGAGAGACTCATAGGTATAAGTGGAAGAAGAAGCAAAAGGAGAGAGAGTTAAAGAAGAGACACGAAGCGAGCCGTGGTGCAAGATTGATAGCACCTAAGGAAGTTTACGAAGAGCTTGGAATAGAGAAGTAGTGTTTTTAAGTTAAGGGGTCTATGTAAATATAGAAGGGTTTTTCATAAGGATATAGCCTAGCAACAGCCATTCCTTGCCCTACAAGCTTCAAAGCATTTTCAATACCTTTCTTGCTGAGGTTTAAGTACCTTGAAAGCCTTATCCAATAACCCCTAGAGGGTGAGGATAATGCTATTACAGCGCCGCAGTTTTCAGTAATAGTGTCGGCATAGGGATTTAAATCGTCTATGCTTTGTGTCGCCATTGCTAATACTACTCCATATCCACGTCCATATCTAATAAGTATGTTAGTAAAGTCTTCTACAGCACTTTGCGCTATATACCATAGTTCATCAAGAAGCACCACCTTTGTAATATAACCTAAGTTAAGATTTTGTAGGGTCCTCATAATTCTCTTCAATATGTAGAGTACGACAGTAGCTGTAGCTTTGGGGTCTAGCAGAAACAATTTGCTAAGGTCTACAACGACGTTTTTCTGATTGAGTAAGTGAAGAGGTAAGGAGGGTGTATAGCCAGCGCTAAAAGCACTTAAAGTTGTGTGAATAGATTCTGTCTCTTCTATCCAATAATTTCGAAGAGCGTCGTCTAGAGAGGTAGTGTAGCAGTACTTACATAATTTTATGAGCTGTTCACGAATTTGGTCTCTTACATAGGTAGGAAGTTTATAGAGAGAATTCAATGTATTTATGAAGAGATTTACATTATATGCAGTATCTTCATCAGCTTCATTACAAGAGCATATGGGTATGGGAATTTGTGACACATCCCATATAACAGTGGCATCCGATGTGAAGAGCTTTAATAAGGAGGCGTACTCGCCCTTAATGTCAAACACTGTTAATGTTACATTGAATAAGTTTGATAGTCTTGACGCTATGGCCGTAAGCGTGATGGTTTTTCCAGACCCTGTAGGCCCTACAACAAGTATGTGATGTCTTGGTGAAAGTTTTGCATTCCAATGAATTGCTCTGCCAAAAAATACATCTATGCCTATGTAGACTCCTTCACGAGCATCTTTTGTTGTTGTGTTTAGTAGCATGTGTGGAATGGTATAGGCTACGGAGTCTAAGAGCATTATTTTAGATTTATACTTGACAAAAATTGCTTAGCTGAGTAGCTATGCCAGGGTTCTTTACATGGCTTAGCGATATGTTTAACATTTGCTTAGCTAGCCCTGGAATTTTTACTAGGCTTTCTCTGTAGATGTTGAGATCTCTACACACTATAGCTATGATGCTCGATATTTCGAAAGGTATCATTCCACTCAATATGCGCTTCCTGACCTCCAGCAGTTTCTCTATAGATGCTCTAAGTCTAGTATTTGCCTTGTCTTGCTCCAGTTCTACTAATCTCATCTGAAGCTTGCCATCTATGTTGGACAAGAACTTGTCAGTGTTTATGGGCTCTATTTTTGACAGTGTCATTAAGTGACAGCCTGGCGGGATAATAGTGTTCAGATATCTCTTTAAGTGGCTTAAGAAGTCTAGATACTCTAATTCCTCTAACCTAATGTTGGCCTCCTCTATAGTGTAAAGAGCTATGAGTTTTGAACTATGGTCATCACTACACTTATAGATGCCTCTGCTCAGTTCTTCGCATAGAGAACGATTTTTCCATGAAATAAGCCTTCTAAGGGAGTTGCCTAGGGAGATGCTAATAGCCTTTACCTTTCCTCTAGCTTTAGCTAAAGCATTGGTTGCTATTTTCATCACCTTCTGAGCCCAAGCCCAATACTAGCTGAGATTTTTAAAGCGACTTGGTGTGCCAACCAAAGCAGATAAGGTAAATTTATTGGAAACATAAGTACGCTTGCTTTTACAGGTTCTATCACTCCAATAACCTTACCCCCTCGAATAATATCATCTAAGCTTATCGAAAGGGTTAGAGCTTTTTCAGAACCTGGTGTGAGAATGTATGCAGAATTTTGCATTAGAATTGTGAGAGCTAGGTTATGGCACAAGTTCTTTATCAAGGCATGTAACTGCAGATCACTATCGTAAATAATTTTTGCAGAAGGAATAGCTACACATATATGTGGTAACACAAGTTTGTACAGCACACCCTGCTCCATTAGTGCTTCAGGCACATCATGGTGAAATAGCTCTGCTTCAATATTATAATGCATTGGTACTCTGTTTTCACAGTTTCCATCCCTAGATCTGGCAGTGATTGTCATGGTGAGGAAATCACAGTCTCCATCTAACTTTATGCAACCACTTTCAAGTGTGAGAATTTGAGATTTGCAGAACACCTCCAGCTTTAATTCAATGTTTTGCAATGTTGGAGGATAGAAGCATATAATTCTCCTTTTTAAGTCTACAATAGGGTGTACATCAACTTTTACAATGTTTTTTACAATAACTAATGAAGGCTCTATAACTTCTTCTTTAAAGTCTTCTGAAGATGCACTTTCATCTACGCACAGAGCTGGGAAACTATCTTTACTTGCAAATAATAATGTTTCTAAGCATTTCTTCAATGCATGCTTTACTTCTTTATTACAAACAATGGGGGTGTTGTTTATCAGTGTAAGCTTTTCAATGTAGTAAACTTTAGCTGAGGATGCTCTAAATGGAAAGCTGGGCTGTAATTCAATTGAACGCTCCTTCGCGTTTACAATGCCATATATTACCATATTTAAGGTAATGGGATATTTTTGTACTGTCTTAATAATGATTTCAGATGTTATAGCGTTGTAACGCTGAAAGGTTATGTGAATACCTTCGCTTGGAACGATTTTTAATGGGTAACCTGGGATATACAATAATGTTAGCATTGAGGGATAGGGAGCGCACCTACATTTGTGTATTCTTGGTTGAATTCTTAAGACATCATCTATGGGTAATACAATGATTCTTCCTAGGATATCTACGCATACCACCTCTTTATTACTATTCCCAGTACAGCTTACAAGTGCTGAAGGGCCCTCGTAGAGCATTTCTATCGTAAATGTGTTTTTGACTTTGTTTAGCGCATATATGCTAAGCTTATTCTTGTTAAGAAGTAAGAGTCTTGAACTAGCCAAGACAATATCGTGAGCAACTTTCCTCAATTTGAGAATTTTTTCACTTTCAAGATCTAACAACATTACTCCATCTTTTTCTACTATAGCAGCAATTTCCTCGCATGGCCACACTTTTGTATGAGCTGATGCTTTCAAACTCAAGATTTTTAACTCATCCTTCTCGGCATTATATAGGGCTAAATAATTGCCAGCTTTTCCAAGGAATACACCATTATATACGTGGACAGGATTTTCAATGTGGTAGCTAGTTTCATACAAAAATTTCCTTTTGTGGTCAAAGCCTGCGAGATACGTTCCTCTATCGGTATTAAAAGCCATTGTATTGTAATACCATGTAGCGTTTATAATATGCTCGAAGTTATTACCTTGAAATTCATATACATCTCCATACAAACCATCACTTAAGATAACACTTTTTTCATCTTGGTTGTAGCATATAATTAACTTAATGCTCTTAAACTCTGCGTACTCTACACGCTGGCAATTCATAATGTGCTCAATGTGTGAAAGCTCTTTGGCAAAGAGTAAGCGGTTTTTTGTGTCTATAATGTAGCTGAAGAGCCCCTGAGGCATTATGTACTTCACATGCTCTAAATTGCTATACTCAAATTCTCCTGAGGAACTTACTGCTATTACTCTTGCTAAGGTGGATTGCTGTGAAAGCATTACTATGCTGTTTTCTGTGAAAGGTAGAATTAGGGCATCACTATTCAGTTCTTGACCTAGTTCAATGTTTTTATTAGGTGCTAAAATACTATACAGTCTAATCTTATTGCCCTGTCTGTAGACAAAAGGAGCCGGTGAAGTAAGTAGTATAGTTGAATGTAGCATAGTGTGAGGATGAGCTACAATCATGGAGTTGCAAAGTCTTAAGAGTTTTTGACCAAAATTGTATAATGATAGCTTTGTATCTCTTGTTAGGATAGGGATGTCAAATTCTATTACATTTAACTTTTTCATAGAGCCCCAAAGTTATAGAATTCTTTTATAGTGTAGAGTACAGCATTCTTAGCCAAGTCCAAGGAGTAGCTCATAAAGATTGTGCCAATTTGTCTAGCTCTTTATAACTCTCTTTCCTAGGCAACACTTTATTGGTGAAACGTATTGGCATCACGTGAAAAGCTTATGATGATATTAACTGCTTTAAAGGATAGAATAGTATCGCCAAGCGATGTTATAGCATCAACAGGCTTACCCAGATATGAAGTCTTGGCCTCTTTTCACATTTTAGAAGCACTAAATATAATTGAGGCTGTTTATGTGAGAGGAAATTACAAATTGTACAAGCTTTCAGAATTAGGTAAGAAGTTATTAGATGCGTTAGCAAATGGTAAAGAGTTTGACTTAGTTGTAAAATCTAGTGAGGGCTTGCAAACCCCCAGCAACACTGTTCATAACATTGCTGAAGCAACAGCGTAATAGAGATATGCACATCTTTTAATTATCAGGGGTATCGGTAGTAATGATCACTAGGTAATAGAGTGTAGAAATGTTTATATGCACAGTGCAGGTCGAAGACTTGAAGAGGCATTTTAGTTATTTACTGCTTAAATGAAGTAAGGTATAATAGTTTGCTTTACAGATTAATACATAATGATGACACTTGCCTCAGACGTTTTACAATGTGTGCTTTTGTATTTTGATGTAAGAGAGATAGCTTTAAGTAATAAGTTTTATAGAACTTTGGTCAGGGAATTGCATGGACTTAATGTAAGTCATGAGATACTTCACCTAATAGCTGAGAAGTTGTTAATATGGCGTGCAAGAATCTGCAGAGAAAGTGTTTATGGTAAGACTATAGGCTTCTATAAAGGAGTTGTAATAGGCAGAGAACGTCAAGGAACAGAGCACTACGACGTGGTTGTGAAAGACTCTAGAGAATCCTGTGTATACGATATGACGCACTTAGTTAGCGAAGCGTTCATAAAGCTTTATCCAAGGAGTCCATTAATAGTCTTTGACGCCATTTTATGGGAGCTTCATCACAATAAAGAGAAGAAGAGAGCCTTACAGCAATTTCTTTTTTCATTAAATATTGTGAGGAGGTACCTTACAGACTTAAATGTAGCAGTGATTTCCCCATCTGATGAATTAAAGAATATCTTGAAAACGATTAAGAATAGAATTGAAATTATAAAGCGTGTGAACACAATTCAATCTAAATACAATTCAATTGTAGTCCTAGACCCTTACGCAGATAAGGCTTTAACAGAATCTGAGATTATGAAAGCAGATGTTTTTATAATAGGGCTTTTGGTTGACGACATGTTTCCAAGGCCTTTTGCTACCTACACTATGTCACTTTTAAGAAGTCTTGATGCTTATGAGAGGAGGGCCATAATTTATAAAAACCATGTTATTGGAGTACCTAAGGAAATTAATAAAATTGTTGAGATATTGTTAAAGGTGAGGTTTGAAGGGAGAAGCATTGATACAGCTATAAAAGAAGCTATGGGTGTAGACGATAAGATTAAGAGAATAATTTATGAAGCCTTAAGGCACTGCAGCATGGGTAAGGTAGTTAATGAAAGTATCTTACGGGATCTCATGAATGAGTTGAAATTAGATGAAAGATATTATAATAAGGTATTAGCTAGAGTTAGAAAGCTTTCTTGCTGGAGGAGTTAAATAAAATCTTATCTTTCCATCTAGGTAATCCCTAATTACAGCCCTTGCGGCCTCCTCTATATTTGGCTCCCCATCCTTCTTATAGAACCATCCTCTTTTAATAGCTATGTGCATTAGTATCTCTAAGGGATCTGAAGAGCGCACTGTATAGGCTCTTTCAATTGATTTCGCATTGTGCTTTAAAACAAGTTTAAGAAGCTCTGTAGCAGCACGTACTGGGTTGTTGATGAGCTCCACCGGCTGGCTTCTAATTAAAACCTCTAGTCCTTTGACATCAAATGGGATGTAACCCGGGGTGTCTATGATGTAAATACCTGGTGCAACTTTGTATATTGTAACCCCCTTGGTATAGCCCCACGAACCGGGGTAAGGGCTTGTAGGAGCAGAATCCTTTTTCTTCAAAGCGTTTATGAGTGAGGACTTTCCCACCTTTGGTAAACCAAATAGAGCTACGTTTAGAGAGTCCACTTTCTTTAGTTTATCCATAAATACTTGCATCAACTTCTTAATGCCTACTTTCTTCACTGTGGACACACATATGGCATTAATGCTACGGTTTGAGGCAAAGTACTCAACCCATTCTCTACAAATGTTTTGCGGAACAAGGTCGCATTTATTAAGAATTAAAAGGTAATCTCTACTGAATTTCCTAGCAATACCCTCTACTATACCACTTTTTAATGCTAAAGGAGCCCTAGCTTCTACAACTTCTGCTACAATGTCTGCCTTAGCTATGATTTTTGAAATTTCTGAAGTCTTCAGAAGCCTCATAATGTAATCAAGCCTGCTTTCATATAAGTGCAGGCTCTTCAATTACAAGTATGATAAACATCTTTAATAACTTATAAACTTTCAAGCAATTACAATACGGCTTGCCAAATCTACATCATTAAAGTTGCAAACTCCTCTAAACGTTATTCATGATGGCGTTATTATAAAGGAGAGTGAAGATAAAGCTTTATTTTGTACTATGCATTAAGTATATATGGAGGGCAAATGATGAGCTCTGCGGTGTTGAGAGGATGATAGAGGTCTTGAGTGCTGATAGAGTTGACTTAGGAGCTGTTAGAATAGATCAAGAAAATTACCAAGCATGTCTATAGTTCTAAAATATATATTCTGGTTTAGGCAGTATATTAATCTGCCCGAGTTTCTACGGTGAGGTCAATGAAGTTCTGTCCAAAGTGCGGTAGCCTTATGGTTGTAAAGGTTATAAATAATGCCTCTGTATTTTATTGCCCTAGATGTGGTTATAAAGTGGATGTGATAAAGAATTCTGTATTTCTAAAGAAAAGCGTATCCTTTGAAAAACGTGTAGAAAAGCGTGAGGAAATAGCTGTTGACATTCCTTTAGGAGCTATTTTTGTAGAGTCTATTGTTTGTCCAAAATGTGGAAGAAGTGGTGTTTATTACTGGAGGAAGCAAGTTTCCTCAGCTGAAAGCTCTGATACTATAGCTAAGACATATAAATGCTCTAGTTGTGGATATACATGGTCAGAGCTTGAATAAGCTATAAAAGAGTAGAGATCGCTTCTACAACTCTCAAGAAGCTTACAGCATCAGTTAAATTTGGCTGGTAATGGATAGGTCTTGCTTTCACTACCTCTATAAACCATTGCACCTCTTTCTTTAAAGGCTCGTACAACTCTCCATGAATTGTTTTCTCGCCGGTAGAGGAATACACAGTTATTTTGTTTGTATTTGTATCGGCTCTTATAAAGCTGTGACTTGTTACCACATCTATCTCACGCACTTTATACGGTGAAACACCATCTACATGTATATGACAGTACGTACCTCTATTCATTTTCAATGTTGCCATAATAACTTCATCATAACATCCTAATACAAATCTATGCGCTTTTACAACTGTCATTACATCATCTTCTGTGAGGTATCTGCATAGGTCAATATCATGCACTCCTAAGTCAAGTAATAGAGGGTAGGAGACCATGTGTTTAGGTCTTCGCGACAATCTTTTGAAGACTATGTATAATGGTGGCTCAGTTCTTAAAAGCGTCTTAAGTGTGCTTACAGCGCTGTTGAATCTCATAATCATTCCAGGCACTGCAATGACTTTGCTTTCTATAGCTAGTCTATAAAGCTCTTCAGCTTCTCTAGATGCAGTAGCTACAGGCTTTTCGATTAAGGCGTGCTTTTTCTCAGATAGAGCCTCTTTAGAGACCTTGGCAAGAACATCTATAGGTGTAGCTATAATAACAGCATCAACATGTTTTAAAAGCTCAATATAGTCAGTTTTTACCATAGGTACGTTGAACTCTTTTTTAATCCCTTCTAATACCTCCTCCCTAATATCACATACAGCCTCTAACCTAACCTCCATACTTCTCTCCAGCTCTTTTAGCACCCTTACGTAATTCTTTCCCCACCTACCAACACCTATAACTCCTATTTTTATCATTCTTACTCACTCTTTAACACGTTAGAGTGAAGATATATTAAAGAAATTAACAAAGGTTGAGCAAGTATTATGAGTATTGCTACAAGAATCCTCTTTATAGCATTGAGCATCTTTATTATTTCCAAAAAATCTAACACATCACTTGGAACATACATACGTATAGGCATAATAGCGTATCGCTGAAATACACCTGCAGTGTAAATAATGTAATAGTTTATAGATTGTGTAAAAACCGTTCGAGCATCCCAATACCCAACATCTTCAGCTATAAATGATTGCCTATAATCTGTTGCAGGAATGCACCATAACAATAAGCTATAAGGTAAAGCAATAAAGAGTACAAGTATTGCGGTTAGGGAGACAAAGCTCTTTATTTTACGGAGATTTAATGCAATAAGTGATGTGGGTACAAACCATACTAAGTAATTTAGATTACCCACTTTGTTAAAGGTTATGAAGAGCAAAAGTAAAAGTGAGGTAAAGAGAGCTATTGATGTGAGAGTATCATCATGTTTCAACATTTTTTTCATCTCCTTTTGTGCTATGTAGAGAGTAGCAAGATATGTTACAGCGAGAGGTACTATCCATAATATATTGAGAATACTGCTATATGTGCTAATGTCATATTCAAGTAGATATGTAGGCAAAGCCCATATTGATAGATCTTGTGGAGGTCGTGAGGCGTGAAAACTTATCAGATTGTTTATGAAGTCTTCTCGAGATACAATATAGAATGGCATACAGAAAAGCAGTGCTATCATTGAAAACGTCAGTAAGTATTCAAATGCCTTTCTAAGCCCATTCTCTCTATAGGTAAAAATGATATGCAAAGGTAATATAATTACACAAATGTGTTTAATTAACGTAGCTAAGGCTAATACTATTGAGGCTTTAGAATACTCCTTCTTCGTAATGTATATTGTTGAAAGCAGTATTAGCATTGCGATTAGTACATCAAATTGAAGAGCAAACAGCACCTGTATTAGTGGCAAACTTAGTAGCCAAATAAGGGCTATGTCAAAGCCTCGCCTCTTTTTAATTATGTAAAAAATTATGAGCGCAGGTACTATAACAAGGCAAAGCTTTAAAATAATGTATCTGAATTGATACGGCACTAGCATTGCAATAGCGTACACAGAAACAAATATTAATACCGCTAAAGGGGGGTATGGAACTTTACATGTGGGGGGCTGGCAGAGAGTATATATAAACAGAACTGCCGAGGCACCCTCTCTTTGCACAATTCTATACCAAGAAACCCACCACATTATATCATAGTAGTTCCATCCAATTATGAGAGAGGACATTATCAGAATCAATGCCAGAACAAAAGCCATCTTTCTATGCTTACCGCTAGCAAAGTATACATCTCTGCTAGGAATTTCAAATAATTTCTCAAAAATCTTAAACACCTTTTTCATAAATACCTTGACCTAAGCTTATAGTAGAAATATAAGGGGATTAATTTAAAGCTTTTGATTTTCTTCATACAACAGCTTAACACTTTAAGATTTCTGTAACTACTTCAGTAAATGTTTTTCCTTTCTCATCAACAACTCTCTTTATTCTTTGATATAGCTCCAGATGAGCTTTATCCCTTTGTCTTACATAGAACGTTATGTGATTAACTAAATGCTTAACATCGGTAAATGTTTTTCCACAGGCTTCACATCTCCAGCAAGGACCTTCTACACTAGTCTTCACTTTCTTATCTTCAGTAATTGAAGTTTGTGATGTTTGTATGGTACTAATAGTTGCTAGCTCATACCATAAGCTATAAGCATTTTCTCCACAGATTGTAGCAATAGATTTGACCACCTCTATAATTAATGGGGCACCTGCAGCTCTAGCAATCTCTATAAGTTTAACACTGCATTCGTTCAACTTTCCCGCCAATACTTTTTTGCTGCTTTACTAAATTTAATAAGTTTAGGGCAGCATAATAAGCAAGGTGATGAATGTGGCGGCTTAACTGAAATATGATGTTGCTTAGAAGGGCTGATAAAATCGTGAAGTAATAACTCTGGTTGGCTACATTATTTTAAGTTTAAGACTTATAAAGCCTTGCTACCTCTACTAATACTGTATCACGCCGCCGTAGCTCAGCCCGGTAGAGCGCCGGACTCATATGCTATAGTGTGGTTGGGAGATCCGGTGGTCGCGGGTTCAAGTCCCGCCGGCGGCACTATATCAATTCTAATATTTGATTTCGTTCTAATAAATAATGTATTATTGAATACTGATTTCGGTGTTTTAATAATGTCGAATATTGATACAGAGCTTGACAACATAATAATATGCTTATATACATTAGAAAACGCATCAGAAGATGACTGCATCTCTGGTTCACTGCACTCTTTGTATACTATCTCATTATACCTTGGTGTTAGGATAAGATATTCAACGCTTCAATCACTGACTAATTATGTGAGAGAATGGAGTAGTCTTGATGAGCTTGAACAAGAGCTTGTAATAGACCTTCTAAGGAATCTCATTGAGAGCTACAAGGTATCTGATTATGCTCGAGTAAAGGATATCACAAAAAGAATCTTTAGGATGCTAATTGGTACTGGCATAGATACTAAAACAGTTAAGGATGCTATAGAGCTTACTTTAAACACACTTTATGCTGTATTAGTGGCATCTGTTGCAGATGTAGTTACAGAAACTACGTTACTACAAGTTCAAGGTGCGCCAGCAATATCTAAGGTGCACGCCCTTTAATGTATATTGTAACCACACATTTAATAACTTAATAAGATTTTCCTTGATGCAAAATCTCTTATGACTACAATTTTAAACTACATGTTCAAAACCATACTCAGCAACTATCTGCAAGTCATAGACATGAGGATTAGAAATGAAATGGGTGAGGATCTAATAAATTACTATGTTGAGCGTTGTAACTCAATGGGACTTTTTAAAAAGTTGGCAAGTAGATTAATTGCAGGTCAAACAAAGATCATTTCTGCTACTAGAATTCTTTTGTTATTAAAGGCCTCAAGTACTGGCATTACGTGTGCAGAGAATTGTTAAGTAAAGTAAATGATGTTGTAGGGTTAATGAAAGGCGAGGTAAAGAACACTACTAAGATACGTAAGCTTATGCTATTGGGAGTTGTGGAGGTCTGGCTCCCCGCTGACCTTGGTATTTACCTGAGTAAGGTTTTTGTATAGGTGTTGAAACCTTTGAGAACACAATATGCAAAAACCTCGTCCCCCTCCTTATCTTAATTGGAAATGTAGATGTATGTATTTCTATAGTTATCTGCCCTTCAAAACCCCCATCAATAATTGTTGGTGGAATAGAAAGCCCCATTCTTGCGAAAGTTGATCTCAATTCCACAAAAGCCATGAGCTCTGGAGGCACTTTAATGTACTCAATAGTTGTTGCAAGGTATATACTTCTTGGTTCGAAAATGAATTCTTCAGCTTTAAAACACCTATAAAATAAACTTAAGTCTGTAGTTGTGCTATAAGGGTCTAAAACAGCATTAGTATTGCTTAATATGCATACCTCGCCATCTATCCTAAGGTCAAGACCGTTTTCTCTTACAATGTCCTCAGAAAAGGGCTCTACAACAAGTCTCCCACTCTTTATGTAGTTAATGAGATCAAAATCTGATAATATCATAGAACTTAACACCAATAACGAAGATTTATGCTTCAGTTTCTATTAAGCACGAGCCCTACGTTAAACCACACCGGTATCTCAATTCCTGCTCTAAGTCTCTCTCCTTAACAACGCCCCTAGGGCTCTCTTCATAAAATATCCTGCCATCGTATACAAAGATTTTTGTCTTTTTATCTAACCAGCAATCAGCTTCTAGCCCGGCTTTTAAGCAACCTTCAGCAAGGAATGTTTCAACATCCCAGCAATACTCTACAGGAACTTGTGGAAGTAAGGTGCCTGTATGCCATCCTCTGGAGATTATTATTCCATGCTTACCTATAACAATGTCGCTAGGTCTCCTTACAGGTATTGGTGTAGATAGTACAGAAACTTCAATAACTATAGTATCAAGCTCATCGAGCCTCAATGGAGGAAATCTCGGATCCTCTGTTGCAGCCGCTATAGCAGATTCTATAATGACTTTAATTAGAGGTGAAATTGGCTGGAGAAAGCCTATACAGCCTCTAAGCTCTTTTTGTTGTGGTCCTACAACCCTGTCTATTGTTACAAAAGCCATACCATTCTTTAAAAATTTTTTATCTACGTTCCTATCAGGCTCTATCTTAATGTTCTTACTAAGATACTCCTCTATAGCCCTTCTTGCCAGTCTCACTAGGTAAGTTCCATCCTCTAGCGTTAGCTCAGAAGGTGAGACAGTGTTATGTGTGCTCAATCTTTTCACCAACTTCTGAAATCTCTATTTTACGTTCACTAATACTAACTTTACTAATTAATTTAGCCTTCTTAATTTTTGCGCCTTCTAATACTTGGTTTATGCTTTTCCAGTGAGTACCTTGCCAGTATACCTTCTTACATAAAGGACATACCCAAAACTCTTTATATCTCAATGTTATAGGTTTGCTGACTTTATGTGCTATTTCAGCGATTGATGTTGTATATGCAAGTCTTGTATTACAGTGGGGACATCGGGTATCATCTTTGTGGAACTCCAGTTCCACACCAAATCTTTTTGAAAGTTCTGCCAAAACATCCTCTACATTAGGATCTTCAACGAAAAAAGCTCTTAAGCCTTGCTTTCTAGCTCTACGATAAAGGCTGAGATCACGAGTAATTAAAATTCTATCTTCTTCTTTAGAAATCTTTATGAGCTTCCAATCATCTACTTTCCGAAAGTATAGGGTATCATAACCTAAAAGCCTAAGCCAACGAGCTACGTGACCTAGCATTGAATCTACTATAAAGCGTGGGTGACTTGGCATTGTTATTATCCTCTAAATTCTGGAATACAATATTAATTTTCAAACTTAAAATGTTTTAGCGGATAAACAAATGCAACTTCCTATGTCTTAAAATACAAACTCAGTCTACTCTCTCTAAGTTATTACTAATGTATTCAAGCAGAGATTTACTCTTCTTTGAATCAATTTTGATATTTAAAACTCTTTCTATTGTTTTCCACGACTTTCTTACTATAGGTGGCAATATTTTGAATTTTTCATAGTAATGCCTGATCCAGTCTAAGGTTTTAGTATCACTAGGATATCCACTACCCAAATCACCGTAAATACTTTTAAGCTTGTCTATGTGCTTATCACGTAAAACCTTTGCTACAATGCTTGCTGCAGCTACGGCAAGGTATTTGCTATCAGCCTGGAACTCTATATGCAGCTTTACATTATTAGCCACATCATTTAGTCTCTTCATAATCCTTTCCGGGTTTGTGAATGCATCAATGTATACCTCTTGGATTAAAATACTTCTAAGGGCCTTGCGAAGAGCGTCTGCAATGGCTTGCAACTCTAGTTCATTGATATTGAATTCGTCTATTTTATCTGGAGTTATTCTGTGTACTATCACCAACTTAGAAAGTGAGATTATGAATGGAAAAAGGCTTTCTCTTCTTGTCTTCGTCAATTTTTTGCTATCTTTAACACCTAGAGCTTTTAATGCTTGTAATGCTTGATCCTCTAAAGCCACTAAGGCTATGAACATGTCCCCTACTAGAGGGCCTCTGCCAGCCTCATCAATACCTGCTATAACACGGCTTTGCATTATTTCACACAATACTTAAAGCACTCCCAACATTTTTAATACTTTGCTAAGAGCTTCAGAAGGTGATTCAAGATTTTTCAAAAGCATTTTTACATATTCTTTATATAACTCAATGCTATTAACAGAAGATTTCAATATGTTCTTAATGTTATTATAAGCTTCATCAAGATCCGTTAAATGCGATAATGGAAAGCCCCAGTCCATAACACACCTATTTACATAAAGTTCGCTGGGAAAGATGGAGATAGCAGGTGTACCAAGTAAGGCAGCCTCTCTAGCCATGGTTCCTCCACCACTAATTATAACCTTAGCGTAATATGCAACTTTTGTCCCATCAACACCTTCACCTTTAGGTACGATGAATTCCTTCATATCTTTAAAGCTCTTCATTACATTATCATCATTGTACCTTGGTAAGTAGAGTACCTTATAACCATTTTTAATAATCAATTCAATAATCTTTATAATAAAGGTAGGCACGCGATGATCGCTATACTTATAATAGGAAGCTTTAATTTCAGGAGGCCTGATTACTACATAATTGAATGGCTCTAAATCCCATTTCCTTAAATAAGCCGCATCTGGGGAGAAGCTCTTTAACCACTCAATTTCATCAACGCCATTAAATTGTACTAACAGAGCTTTATCCTTCATTACATACCTTTCAATTTCGCTTTTGGGAATACATGATGAGAATATAACAGCTGTTGCGAGGGGCAGTGAAAGTCTGGAAGGAGCTTCGCTATGAGGACTATCAGTAAACGCTATATATGTTCTTCCTAATCCAAATGCTATTCTAGCAGCAACAGGGTTTGGAAAGGCAAGCAAAATATCAAAGTCGTTAATGATTTGCAGAAGCTCTATGGTTCTTCTTGCCTCTTCTAAGACTTTTTCCCTTAGCCCTTCAACATACTTGCCGATGGCCACAAAGTTTACTCCTATATTCCTTAGAACAGGTAATGTGTACTCATAGTCTCTAGCAGTTATTATAACTTCAAAGCCTTTCTTCATTAATTCTAAAGACATGTGGCCAAAAAGTTTTGCTTGTTTTGGCGTCAGAATGTCAAACCATAGCTTTGCCATACTTAAATAATCGCCGGACTCTAAAAACCTCATAAAGTTTTTATGTTTTTACTAAAATTTTGTGCTGGGATATGGCAATGAATGTGAGTGATAGGAAACTCTTTGGTACGGATGGTGTTAGGTGGATAGTTGATAGAGGCGATCCAGAATTTCCACTGAGGTTAGCCATGGCTATAGCGAGCAGCTTTCCGGTAGGAGCAAGAGCTTTAGTGGGTAGAGATGGAAGGATAGGCAATAATGCGATATATCATATTGTTATAGGAGGTCTTGTCGCGGCTGGCACTAAAGTCTATGACGCTGATTATATACCGACACCCGCACTTCAATATTGTGTTAAAGAGTTAGGTTTTGATTATGGTGTTATAGTGACGGCTAGTCACAATCCACCAGAGTGGGTTGGTGTGAAGGTGGTACTAAGCGATGGCATAGAAGCTCCACCAAACATTGAATTAGAGATAGAGTCCATATTATTTGAATCCAGGTTTAGAAGAATATCTTGGGTTGAGCTAAAGCCTATTGAAAGATTTGAGTCAGCTATAGATTATTATGTTAAGGGTGTTAAAAAGCATATAGATAGTGAGAAGCTTAAGAAAAAAGGGTTGAAGGTGGTTGTAGACTGTGCTAATAGTGTTTCAGCTCTTACTACACCACGTGTGCTAAAAGAACTTGGTATTAAGACCCTTACAATTAATGCAGAACTGGGAATGCCTTACAGGTCTTATGAGCCAACACCAGATTCGTTAAAGGAGCTGATGCAAGTAGTTAGAGCTGTTGGAGCGGATTTCGGAGTGGCGCACGATGGTGATGGTGATAGAGCTGTGTTTATTGATGAAACAGGCAACTTCATATATGGCGACATCTCTGCAATTATCTTGACACAGTATATAGCGCAAAAACATCCTGAGTTGCCTAGAAGAGTTGTTACAGCCATTTCAACAAGTCACCTGCTTGCAGAAAGGTACTTCATTGATAGAGGTATAGAGGTTGTGTGGACAAGAGTAGGGTTTCTAAATATAGCTAGAAAGATAGCCGAGTTGGGTGGCGCTCTTTCTGGTTTTGAAGATAATGGCGGATTTGCTTATGTGATTCATCAACTCGTAAGAGATGGTACAATGACAGCAGCGTTAATGGCCGAATTAATTGCAGAAAATAGCAAAACTTTATCTCAATTAGCTAATGAAATACAAAAACCGCATATAGTGAGAACAAAGGTGCCCATCACGGGTAGGGAGGAGGGTAGAATCATTGTAGAGAAGGTGAGAAAGCATTATCAAGGCTATAAAACGTTTGATATTGATGGCGTAAAGGTTTTAATGCCTGATGTAGTGTTTCTTGTTAGACCAAGTGGAACAGAACCGCTATTGCGGATCACCGTAGAATCTTGGAATCAATCCCAAGCCGAAGCGTTGTTATCAGAATTACTTAAACTAGTGGAGGAAGCCAGAGAGGGTTTAAGTAAATGAAATATAGACTTCTAAACTACCTAGCATGCCCCTATTGTAAAGATAAAGGCTTTCCACTAAAACTTATAGTAATTGAAACTATTAGATATGAGCAGAGAAGGTTACCTCAAAGCCCTCAGAAACCATTATGTGACTTATATTGTGCTTACAAAGATAGCTTAGTTAAAGAACTCTATGAAAAGGGTGTGGAGGTGCCATGCAATGAGTGTATAAAAATTGAAGTAAAAACAGGTGTACTCTTTTGTTTTAGCTGTAGCAGGTGGTATCCTATAATTGATGAAATTCCCAGGCTTCTCCCTGATAACTTCAGGCAGAAAGAAGAGGATCTCGAATTTCTACAGCTTCATGAAGATAAAATACCTGATAATATTAAAAAGAATGGAAAACCTTACAACTTATTAAGCAGATAAAAATAACTATAACTCACAAATCTCTGAAATTTAATGAATATTGGGTGCTAAGATGTCAACACTCTATGAGAGTTTAACACAATGGATAGAAATGCAGAAAAAAGTTAGAGAATGGTTTAGCAATGTAAATGAAAATGCTAAGAAGGGGGACAGACTTGAATTAATACTGTATACGAGAATGGCATTTCAGCACATGATCAGAACCCTAAAAGCGTTTGATAGCTGGCTTCAGGATCCATTTATAATCAGCAACATGCCTAAAGATGAACTAGAGTACGTATGGGCTACAATTTATAACATACTTCAACAACTCATAGAATTAGACATAAAACACACTTCAGAGTTTAGAGATTACATAAATAAGTTAGAAAAGGAAGGGAAGCTTAGCCCACTTCTCCTTGAACTCTTTGGCGAGAGCGGTGGTAGAAGGAGAAGAGGAGAACGTGAAGGAGTTTCACTATCAATCTAATTAAAAAGCCTGAATCACGTATACAGCGATGCTGCGGTTTTAAAGAATATCACATCTTTTTGCATAGAGGTAAAAATTTATCTTCTTCTCGCACTTTGCTGTGAAATCTGAATTACAGCGGAAACCTCTTCATCTATTGCTATAATTTTACTTTTTTGTTCTTCAACAGTTTTTAATATTTCATTTAACTTACTATCAATTACTTGGAGCCCCTCCAGAAATTCCTTTCCCTTACTCGTTAACTGAAGTTTCTTAGATTTTGGCTCTGTTTCAATAAGACCTACATATAGCAATGCTTTTATATCTTCACTCAGCTCTCTCACAATAATCCTATTACCTAGCTTTACAATGTTATAGCCCAAATCAACTTTCTTTTCTTCGCGTAGAATATTAATTAGGTGCGTCAATCCTTTTTCACTTACAGAATTTAATATCTTTATTATGTGTAGTAATGTTAGTTTACGTTTATCATTCTTTATAGTATCTAATGTCACAACTTGAGCTGAGAATGTTTTTAACTCTTTTGTTTTTTGCTGTTGTGTTTTCTCAGGCATTTTAAGCACCATTTAGGTGTTCTAACTAATTCCCATAATATCTCTCACATACTTAATAAGCTCAAGATATTCATAACCATATACCTTTTTAAAAGTATCTTCGTTCACCTCTGGCTCTTTCCTCTTCAAGAACCTTTCTGCATAACTCTTTAAGGAGTTCAAAGTGTTGTACATGTGAATAACTATTGTCATAGCTTTTTTGTAAGTAGAGCTTTGCTTTATTAAGAAAAGCAAGGAGAAAAATGACATTGCTAAGTTAATCATAATTAAAGTCATTAACATAACTTCTGCATGATTATAGGTGATAATTAAAACTGCTACATGGCTTGTGGACAGAATTGGAATGACAAGCTGTAGAAATAGCGAAATTAAGAGCCTAAGGTAGACTGTGATCAGGGTCACCATGGTCAAGAATAGTACCGTAAAGATTAAGAACACTGCTTGTGGGCTTGTCAGCAGTCCTCTGGTTATAACATACCATAGCGTTGTCATACTAGCGAACATGAAAGATATTGTCATAACTGTTAATAAGCAAATGATTTTATTTGTTGCTAGCTGAAATTCTGTAGCAACGTCTTTAGCTGTCTTGGCTATAGTTTTCACAATTTCTTTTAGACTACTCCTTAAATCAGCACCACTATTTTTGATTGCATCCTTAAGTCTTTGCAGGTTGAAATAAAGTTGGTTTAATAAGTCTAACAACTTCTGTGTGAATAGAAATTGTTGAGCTCTCTCTAACTCACTAATAGCGTTAATTAACTCTTTACTGTACACATCCTCTAGACTCAATAAAATTAAAACTTCTACGCATTGCTTTAGAATTGCAGTTAGATCTCTCTTCATTAGCATCTTAACCTAATAACAGCAGTAATCCTTTCCAAAGCAGTTCAAAAGCTTTTTTCCACGCAATAAGTACATTAATTATGCTGTTTCTGTTTAAGAATTCGTAAATTTGTGTGATTAAATATATGTGAATAAAGGGTGCTAATTGGACAGCGTAAAAACTGTATTGCGTTTTTGCCCCCGCAACCCATAAGAGCATATATGAAATGAATAGACCGCAAAGAATCATCCAAGGCTTTTTACTTATGGACCTCGCGTCTTGAAATCTGTAAGCAAAAGTGAAAATCATTAAAATAAAGCTTAGCATGTATGTAGGTACAAGCCCTTGCGCATATAAAGTAATGCCATCCGAGTATACATATAAAGGAAAGGAGTTTATTCCAAAGAACCAGTCCCACGGAGCTGAAGCTATAGGGCATTTACCTCCAACACACTTTACACTTAAATGCCAGGATATAGCTCCAAAAATGCTCTGTTGAAACCATGAACTAAATCCTATTCTAAGTATTATGGGGATTGATGTGAGTATTTGAAAGAATAAGAATGAAGCTACTGTAAGCAAAAACAACTCTACAATTTCAATCAATACCTCTCTAGCTCTATTAATACCCCTCCTCACCAACTCTCCTATATAAAGAAGTAAAATCGGGGTAAAAGCCAGTAATGCTGTAAACTTAAATGTTGAGGCAAAGCCTAACATTAATAAAGATTCTTTGTATTTCTTACTTACTGCAAGAAATATAGCTAAAAGTGTAAATGCTGTAGTATAAATGTCTAGCAATGCTACTGAAGCCAAGTTTCTAATAAGGGGATCTACAGCCGCTATAGCCATAACAACAAGACTAATCTCCATATTTCCTATAATCCTCTTTGCTATGATAAACGTTAAAATAACTACGAGCATGCCCATTACTATTGACGGCACTCGCCAATAAAATGGTCTATCACCTAGCACTAGCATCGTCAATGCAATTAGATACTTGGACATGGGTGGGTGTTCCAGATTAAGATAATTGTTAATTCCCACAGCATCCCCCAGCATCCAGCCAAAGACTATGTCTATGGCATTAGTGACTTTACCAAAGGCTTCTATACTTTCTCTACTTTTTGCTGATACATATATAGCGCTAAGGTTGCTAAACAAAGTGTTAACTATCGTTACTCCATATACCTGTGCATAGGTTAGCGCCTTTACAACTTCTTCCCTTGTAGAATACACTAGCGTTGCATTATATGTAAAGCCTGCACGTTTCGGTTCAAGCCCAAATACCCTTCTTAAAATGTTTCTAGCTGCATCTACATACCATACCTCATCAGATACATAACCCTTTGCACCCATTTGAAAACGTCTGATTTCTTCATTTTCAAGATTTATTGCTTGAGTTACCGTAAGGTACGTATAAGTAACCAGTATTAGGATTAATATTGCAAGCTCAATGTAGCGATCTAGGAAATACTGGCTCAAAATAGTGCTCCTCTCAAGTTTTCTAACTTTGAAGGAAGGTTTATAAGCCTCTAACTTGTAAGGATATATTGTTCCTAATACAATGTGGTAATAAGGTGACTTACTTGAGCATTATAAGAGAGGTTAAAGAAGAGTCAAAGAAACAGGCATTGAAGAGAATAAGCACTCATAGCCACATTAGGGGGCTAGGTCTTGATGAAAAAGGTGAACCTGTTTACATTGCTGACGGTCTTGTTGGGCAGCTAGAAGCGAGAAAAGCGGCAGGTATAATTGTTAAGATGATTAAAGAGGGCAAGCTTGCTGGAAGGGGTATACTTTTCGTTGGACCTCCCGGCTCGGGAAAAACTGCATTAGCTATAGCTATTGCCAGAGAGCTTGGAGAAGATACGCCGTTTGTAATGATTAATGGTGCAGAGCTATATTCAGCAGAGGTTAAGAAAACGGAGATCTTGATGAGAGCTGTTAGAAGAGCTATTGGGATTAGGATAAGGGAGTTCAGAAGAGTATATGAGGGTGTTGTGAAGGAGCTGAAGTTTGCATTGGCAGCGCATCCGTTTAATCCATATGTTAAAGTTCCTAAAGGTGCTAGGATAACCCTATCCACAAAAGATGAGGAGAAAACATTGGAAGTAGATCAAAGCATAGCAATGCAGCTAGCTCAACTAGGCATTAAGAGAGGGGATTTAATAAGTATTGATGCTGATAGTGGTGAGGTCTTTAAGTTAGGTAGGGTAAAGGGAATTGAGAAAGCTAAGTACTATGATGTTGAAACAGCGAGGGTTTTTGAAGAAATGCCTAAGGGAAAGATATTTAAGGAGAAGGAAATTGTAAGAACGGTCACACTTCATGACCTTGATGAAGCTTATGCAGCTCAAAAAAGAGCGCTAATTTCATTAATTGGTGTGGGGGCTGAGGAAAGAGAGATAGACCCAGAAATCAGGAAAGCTGTTGATGACACAGTTAAAAAGGCATTAAGTGAAGGCAAGGTATCGTTAGTACCTGGAGTACTGTTCATAGACGATGTACATATGCTAGACATCGAGGCATTTAGTTTCCTATCAAGGGTTTTAGAAAGCGAATTTTCACCTATAATTATAATGGCTACAAACAGAGGTATAACTAAGATACGTGGAACAGACATGGACGCACCCCATGGTATACCCCTAGACCTGCTTGACAGGCTCTTAATAATAACTATGCGTCCTTATACACCAGATGAAATGAAAGAAATAATACTAATTAGAGCTGAGGAAGAAGATGTAAAGTTATCAAAAGACGCCGTAGATCTTCTTGTCAAAATAGCAAGTGAGAGAAGCTTAAGATACGCTATACAGTTATTGCAACCAGCAAGAATCGTGGCCGAGAAGAGAGGGAGAGAAGAGATTAGACCAGAGGATATTGAGGAAGTGAGTAAGCTATTTGTAGACGTTACACAAAGTGTTGAAGTGGCTAAGAAATGGGAGAGCAAATTCTTAAAGTGATGTAAAGCAATGTCACAGCAGCAAGATTTAGTGCTGAAGGTCATGGAGCTTCTCAGATATGCTGAGGCACTTGAAGGCGATGAAAAATTCTCACTTACGCTTGATGAGCTTTCAAAGAAATGGAATGTTGACATAGATAAAGCTAAGGGAATACTAAGAAAATTGAGAAGAGAGGGATTTGTAAGAAGAACAAAAAGTGGAAGATATAAATTAACACTAGCTGCAAAACTTCTCATTAGGATATATAAGAGAGTGAAGAGGTAATAGTAGTAGTGATGAGCACGGCTGTAAGCTGAGGTATTAAAATGTGAAATATAATATAGCATGATGATAGCCTGTGTTACTGATGTCGCAATTATTCCGTTAAAAAGCCTGCATAATAGCCTTACGGTATGAATATGGAATTCGATATTGTAAGCCTTATCTATAGTTGGAGGGTTGAGGATGCTAGGAAGAGGATAGAAAAGAAACTTGAGAATGAGATTTACGTTACAGACCTCATATATTGTCCATTAAAGTACTACTTTCAAAGAATATATAAAGAAATAGCTCTAGCAGAGGGCTTTAATCCTGTGACTATATACGGTGAAGCAGTCCACATAGGTATTGAAGAGGTTTTGAAGAGGATTTTTGGAAGTGATAATGTTAAGACAGAAGTAGAGTTTGAGAAAGAGTTTGGAGTTGAGGGTAAGGTATTTATTGTTAGAGGACGTGTTGACGCTATTGTAGGAAACTATATAATTGAGATAAAGTCTGGCAGGTCTGATGCAAATATTCCACATCAACATCATGTTTTACAAGCAAGACTTTACCTATGGCTTACAGGACTCAAAAAAGCAATACTCTTGTACATAACACCTAACAGGGTTTCGCAATACATTGTAACAGAACCTAGTTCAGATGGTGAAGTATCTGATCTTATTCGTAGCTTATTAATGCGAAGTCCCGCCCCTCGATATAATTGGGAATGTCTACACTGTTCTTATGCAATCCTGTGCCCAAGTAAGAGAACTAGTGCTGTTTGACCAAAATCTAATTTAATAGTTTTGCTCTTAATAGTTCTGTACCTGCATAGAGGCATAAGGCTTATAAGTGTATTAGTAAGCGTTACACTTTCATTAGGCGTCAAGAAAAAATGAATAAAGAGGGAAGTAATAGAGATACTATGAGTGATAGAGTAGTAGGAAAGCATGTCTATGGAAATCTATATGAAATAGACGTGAATGTCGCTGAGAACGAGGAGAGACTTAGAGAAATAGTTACTGAAGCAGCAAAACTCGCAAATATGACGCTGTATGATATTAAAAGCTGGAGCTTTGGTGGAAGGAAAGGAGGAGTTTCAGTAATAGCCTTGGTTCTCGAAAGTCACATTGCTGTACATACATGGATTGAGTACAGATACGCTACAGTTGACGTATACACCTGTGGAGAAAGAAGCGATCCTTGGAAAGCCTTTGAATATATTATCAAAAACTTAAAGCCTAAATACTATACAATTAACTATGCAGACAGAAGTAGTTTTGGAGCTATAAGAACGTAAGAGTTATGATGATGGTAAAGGCGCTGATGATGTGATGTAGCTGAGCTACTCTGAATAAATGGCTCTTAAAAATTAATGACTTCAGCTTTTTAACACTTATACTCAGTGTGATGTAGGCGTCCTAGACTGAGTCATGATGACTTGGTTCCGGCACTGAATTACATAACTTCATATGAGTGGACACCCCTAGGATAATACATCGTTAAACCTCACTTACGCTCTTCTTGTCTGAGAAACCGTAAGGAAATCAGCGTCTTTTTAATATTTAAGATATTTTACTCTTTATGAAATCTTAACGCATAAGAGTGTGATTTTAAAATGGAGAAAGTAGTTATCATAGGTTTGGGTGAGGTTGGAAGTGCCTTACACTCTTTTTTCAAATCTAGTGGTAAGTTTGAAGTGTATGGTTATGATGTAGACCCTCAAAAATCTATAAATAAATTAGATGAAATACCAAGAAATGTAGATTTCTTGCACATAGCATTACCGTACACAGAAAAATTTGTTGATATGGTGAATTACTATGTTTTCTTACTCAATCCTCAGCATATTGTAATTCACTCAACTGTTGCTCCAGGAACTACAAGAAGAGTCTTTGAGAAGGCAGGAAAACCTACAGCATTTTCACCGGTTCGTGGAAAGCATCCAAATATTCTAAGACACCTATCCTTCTGGCCAAAATGGATTGCAAGCTTACCCCAAGGCTCTCTTTCAGTCTTTGCACTACATCATACTTTGGCAGGTTTTAAAGTCAGAGAATACTATGGCGATCCAGAATCTCTAGAGCTCGCAAAACTGTGGGAGACAGTATATAGAGCAATAATGATAGCCTCATGGCAAGAGATTCATAGAATAGCCATTAAATTTAATGCCGATATTACAACCATAGCAGAATTCGTAGGGGAGGTTCACAAAGTCTTATATGACAGACCCATATATTACCCAAGTTATATTGGGGGACACTGCCTCATACCTAATACTATGATTTTAAACAGCGTCGCCCCCTCTAAACTCTTTGAATTTGTTCTAGAATCTAACGAAAAGAGATTAAATGAATTAAAGAATGAGAAGATTTATAGAGATGTTGAAAAGCTGAAGCAAGTAGTGCAAGAGTATATTAATAAAGAGTACTATAGTATATAGTATATAGCACTATAAAAGCTATGAATGTCACATGAAAAACATTTTTAAGCATTGTTTTATGAAGTAATACTAGTTATGTGATGTACAATGCCTTCAGACTACACCATACCACCTTACATTGAAGATATGTTTAAAGTGGATTTTACAGAAAGTGATATTGAATTATTAAGAGACGCTTTAAAGGAAATGAAATCAAAGGTAAAGTTAAAACTTTTTACTTCAGGAGATAAAACAAAGTGCTTTTCATGCGCAGAAACAGAAAAACTTGTAGACATTTTAATAAGTGCTAGTCCTTTAATAGGCGCTGAAAGAGCTATTTCTGTTGAGAAGTTATACATAGAGAAGGATTATGAGCTCTTCAAGAAATTTGGTATTGAGAGAGTACCAACAATAGTGCTCTTAGAGGGAGCTATTCAGTATTTAGGTATGCCAGCAGGAGAGGAAATCAAGGCATTCATTGAAACCATTATAAGGTTAAGTACGAATGATCACGGTCTCTCAAGTGAAACTGTTGAGGAGCTTGCTAAATTAGAAGGAAAGGTTGCTATAGAAACCATTGTAACACCAACATGTCCTTACTGTCCTTACGCTGTGCTATTAGTGAATATGTTTGCTTATGTAAGTAGACTATATGGAATGGGCAATGTTACATCCATTGTTATAGAAGCTTATGAAAATCCTGATATAGCTGATAAATACATTGTAACAACAACTCCCACAATAGTAATAAATGGTAAAGTGGTTTTTGTGGGATTGCCGTACGAGAAGCAACTCTTAAAAGCAGTTAAAAGGTTAGCCAGTCTCTATGCTTGAGATAATCCACTCAAGTTACTTTCTATCTATAAAGGTGTAAGGCATAGCTTGGTGTAACTAATTGCATGAGGTGCTAAAGCAAATCTAATTATCCTATGCCTGTATACATGCTCAACTTCATTTACAACAACTCTTGTTATTAACCCTTTATACACCTTTACAATAGCGTTAAGAGCTTCACTAGTAATATTTATAGCAAGCATGCTAACACAGTTTCTCTCAAACATCCATGGAAATAGAAGCGTGTAGTTATCTAAAGTTTCGATTAAAGGAGTGCTATGACATTCATTAATAGAAGCACCTAGCATTATTATATGTTTTTCTACAATGGCTCTTCTAACAGATTGTGTGATAATTTCGTTAGATATGTACATGTGATGACCGTAATGTTCCAGCATAATGTGATTTCTACTCAAGGAAACTAGCCTGCTTAAATCATCAAAGGACACAGTTAATGCTAAACCATTGCTAGAAATGACTGTAATAGCTTTAACACAACGAACCTCTTTGAAGACATTAGCAGGCAGTTTTTGAAGTCTTAAAGGGCTTGCTGTAATAATGATTAGCTCTCTTAGACCTTCTCTATGGTATATACTAACAAGACCTTGGACATTATATACCTTACAAAGTGTGTTATTCGTGTTCTCAATGCAAACCAACTCAGTATTTCTTGGCAGCTCCATGATGAAGCCGTTATAGCGAAAAGTGCTCGAAGAAAGTGAATGAGTATTGAATTTTTCCTTTACACATGAGAACATACCTAAACATTGTAAGGGCTTTTTGTCAATAATAATGGAGGTTGTATATGGAAACATATTTAAAATACCATTTTGTATCTCCTTCTCAAGACTTAAAGCCTTGAGAAACGCCACGAAGTCTTTCTTAAGTTGGTCAGTACGCGATAATATCTTCATCAAATCTGTAGGGGGCAAGTCTCTTCATCCCATCAGGGGCTACCAAATACCACATTATATATTTCGGTAACGGCCAAGATCATCATCTGGCTTCTGTATTAACTAGCTTTTTACTGCCTTAATAATCTTTATACTATAGGAGACTTATTATATTCAAATGTATTTTATGATTAGGAAGCTGATTATATCTTAAGTGCTTTGCGTAATGCAAAATAAGTACAATATGTTACAGCGGTGATAATAATAATTGCTATAGCAATTGTAAATCCATCACCAAGGATGTCTCTAAACAACATCACCAAGCGTAATAAAACTACAATGCTAGCATCTATTGCTAGAATCACAATTAGCATGTAAGTAAGTGCTTTTAGAACACCTTCAAAACCTCCACATTTTACTATTTTTCTGGACTTCATATAAATACCACTTTAATGCATCTATGTTCCACTTATCATAATTTGAAAACTTAAAACTGTGTTTCACGTACTAAAGTTTTATCAAATAAGGTACACGTATATGAGTAGCACTACGACGCAATACTTCGTTCAACTAACATACAAATGGAGTGAGGTACTATTTGATAAGGAAAGAATCTATGATGCTAATGTGGATTACAGTAAGCAAAAATTCTTTATCACAGCTGCTTATATGTATCCAAACAGTCCTATTCATATTGGGCATGGCAGAACATATCTCATAGCAGACATCATTGCTAGGTTTAAAAGACTTCAAGGGTACAATGTTTTGTTCCCCATGGGATTTCATTACACAGGCACCCCTATAATAACTATGGCTGAAGCTATAGAGAATGGAGATGAGGACCTTCTATACCTATTTAAAAATGTATATGCAGTGCCTGATAACGAAATAGAAAAGATGAGGGATCCGCTCTACCTTGCTAAGTACTTTCACAGCATTTCAAAGGAAACTATGAAGTTGTTTGGTCTTTCAATTGACTGGAGGAGAGAGTTCACAACTATAGATGATGATTATAAATCATTTATACACTGGCAATTTCTAGAGCTTTATAATAGAGGGTACATAGAGAGGGGTACTCATCCGGTTGGTTGGTGTCCAAAACATGAGATGCCTGTTGGAATGCATGATACGAAGGGCGATGTAGAGCCTGATATTGGCGAGTTTATAGCAATATTCTTTAGAGATGAAGAGGGAGTTATATACCCCACAGCAACGCTCAGGCCAGAGACCGTTTTCGGTGTTACTAATATTTGGGTTAATCCGAACGAACACTATGTAGAGATTGTATTAAGCAATGGTGATAAATGGATAGTAGGTAAAAAAGCTGTAAATAGATTGAAGTATCAAATGGATTTTGAAGAAAGAAGGGAGTTATTGGGTTTGCAATTAATTGGAAAGTATGTTATGAATCCAGTGACTGGAGAAAAAATACCAATACTGCCAGCAGCATTTGTGGACACAGCATTTGCAACTGGCGTAGTAATGAGTGTACCAGCACATGCACCATACGATGCAATAGCTTTAGAAGAGCTAAAACGTGTTAAAGAGTACAGAGAACTTACAGAGAAAGTTATTCCTAAAATAATAATAGAGGTGAATGGAAAGCGCGTTGCTACAGCTTATGAAGCTTTGAAGCAATTCAATGTAATGTCACAAATAGAGAGAGAAAAGCTTGATGAAGCAACCAAATATGTCTATGGATTAGAGTATCAAAATGGGTACATGGTTCAAGATATACCAGTACTTAAGCACCTAAGTGATGTAATTTTAGCTAAGGTTAGCGGTAAGGCTGTGAAAGATGCAAGAGATGTTATGAAGGAGCTCATAGTAAGTAGAGGTTTGGGGGCAATAGTATATGAGCTTTTAAATAAGCCTGTTTATTGTAGATGTGGTACAGAGGTTGTTGTCAAGGTTCTAAAGGATCAGTGGTTCATAGATTATGGAAAGAATGAGTGGAAAGAGCTAGTTCGAGAGGCATTGAAAAGTATTAAGATCATGCCTTCAGAGGCTCGAGCACAATTTGAAGCGACAATAGATTGGCTGAAGAAAAGAGCGTGTGCTAGGACTCGAGGTCTTGGAACACCATTACCGTGGGATCAGAAATGGGTAATAGAAAGCCTTAGCGATTCAACAATATATATGGCTTTCTATACTGTAGTACACAAAGCTAGGGCTACATTAGGAGGATTAAAGTATTTGCCAAAGGAGTTCTGGGACTATGTGTTGCTTGGCAGGGGTAGTGCGGAGGAGATTGCCAAAATGCTTAATGTAGATGCAGAAAAAATTGAAGAGATTAGAAAGGAGTTCATTTACTGGTACCCACTAGACGTTAGAGTTAGCGGTAAAGACCTTATACCAAACCACTTAACATTCTTTATATTTAATCATACGGCATTATTTCCTCAACAGCTATGGCCAAGGGGGATAATAGCAAATGGTTGGGTATTAATAAAGCAGCAAAAGATGAGTAAGTCAGCAAGAAATATAATTCCATTGAGAACCCTCATCGAAGAATACGGAGCTGATATAGTGAGGCTAATACTAGCACTAAATGCTGAGGTGCACCAAGACGAAAATATTGATTTAGACATGCTTCAAAGACTTGGAAAAGAAGAATATCCACAGTTATTGCTAAGCATAGAGAAAATTGTTGTAGACATCTATAACAGTTTAAATAAGTTAAAAGACTATGAGACCATCATTGATAAGTGGTTTCTAAATGAATTTAACTTTCTTGTAATGGAAATTGAAAAAGCTTTAAATGAGTTCAGAATACGTGATGCTGGCATAAAAATATTCTATGGCATAAAGAACTTATTTGAAGAATACTTGAAGTTTGTTGAAAAGCCCTCTAAACAAATTCTTGAAGTGCTTAAACTATGGATTGCACTAATAAGCGTCTTCGCACCTTATGTAGCGGAAGAGATATGGAGTAAGACATTTAAAAATGGTAGGGTATCTGCTCAAAGCTTTAAATTGCCGAGGGGCTATGATAGGAACATCTTAATGGCGTTCAGATATGCAAATCACATTATAAACTCCATAGCTGAAATAATGCGAGCTTTGAAAAAAACTTCACTAACTAATGTTATAATTTATGTTGCTTCCCAAAAACATCAACAATTAATGAAATACGTCATAGAGGCGATAAACCAAGGACTTAAACTCGGTGAAGTAATAGAATTTCTCTCAATGAAAACAGGCTTAAGCAAAAAGGAATTAGGAAGATTTGCTAAAGCTTTATATGATGTTGCAGTTGTGATTCCAGAGGATTTGAGGAAATTGTACTTAGAAGCCACAACAGATGAAATGGAAGCCATGAATATGGTAAAAGAATACATAGAGAGGAGTATTGGAGCAAAAGTAACTATATATAATTCTGAAGATCCTGCAGCCCCTAACTATGGTGGTAAAAAACTTGTAGCATTACCTCTTAGACCCGGTATTTATGTCGAGTAAAGCAGTTACTTACATAAAACTTATTTTTGCTCACCTATTACTATAAATCCTATGGTGAGAAATAGCATGGATACACAAATGCTTCAAAAAACTAAGGCTAGAATCGTTGAGGTAAGAAGAGTTATTGGGAAAAAACATGTGAAAAACAAAACCTATAGCTATGACTATTACACACTCTCACTAAATCTCTATGTACCTAGAAATATTGTTGAGAAATATGGAAAAGAGTACGTAGTTATTAAAGATGAAGAAAGTGGTATAATAACTGTGATGCCAAGGAAAGTGGCAGAAGAAAGAGGTATAAAAGTTGAGACATAAGAATTGCAAGTAATAGCAGTACTACAAGAAGGTAAGAGGTTTTATGGTTGAGCCTATACCAAGACTTTATATTTTTAGTGAAAATGAGCTGAGAAGTGGCAATGTAACTGATATATATTTTATTAGAAGTAAGCTCATTTTAGAGAAGTATGGACTTTGCGATAAAATTGTAAGATTTGAGGTTCACGCATACAGCCTTCCTAAGGACTATAAATGGGCCTTGTTTACAGGACTTGAGGAGGTTTTGGCATTACTTCGCAATAGACCTATTACTCTATATAGTGTTCCTGAAGGTACAGTATTTGCCCCACTTCACCCTCTGGCAATAATAGAGGGGAGAATATGCGACATAATAACATTTGAAACAGCAGTTTTAGGCATATTAAGATTCCATACAAGTGTTTCTACAAAAGCAGCCAGAATTAAGAAGAAGGCGGGTGAAAAGGAGGTACTATTTTTTGGTTTAAGAGCCCAGCACCCAGCAGTTGCTGCAGCACTAGATAGAGCTGCTTATGTAGGGGGTTGTGATGCTGTTTCAGGTGCCTTTAGTAAGGAAATTCTCGGAGTTGAGCCTAGAGGTACAATACCACACGCATTAATAATAGTATTTGGCGATCCTGCTAAAGCGTGGAAAGCTTTTGATTCTGTAATGCCTGAAGAGGTTCCTAGGATTGCCCTTGTAGACACATTTTATGATGAGCGTTTTGAAAGTCTATTAGCAGCTAGGACCCTAGGTAAGAAGTTATGGGGAGTAAGACTAGACACGCCGAGGAGCAGAAGAGGAGACATGTACTTAATTGCAAAGGAGGTTAAATGGACTCTTAAACTGCATGGCTTTGAAAACGTTAAAATTGTTATTAGTGGGGGGCTAGATGAGGATGATGTAGAAAAGCTTAAGGAAGTAGCAGACGCCTTTGGAGTTGGAACAACAATTGCATTTCCTCCATCAGTTGACCTGAGCATGGATATAGTGGAAGTATATGATGAAAAAGAAGGTAAGTGGATACCCATAACTAAGAGAGGCAAGCTCCCTGGCATGAAGCAGCTTTACAGATGCATACCGATATACGAGGATTACATAGACGAACCAAATAAAACAATTAAGTGCCGTGATGGAAGCTTAGCTAAGCCATTATTAACCAAGATCATGGATCAGGGCAAGATACTCCAGAGTATACCTAGACCTAGTGAGATAAGACAATACGTGTTAGAACAATTAAAGTACATAGATATGTAGTTAAAAATTTTTAGATAATGCTTTTAATTTTATTAAGGCTCTAAAGTTTACTAGGTTAAAGAATGAGGGTCATTGTAATAAAAATTGATGAAAAAACGTATGAAGAGCTAGTTTCAAAAGCTAAAGCAGAGGGATTGCTAACAGCATCAGAATATGTAAAAGTATTAATATTGAGAGAACTAGGCAAAGTAAAACAAGCAGAAGCTGAGGCAAAAGCTGGGGTAAGTGGTGTTGACAAGTTAGTTCAATTGTTAGAAAGAAAACTATTAGACAGGGTTAATCCGTTTACATCAAAAGTAGATGAGCTTGCGAGAAGGTATGGAGAACTTGTTGAAAAGATTGAAGTACTTGAAGAAAGGTTGAAGGATCTAGAGGAAAAAGTTGCATCACAACAAGCTCGGAAACCTGAGAAGGCTGTTCAGAGCGAGAAGAAGGAGCACAGAAAATCAGCTATAGAAATTTTGCAGGAGCAGAAGGTAATATTTGAAAGAGATATTGCGCCAAGATTAAGGGATAGAGAAAGCTTTTTCAATAAATTACAACGTTTAGGAGCAAAGATAATTGAGGCTAAAGATGAGAGAGTAGTTGTAGAGCCAGCTTTTTGGAATGAATTTACTAAAAAAATTAATGATTTAAATACACAAAATGAAGATGAAATTCGCAAGGTTTTAGATGATATAGAGTTACGCTTATTTAAAAAACTCAAAGAATCAGCTTTACTAATATACAATACTACTGCCAAAAAATGGCAACTAGTATTATAATAGCACATACTTATTTTTATTTGCAATTTTGTGCCTGGAGGTGATAGAGCTATGGTAATGTTTCAATGTTTACTAAAAGGTTATTGCTGTAAAAAGTACTGGATTCCAGTAACACACTTAGATCTTCTTAGAGTAGAGCTTTATACAAACTTCAGGGTCAGTTCGAGAATGATTAACTTATATGAGGTTTCGCTGTACGAGGATCTTTCATACCCCTACGTAACATTTAGTGGAGAAAAATACTTCCTAGCCTTGAGCTCAAAAGAAGACGGTTCATGCATATTCCTTTTAACTAACGGCAGATGCTCTATACATCCATATAAACCCCTTGTCTGCAGATTTTATCCATTTGTCTACATTGAAAAAGGTAATGAAATTGAAATAGAACTCAACGACAATGCGATTGGCGAGTGCCCTGGAGTGATATTAGATGGGAAGCCCATCCCTGAAGACGTAAAGAAAGACTTAGCTAGGTTAGCTCGAGCCAGGTTACTAGAACTCAAAATGTGGAACGATGTGGCAATGCAATGGAATGAGAGTCCTTACAGCAAAAAGGACTTTGAAAGTGTTAGCCCCATATTCATAGACTTTATTTTAAGGCTTGCAAAGGAAGATTTAAAAAAGCTTATGGAAATGAAACTGTGGATACCATAGTCTTCACGTAAAGGCTTATAAATGCGTACTGAAAGGTGAATAATTTGTGGAGCTATGAAGAGGTGTTAGGCTTGGTTTCAACATATTATGAAGGTGCTAGGGTGCCTTGGGTTCCTACAAGGGAGGAGCTACTTGACATAATTATGAAGCTTGCTAACTTAAAGCCTACTGACGCCTTCTACGACCTTGGATGTGGGGATGGTCGTGTTGTTTTAAAAGCTGCAAAGGAAGGAGTTAAGAAGGCGGTATGTATAGAGATAAACCCTATGCTTATAGAAAAAGCTAAAGAGAGTGCAAAGGTAGAAAACTTGCTAAATAAGATAGAATTCATAAATGAAGACTTCTTTAAGGTCAGTTTATCAGATGCAACAGTTATTTACATGTACCTCTTAACATCGGTTAATAGAGCGCTAAGACCTAAGCTAGAGAGCGAGCTAAAGGAGGGCACAAGGGTAGTGACACTGGATTTTGAGATTCCAGGATGGAAACCTGTACAAATAATTGAAATAGCTTTACCTATGAGAACTGCAAGATTGTACCTCTACGTTAAAGGTGTTAGTGATAAATAAGCAAGCTATTTCACTAGTTCATTCGAAGAAATGCTTTAATCTCTTTAATGATTCTTTTAGCCTCATCAGATGCAACTATAACCTCCTTTTTGCTTTGCTGAAATTGTAAATGATGTACGAGATCATTTGTAATACTGTTAAGTCTGTCAATATAAATATCCATAGTTGGAATGCTGCTACCAAGCATATACTTCAATTCCTTTAAAAATTCTTTAATGAGCATTACCGACAAGGTCATGCGTTCAGAGAGTACTAAGGTCTCTAATCTTATGATAACTTCTTCTAGAAAGATATCAATAATTTCGATGCAACTCCTTAAATCTTTTAAATTCTGCAACTCCTTATTCACATCAACTTTGTCCCATTTTAAATCATAACGTGCAGCAAGCTCTAATCTTTTTATATTATTTTCAATTATAGTCTTATAATACCTTACTTTATTGTGTAAATCTCTTAAAAGGACAATGCTCAATAATAATTTTGATTTTGGACTCATATACACTCCAATGTATATATTTTCCTCTTAAAGTATTAAAGGTATACAACAGTAGGCTTAAGTTTGGCATACATATTTAAGCTCACTTTCTGACATTTTCAACGCTAGTTCTTTACCGCTGAACTGGGGCAAGAGGTTTAGCTCTAAATCCCTCATTTTCTTTTTAGCAAACCATAGAAAAGCCTTTATTATGAGCTTTAGGGGCTCGTATTTCAATCCTTTCATGTAGAAGTTATGTATTATGTCTTCTGCCCATGTAACAGTATGCCAGAAGGCTTTCCTCATAGCCTCTGCATGTTCCTGTGTTATTTTCATTCCTATAACACCACCTTCCTCACTTTTTAAAGCACCCATAGGTACAAATAGCATCGGGACTATAAGGCTTCGATATTTCTTTAAACGGTCCAGAAGCTCTAGTGTTTTGATAACATCATCCGGCTCCTCACCAGGGAATCCTAATATAAAAGTAGCAGCGGGTATTATTTTGTGGTCATGCATTATAGCAAACGCCTCTTCAACAATATCTGGCCACTCCTCAGCTTTGAAAGGCGCTGCTTTAGCCGGCATTATTATCTTTGCTAATCTAGGTGAGCCTGTTTCAATACCTACCTCAACACCCAAGTAGTTTTGATCAAGACGAGAATAAATAATATCTGTTAATCTCGATATCAATTTGTATTTTCTTTGAGCATAGACTATTGCTGCAAGAGATGCGTGAGCCCATGCTAAACTTTTCACATTCTTTGTTACAGTATCATGCAGTTTTATCAAGGCGTCCTCACTTATCTCTATACCTTTTGCACCATATAGTAAAACGTCTTCGCTGTGCAGAACAGTATTATTCACACCAAATTTCTTATTGACTTCTATTTCCCTTAGTATAGTGTCAATTGGAATATGCCTTAGAGGTCTTAACGTAACACTACAAAACTTGCAACCTCTTGGGCAACCTCTCATTATTTCAATAAGACCATTAACACTAGCACCTTTTATCACAGGTATTTTTTCTACTGATGGAGACTCATGAGCTCCTACATATATATACTTAGGCACCTCATCACCTCTCATAAGCTTTTCAGTAATATCAACTATTATCTCGTCAGCCTCACCTTCAACTATCACATCAATACCCCACTTTTCAACAAATTCAGGCTCCCAAAGCCATTGCCACGCAGCTGGACCTCCAACAACAATTTTAACTCCTCTCTGTTTCATCTTTCTTACAGCTTTGCTTTCCATTAATTTAAAGAAACTCTTTCTATTAACAGGCTCTCTTCCCGTAATGAGCCACCATTCAGAGCTTGGAGGGCCAAATGCAAAGAAGTCGTGGTGCCCTATCATAAGTATCTTTGCCTTATTAGCATATCTATCTAAGTAATCAGGATCTATGATATGAGCTTCAAAACCAGCATTCTGTAGTGACGCTTCAATTTTTCTCAAACCATAGGGAGCTTCAACAGGTCTCCCAAATTCATCTATCTCAGGCTTTGGACAGCACAAATACATCCATAGCGATTCAGGAACATAAATTGCAGGACCTGTTGCGAGAAATCCTAGAAATTCTCTTCTATGGTGATTTGTCATCATGCTTCTATCCGTTGTTATAACAATATCAACATTCAGGCTCTTCATATGGCTATGCCCACGCTTTGAATTATTGATATTGAGGTAGTGTATTAAGGGTATATATACCTAGTCACCATAAGGAATAGTGAAACTTTATTTAATACCTTGAGAGAAGCATTTGAAGGGTGTTATTAAGTGAATCTAAGAAGAAAGAGAATAGAGGCATTAACAACAGTGTGGAGCATAATAGTCTCAAAACCTGTGCTAAAAAGGGAAGAGGTTGTAGAAATTTTAAAGAGCGTTTATGAATCTATGAATGTAGAGCCAATTAGAGGAGCAAGTAGCCCTCCAGACCTCTATGAAAAAGAGCTCTCCTCATTATACATCATAGGGAGGTGGGGGCTTGGAATAGATAAGGACCTCCAAGAAGATGTTCTTAAAAATGTTTTCTCATTAGAAATACAGTTTGAACAAATGTGGAACTCTCTTAAGAAAGCAAGTTCGCAAGAGGAGTTTTGCAAAGAATTGAGGGAAATATGCAGTAAAATAAGTGAAGGTATTATGGCAAGGTTTCTCAGGTTCATCTTTACACTATACTATTTCGGATTCATAAAATTTGAAGAATTAATCTCATCATTAAGAAAATTGTATAGCTTCTTTAATAATTTGCAAGATACAATTAAAAGATTTACAAAGTTTGTTATAGCATATGAAATAGGCCTTAGAATTGAGTCAGGGAAAATCAAAGCTCCACTGGAGTTAAACATGGAAAAGAATTTATTAGCACTTAATATAGGTATACCAAAAACTGTTCCCTCTACGAGCTATATAATTGAAGTAAGCAAACACTTTTTTACTCTGCCAAATAATGTAATTAAGAGTTTGCTAAAGGCGGGAAGCAAAGAGGGGGGAGAAGCCAATGTATAAACTGTCTGTTGAGAAAAAATACATTGTTAAAAAAGGCAATAGAAGAATAGTAGTAGAGCTATGCAGATCGCAAGACGGTAAACTATTTGTAGTCCCCATGTATGTTATTAAACATGCGTATGCGGCTTCTGATGGTTCAGAAAAAGAGTGGGAATACGATACAAAGGGTGCTGAAGAAGTAGATTACATGGCATTGCCACAAAATATAAGAGAAGCTTTATCCAGGGCAGGAATTTAGCGAAGTTTCATAAATCTAACATTTAATAAGGTCTTAACGTAATTTAAGCAAGAGTAATGAAGAAGTGTCTTCAGTTTAGCTTCGGTGCTACCATTGAAGCGAGAGCTCTCACTTGATTTTTCAAATGGAATTGCGTATGCTCATGAATTTGGTGATGCTGAGGTTCTAAGCCTTCTCATTCCTCAAATTGCTCAATGGTTTAAAGGTAAATACGGCTCCTTGACCCCCCCGCAAAAAATGGCCATACCCTACATAAAGGCTGGTTACAATGTTTTAATATCTAGTCCTACAGGTACGGGAAAAACCTTAGCTGCATTCTTGCCCATAATTGATGAGCTTTTTCGATATGCTTTAAGTGGCGAATTAAAGGATCAAGTATACGTGGTATATGTTTCGCCATTAAGGGCTTTAAATAACGATATGCAGAAGAACCTCATACAGCCGCTTTCTGACATTAGGGAGCATATTAGCAAGGAGCTTGGAGTAAATGTGGATGTAAGAGTTGCGGTAAGGACTAGCGATACGCTACCTCATGAAAAATCTAAAATGGTTAAGACACCTCCGCATATCCTTATTACAACACCAGAGAGCCTTGCTCTTGCTTTAAATGCTCCTAAATTTAGAGAAAAGCTTGCTACAGTGAGATGGGTTATTGTAGATGAGGTTCACGAGCTTGCATCTAGCAAACGGGGAGCTCATTTATCGTTATCTCTTGAAAGGTTAGTTGATCTTGTTGGCAATGACTATCAGAGAATAGGTTTAAGCGCTACAATAGCACCGCTAGAAGAAGTTGCAAGGTTTTTAGCAGGTTATGATGATGGTGGTGTCCCAAGACCTATAGTAATAGCTGATGCAAGGTTCTCAAAACCTATAGACATAAGGATTGCTGTACCCCGCTTTGACTTGGTCTATACGCCCGCTTCTGTACTTAATGAAGCAATATATGAAGAGTTAGTGAAGCTGGTTTTGCAACATAAGACTACGCTTGTGTTTACTAATACAAGAAGTGCTACAGAAAGAGTTGTGTACAAGCTCAAGAAAAGCTTAAGCTCAAATGGAGTATTAGACGCTGATGAAATTGAGGCCCATCACAGTAGCTTAAGTAGAGATTTGAGACTTGAAGTTGAGGATAAGCTTAAAAAAGGGTTTTTGCGAGTAGCAGTTTCTTCAACAAGTTTAGAGCTTGGTATTGATATAGGGTACATAGATCTTGTAGTACTGTTAAGCAGTCCAAAAAGTGTTACAAGGCTTTTGCAAAGAGTTGGTAGAGCCGGGCATAACGCTTATGCTGTTAGTAAAGGAGTTATAATAGTAGTGGATAGGGACGATTTAGTTGAGTGTACAGTACTAGCAAAACTCGCAATTCAGAGAAAGATAGACCGTGTGAAAATACCTAAGAAACCCCTTGATATTCTAGCACAGCACATAGTTGGGATGTCTCTTGAAAGGCCTAGAACTATTGATGAGGTTTTTAGAGTCATTAAGAGAAGTTACTCTTATCACGAAATTACAGAGGAGGAGTTATTAAGCGTCATTAAGTATCTTAGTGGTAAGTATCCTGGTCTAGAGGACTACAGTGTCTATGCTAAAATACGGTATGATGAAGAGTCAAAGGTTATTGGAAGGAAGAGAGGTGCCAGAATGATATACCAGCTTAATGTGGGAGCAATACCTGATGAAGCAAAGGTTATTGTAGTGGCTGTGGTTAACGGAAGGAAGAGGTATATTGGGGATCTAGAAGAGGGATTTGCAGAAATTCTGGCACCGGGGGACATCTTTGTTCTGGGTGGCAAGACATATAGAGTTTTATCTCTGTACCCAACATATATTGTTGTTGAGCCTGCTGAAGGAGAAAGGCCGACTGTTCCCTCATGGTTTTCTGAAATGTTGCCACTAGCTTACGATTCAGCACTTGAAGTAGGAAAGTTTAGAAGAATAATCGCTGAACTAATTAATTTCATGCCTAGGGAGTATGTTATATCATGGATTATGAAAGAGTACAACATTGAGAGACATGCAGCTGAGCATATTTACGATTACGTGTATCAGCAGATGGTTTTTACAAACAATAAAGTTCCTTCAGATAGACTCATATTAATTGAGCTATGGTTTGACACTGAGAAAAGAACTACAAACATTATATTTCATAGCCTATTTGGTAGAAGGGTAAATGATGTACTTTCAAGAGCATATGCATATGTTTTTGCCAGGTATCTTAGGGAAGGCGTTAAGGTAACAGTAACAGACAATGGCTTTATGCTGACATTTTCAAGCCCAATAAAGGTAGATGAAGTTTCAAGGCTCGTATCTATGGTGTCTCATAGAAATGTAGAGGATATTGTACGGAAAGCAGTAAGAGCAACAGAGTTGTTTAAGAAAAGGTTTAGGCATTGTGCTGAAAGAGCATTTATGTTACTTCGACGCTATAAAGGTGTTGATGTCTCAATTATGAGAAGACAAGTAAATGCTGAGAAGATTATACAAGCGCTTGAAATATACGATAAATTTCCAATAATAGAAGAGACATACAGGGAGATTTTAGAAGACTTCATGGACTTAACTCACGCCAAAGAGGTTTTAAAGAAAATAGAAGACAGTGAGATAAAGGTAGAAATAATAGAGAGCGATATAGTGCCAAGCCCATTTGCACATAACATAATAGCTTATGGATATAGCGATGTTGTTTTAATGGAAGATAAGAGAAAGCTTATAGCAAAACTGCAAGACATGGTCAAGAAGGTTCTGGAGGAGAAAAGCAAGACCGCTAAAGAAGGCATTTACCACGAAGCACTACCCACAATTACATAGAGATGTCGCTTTACAGCTGAAAGCCTTGCTTTTTAAGGTGAGGCTTTCATTTGAGTGGAAAAGCTTATAAGCTTTCCTTGCTTTAATTGCTTTTTATGAAGAGTAATTGAAAACTGTGGTTGCCTCTAAGCACATGGATACGGGATTAGCAACCACTTAAACAAGTTAAGATGGGGAAGCTCTGGCTCTCCCAACTACTCCTCAGAGGATGGATGTAAACACGAATATATGAAGGGAACCGATGAGCCGCCCCAGGAGAACCCTCACCCCTCAGGACAGGGTGGAGGTCATATAGGCATACATGTGTAAATCATAAACTTAAATGCACCCTAAGTACCTATACAGAATGGGGATAAGCTAAGCAGCATAGTTATTTATGATGAGTGTATTAGTCCGCTCTGAGCAGATGATGGAGTCGGCACCCACTGACAGTCAATTGCGCCATATGGGCACACCAAAAAGCATACACTACAAAGACTACATTTATTATAATTAATTTTAACATGGTCATCTATATCAATATATATAGCATTATACGGGCATAGCTTTAGGCATGAAAGGCAATTGTTACATGCTATATAAATAATCTTAGGATAGCATTTGCCAACTCTCTTAATTTTCACAATAACACCCCTCAGCACCATAGTACTATTTATAAGGTCTTGATTGAACACCTCACGATATATCAGCAGGAGGTATAAGAGTTGTTGGTGCGGGGGGTGGGATTTGAACCCACGCAGGCCTACGCCATCGGGTCCTGAGCCCGACCCCTTTGACCTGGCTCGGGCACCCCCGCATGACACTTTGTTTGAGCTAGACCTTTAATACTTAATACTTATTGCCTGAAAAGTTTTAATTGTAAATTACTTATGGCATTTCTTTAAAAAGTTCATCAACTTTTTCTCTATTGTTAAAATGTTTTAGAGCCTTTATATAGAACTGGATGGCATCTCTAATGAATTCTGACCTACTTTTATAATTGAATTTTTTATAGAGTTGCTCTATTTCATTGAGGGTCTCTATATCAAGCTTTAATGAGATAACTTTTGTAAGTGTAATACCTAGCTCTATTATAGTACTTCTAGAAGTCTCATTTTTATTACCTGAAGCCATACACATCCCCTATTTCCTGTAAGACTATGAGATGAGCTATTTATAAATATTCATAAATAGCATTTAACATACGCTACGGAACTTACTTTAGAGGTTGTCAATAGAAATATGTGAGGGACAGAATATGCTATTTTATGGTATTACTTATAGAAAGGCATAAGGAATGCTTAAAATAATATTGTATTGTAAGATAATGTAAGTAGTTTATAAACTTTTTGCAGTATTTGTTATTTAGCTTATATATTTTTATGAAGTTAAAGTTGTAGGCGGGAATATTCAGTGAAAACGTCTATAGAAGGCTTACTTGAATACCTTATTGTAAAAGCTTTAGCAGGCAAAGAGAACGTTATAAAGGCTTTAATGGACTATTTTGTGTATAGCGAAAGCCCTAGTATTGTGGCATTAAAGTATGGGCTCAGTAAACACCAAGTAAGAGGTTATGCGCAAAGAATTGTTGAAAAAACTGGTTCTGTAACAAGAGCTAAGGTTATTTTAAAGTACGCTACACCAATTGTCTTAAAAATAAAGCCCATTACAAAAAAGCTGAATAGCTCCTTTATTAAATGTCTTTTATGTGGTGAAGAGCTGCCATTACAAATAGTTGAAGATCACATCAGGAAGAAGCATACATCTATTGTTGAAGATTATCTCCAATCTACAGTTGAGTTAATGCGTAAGAACATTGTTGTGGATCGCCTATAACTAGGTTTATTAAGTCTCTTAAACTTTGTATTACGTGATGATCAAAGTATTAAACGAAGTGAGGTCCTTAAGCGAGATTAAAGGTAAGAGACTTGCTATACTGATTTCTATAGTTACTAAAAATTGCGAAAGTACATGCCCATTTAAACACTTAATTGCGAAGAATGATAATATTGAAAATGTGATAACTGAGGCATTAAATTACATAAAATCAGGTAATGAAATAACGTGTACCGTAAGTTTATGTAAAATCAGTACAGTAAAAAATATCACATTATGTACACCCAATTCACTAAATGTGGCTAAACATAAATATGATGAAGTTTTAAAATGTTTAACATTCTCAGACATCGTACTCATTATAACTAAAGACATGAGTATTGTAAAATTGCTTTCAAACCTTGTATGTTTAGCTAAGATAGAAGGTATTGAGATCATTTTACTTAGTGTAGGTTAAGAAATGCTACTTTAATTGCTTAGCCATGAGGTACGCGTCTTCGCCATCCAAATAATATTCAGGTAGTACTTGAATTATTGTAAAACCAAATTTCTTATAGAGATTGACTGCCACTACATTACTTACCCTGACTTCAAGATATACCTCAGTTACATCATACAATTTGCTTAAGATACCCAAAATTGTTGATAATAGATAAGATGCTATCCCCTTACCTCTATACCCTTCTCTTACAGCAAAACTCACTATATGCCCCTTCTTAACCTTTTTACTATGCTGAAAAAACGATGCCCCTTCTTCAATGCGCGTTAAAATGTATCCAACAACCTTTTCATCAACTTCAGCAACATAAAATACATCACCAAACTTATTTAAATGCTCTATCCAAAAGGATAAAGGGTAATGTTCTGGAAGACTCTCTATATTAATAGCAATTACGTAATCTAAATCCTTATCAGTAGCAGGCCTTATCTTAACGTAATGTATTTTTTCTGTAGACATATATATCAATAATGGAGACTCTAGAACTGAGATTAAATAACTTTATAGACTCTAAAATGTTCCTTACTAATGCTATATTGGAATATTGTTTTTCTCTTTATTACCTATTTGGCAATTCTTTTGCTAATTCAATATGAAGATGTGTGCATGTTTTACTTAGTGAATTGCCTCTATACGCTTCTTGCTTCTCTCTTCCAATTCCTGCAACCTCTGCTCGAATTCCTTGAGTGTGGAGGTTACTGCTTTTTCAAGATCTTTTTGATCTAAATACAATACCATGCTTTTAACAAACTTCAGTGCACATGATTTTGAATGAAAGTAGAGTTCCTTTCCTCCCAATACTAGCTTTACTCCTTGTCCTTCAAAAAAAGTCCTATTACAAACAATGCATTTAATTCGTTTAGTAGGCAATTTTACAAACCTCTACTTTCCTTGCTTTTTTCAACACCACTTAAATACTTATCAAGTTCTAGCTTTTTTACAATTTGTTCAGCTTTTTTAGTTGCCTCCTCAAGGTTCAACGCAGTAACATTAAGATACATCTTAGTATCTTTAATTCTAAACCTATACCTAACACCAGGTACACCTTCATATCTGTAAATTTCAATAAGTTCAAGTTCTATCTTCATAAATCTACGCCAAGAAAATGTATTATATTATTAACGTATTAAAGGCTTATTAAAGTTCTATAGAAAGTGAGACCAAATTGAATAGTCCGAGTAATTAAAGAGTGGTAATAAATTTCTTAGATTATTTATTAGAACTAAAATCATACCCTACACCTCCTATTAAACGAACTTTATTAAGACTATGGTGACACTTCTTTAATAGCTTGCTCCAATATCTCTAATCCTTCTATAGCCTCTTCCTCTGATATGATAAGTGGTGGTGCAACTCTTATGCTACTCTTACCACAACCTAGTAAAACAAGCCCTCTTTTCATTGCTTCGTACAAGACCCTGTTTCTAGTTTTTTCATCATGGTCTTTACTCTTCTTGTCTTTGACAAACTCTATTCCCCAGGCAAGTCCTATTCCTCTTACATCGCCTACAACACTATACCTTTCTCTAAGTTCACAAAGTCTTTCTCTAAATATTCTCTCCAAGGATTTAACATGGGGTAGAAGTCTTTCTACAATTTCTATGGTCTTTAGCGCAACCATGGAAGCCAAGGCATGACCTCCAAATGTATTGCTGTGAGCACCGCGTGCGAAATCTAATTCAGCTTTAAATATTGTTGCGCCAATTGGTATAACACCTCCGCCTAAAGCTTTAGCCATTGCTATGGTGTCAGGAGCTACGCCGAAGTGTTCAATTGCAAATATCTTTCCTGTTCTGCCCATAGCCATCTGGACTTCGTCATCAACTAACATAATGTTGTATTTCTTAGCAAGTTTGTGTAACTCTGTAAAGAAGTTCTTTGGGGGGACAACATACCCACCCTCACCCTGTATTGGCTCAAAGAATATGCCTGCAACTTCATCAGGTGATGTAAGGTGTTGAAATACCCAGTAATCTATGTACTCAATAACCCTATTGATTAGCTCATCAGGATGCTCATAACCATCAATATGCCAAGGGTTCCTATAAGGATTGGGATAAGGTACATGTATTACCCCACCCATCATAGGAACGTAATTTCTTCGCTGTACAACTTTTGAAGCTGTGAGACTTAATGATCCCATAGTCCTTCCATGAAAGGCTCCTATAAATGCAATGAAGTATTTTCTACCAGTTGAGTGCCTAAGGAGCTTTATTGCTGCTTCAATGGCTTCCGTACCGCTATTACAGAAAAATACTTTTTTATTGAATGTGCCGGGCGATATCTTTATGAGTTTTTCTGCTAAAGCCACTTGGTATGGATTAAAAAAGTCTGTACCTGCTGCATGAGTTAGCACATTTAACATTTCAATTATAACACTCTTTACTTCAGGATGTACAGGGTAACCCAGGTTCGATACTGATATTGATGAAGAGAAATCCAAGTACATATTACCATCAACATCGTAAAGCCATACACCATCACCTTTCTCAACAACTAATGGCAGGTTTTCAGGGTC
>JAJHQM010000052.1 GCA_020833345.1 Ignisphaera sp.
CTATATAGAGTATTTAAAAGCCCTGTAATTGTGTATAGCGAAGAAAAGAATTTGCTAGCCGTGAGGACAAGAGATGACAAGGCGTACGCCATATCCATGAAGCTTTACAACCAGGGCTTGGCAAGAGATGTAATGGGGCATGAGAGGCTGGCCATAATGAAGCTAGAGAAAGAAAAATCCTTTGATTCTGTACTTGAAGCACTGAGAAAAATCCTTATTGAGATTGGCTAGTGGGCCCGCCGGGATTCGAACCCGGGACCACGGGGATCTCCGCCAATAAGGTCCCGAGTCGGGCACGGTTTTTCCGTGTACCCCGCATCCTAGCCAAGCTAGACTACGGGCCCTGAGACTTATAGTTATTTGCTCAGTGCTTAAAATTCTTATTTCCTCTCATTAAAGTATAAATATTGTGTAACTCCACAAAGTACCTGGTGTGAAGAGCATGGCTAGGAGGAGAAGCAAGTGGCGTAGAACAACCGCAATTATGAAGAAGCTTATGCAGGAAGCCAGGAAGACGAGAGCATATCAAAGCTTACAGCAGTGTCCAGTGTGTGGAGATCCTCACGGGCTGTCAATAGCAATTAGAGTAGATAAGGAGACGGGAAGGAAATCTGCTTACATTAGGTGCTCCTCATGCAAATTTGAATACCTATTTGAGTCCATACCAGCTATAGCTGATGAGTTTTGGGTATACTCAAAACTCTTAGACATGGTTGAAGCAGGAGCTATTTCAAAGCCTGTGCAAGTAGTTGAAGAGAAGAGTGTGAAAGAAGAGGCTGTAGCTGCTGAGGGAGAAGCTGCAGAGGCTAAGGAGCCTCACGAGGAAGAGGGCCCCGAGTTTGAGGTTATAGAGGAAGAGTAGAGGCTTAGAAGCTCACTAAACCTCGTTCCAAACAGCTTATCATAAAGATTTATAGCCTCAACTACTGCTGCCCAGACATTAACTCCAAGAAGTGCGCTCATTTCTAAACACCTGCTGTAACCCATAGCATTAACAACACCCTTGGCATTCTCCAGCACCTCTTTTTCAGTCTTATCAACTTTATTAAACACCAAAATAACTCTATCCTTTCCCACAACCCCCTCAACAGTTTTCAAAACCCTGAGCTGCTGCTCTAAGGTATAGTAAGAGTCTCTTGATGCATCTATTAAGTAAAGGGCAACAGCCTTTAAATGCTGCAAAGCAGCTACGGCTTTTCTCTCAATTTCATTCATTTCCTCTAGTGGTCTATCTAAAATTCCTGGCGTATCCATTACCTGAATCACCACGTCTCCAAGCTTTACATGGCCAATAACGACATTTTTTGTTGTAAATGGGTATGGCGATGTCCTGGGCTTTGCTGTTGAAACCCTGCTCACAAAGGTTGATTTGCCAACCTGTGGCATTCCAGAGACTATTACCAAGGGCTTCTCAAAGTCAATACATGGTGTAGTGCGAGCGATATAGGAAATGCTTTGCGTTATGGATAGTGCCCTAACCTTTCTCCTCACTATTGACAACACTCTCCCTATGAATTCTGTTGAAAACTTCTTTGCATTAACCCCTCCTCCCAGGATCCTCTCCCTGTACTCTCTCCACATACCAGAAACAATTTTAACTACACGTGATGCCTCTCTTCTCAACTCATCATACATTCCATTTGTTGCTATCTTCACCAACTCAGCGTAAAAAGGATTTAAACTACTTGTTGGTGGAAGCCTAGCGAGCTTTCCAAGAGTCACTGCAATGTACTGAAACACCTTCTCTGCTTTTACCATATACCTAAAGGCAACTCTTTTACTGCGCCCCCGGGACTCGGGAGACTTGGGTATCTTTACCCGCTCCCTATATATCTCCAACACCCTCTTCCTAATTGCCTCATACGTTAAAGGCTCTACATCAATATAATCACGAAGGCAAACAGCACCTTCACTACTCATAGCAATGCTACCTCTGCTCAGTGGTCGTGGTCCTGTCATCAAAATTCCGTACCGCGGGACTCGCTCATCATCTCTAAAGAAAAGTAGTTGTGTGATACAGCTTTAAAATTTAGATAAAGACTATAAACACTTCAAAATTACAGGTATGTGCCTTGCAATTTCAAAAGAGCTTTAACTACTTTTTGCATTTGACAAACACAGCATTTAGTGTAGTAAATGGGGAGTACCCTACTTCTCCATCCAAATCCGTTAAGACTTTGTATAAACACCATCCGCTCTTATTAGCAAGCTTATTAAGTTCGTCTAAGCTGTAGAGATGAAGCTCGAAATGTGCATCTCCAATGAACATTAAGTCACCTTGTCTTTTCTCATAAAACTCCTGTTTTATCATGACATTACCTGTTGCTGGATTGTATAGAAGTCTCTCCATTACTACAGTATTATCGTATTCGTAAACCTTTTTAGTCATGCCGAAGAGGTATTGATGTAAAATCATGTACTCTTTACATATAGCATCAGCTATAATTAGTGCTGCTCTATCTGTAGAAATATTGTAGGCTTCTGAAAAAATCTTACTATCTGTACTCTCATCATAGTACCCTATTACCGATGACCATACAAAGAGAACTGATGAAAAGGGCTTGTAGCTACTAGTGCACGTCCCCATATCCCTAGCATCACAAACTATAAAGCTTGTCCTATCTTCAACATTTCTCTCCCTAGCTCTCCTATTCGCAATGTCTATGTATGTTGGCGATATGTCAATGCCCACAACATTAAAACCCATTTCTGCCAATGGTATTGCCACTCTTCCTGTGCCACAGCCAACATCGAGTACCCTACCCTTATTGCAACCTAGTATCATTAACTGCCTTGCTATTCCACGTGCAAGCTTCTTACCCCTCTCCATCATAATCGTAGAGTCCATTATTAACCTAAACAGCTCTCCCTTCGCAATGAAGTACTCTTGAACCTTCTCATTCACAGCTCTCACGGTGTGCTAACCCTCTAAACACAGCACCTAAGGTATTAGCTTAAACTTAAAAGACTAATAAATATGTAATTAACATAATGTGGTGCTACTGTGAGTAGAAGAATTGTGTGGCCAAAAGTAAAGCGTTTTTACTGGTGCCCTTACTGCAACGTACCTCTACTAGAGCCTACATGCCCTATTTGCAAGTCTAAAGCTGTAAGGGTGCCTCTCTCAGACCCGGGGGATGCTAGGCCTGCTCTCGATAGAGATTACAGGACCTTGAAAAATGCTTATCTCTATGAGTTTTCAACTGAAAAGGGCTTTGACTCCATACTTGGAAACTCTATAGCTCTTCTAAATAAAGCGCCTTACTATGATGAAATGAAGGAGGTTTGTGTCGATGGAGTTCAAATTGGGCGGCTTTACTACGACCCGTTTCTAAGGGCATGGAGATTTAGACTTTCGAAAGTTGGTGCTCTTAGAATTTTAGAGGTGGATAAGGATATTGTAGAGCAGGTGATTGCTGATAAGAAGCGCTATCAGCATATGGATGTAATTCGTGTGGATAGAGATATTGATAGGCATAAACAGGTTCTTTTAGTGAATGGCGCAGGTGATGTAGTGGGCCTAGGGTATTCAAGGGGGAGAGGTAGGGTGCTTGTCCACAGCTGGTGGGGTGAGGGGAACCCATTTAGGGGTTTCAAGAGGAAGTCAGGGCTAGATGATGTGATTAAGGTTAATGCTGAGTACATGAATATTTTAGAGGCAAAGGCTAAAAAGTTCATTGCATTAACAGCTGAGAAGCTGAACAAGCCCATTATAGTCTCCTTTAGTGGTGGTAAGGATAGCCTTATAGCACTACACCTCACACTTTCTCTTGGGCTAGAGCCCACAGTACTATTTAACAATACTGGTATAGAGCTTCCTGAAACCGTTGACACTGTCTATAAGATTGTGAATTGGCATAACCTCAAGCTTGTTGAGGCTTCAGCTAATGACATATTTTGGAAGGCTGTGTATGTGTTTGGCATACCTGGAAGAGACTATAGGTGGTGCTGCAAAACATGTAAACTCACACCCTTAGCACGAACAGTTAAGTCTATGTGGACTTCAGGCGGTCTTAATATTGTTGGTCAGAGGGCTCTCGAATCTCTAGACAGAGCTAGAAGCCCTTCGCTATGGAGGCTTAGGTGGGCTCCTCAGCTAGTAAACATATCTCCTATAAATGAGTGGTCCCAGTTTGAAGTATGGCTATACATATTCAAGCACAAGCTGTACGTAAACCCGCTTTACTACATGGGCTACGAGAGAATAGGGTGCTTCATGTGCCCTGCCTCTACACTTGCTGAACTTGCACTTGTTGAACAAACCCACTCTGATCTGTGGTCACAATGGGCAGAGGTTTTAGAGTATTGGAGAAAGCGAATGGATTTACCAGTAGAGTGGATAGTGTACGGCTTGTGGCGCTGGAATGGCCCTGCAAGGTACAGAACCATAATGGCAAGAAAGCTGAACATAGCTCAGCGTGTTGATGATTGGAGAAAATCGTTTAGAGAAATGGCTATGCCCAGAATCAGAGAGGTGATTAGAAATGAAAATGCTATTGAAGTGCGCTTTGAAGAAGAACTTGGCTTTGAATTCATAGAGAAGCAGTTTACAGTAGTGAATCCCGCAAACTTCAATAAAAATGCTGTGTCTATCACATTGAGCTATGGCGATTCTAGCGTTATTATTGGTCGTAACGAAGTGATCCTAAGGTTTAGTAAGAATGAAGATGTTGAAAAACTTGTTGACGTTCTTAAACTATTATACAGATGGTGGCTATGTGTTGGATGCAGGTCTTGCGAAGTTAACTGCCCTACGCATGCAATAAGAGTGGTGGTTGAGAGGAGTGGAAAAACAAGGCCAGAGGTTCAAAAGCAGTTTATGTGCATTAGATGCAAGTTCTGCTTATATAACTGCCCAGTAGCTGAAGTATACGTGGAGCACGTTATTACACCCCTTCTCTTTGATGACGCTGAAGCGTGGAGAAGAAAAACAAGGGAACATCACAATGAAGTGCTTAAGAAAATTAAAAGCTTCATTAAGCTTCAAGTAACTAAAAGCACTGTTGGTCAGAAAATGCAAGCCAAACCTTCTGAAACACCTTCAATAGCTGACTTCTTTTCCTCAAACTAACTGAATGGTGACATGCTGTGAAGCCTAATCAAAAATTTTTAGAGGAAGCAAGTAAGAATGTAGAGCCTGTACATGCACAAGGCTTTTTCTACGTATCTCGCGACTACATATCTTACTACCTCGTCTTTGACTACCATGATCCTTTGGGATACTACGAAGCCGTCGCAAATAATGAGCGTTTTCTTAATGAAGAGGTTTCGAGGCTTTGGGCAAATATGCAGCAGTTTTTAGATGAAGAGGTCGTCAAGGTAAATAATGTAAGGGTTTCGCCTAAGGTTGTCATGATAGATATTGGTTTTAGAAAAAGCAAGAGGAATCCTTACATCGTTTTCTTAATAAGATTCAAAGCACCAATAAAACACGGTAAGAATGTTTATGAAAATGTCTATGAAAGTGAAGTTGTAGAATACGATTACGTTGCTTACTGGGTCTTTCCACCAGGTTCAAAAATACTAAAAGTGGATTTCGGCATGGGTGAAGAGACTTGGGATATAGTGGGAAGCAACGTATTAGCTATATATGGTCGAAAAGGAATGAAAACTGGTGGTTACGAGCTCATAGAGTTTGAAATTGGTGAAGCACAGTGACAGCTATGAAAGTAAGAGAGGAGTCTATTACTTCTGAGATTTTGAGAAAGGTAATGCATGTGGTATTTGCACTGCTACTAGCAATTCCTCTCACACCCCCCTACCGAAGCGTCTTCGGCTATGAGCAATCTTTCCTAGACCCAACTCTTCTTACATACTCTATTCTTCTATTTGCATCCTCGCTCATCAATAGCATTCAAATAAGGCTACCAAATATTGAAGAAACCTTTGTAAACATGTCTAGAGAACATAGAAAGAGATTTCTAGAGTATATTAATGAAAGCTTTGCTGCTACCCCCTTTACTGAGTTTGTGAAGGGAATTGAAAAGCTTGTAAATAGGTTTGAAAATCAATTATTATTCTTTATAAATACTGTTAAAAGAGATTATGAGAGGAGATACGGTTATGTGAGTATAACTTTTGCTTTAATCTCAATTCTATTAAGTTATGTAATTTGGAAGGATTATAACTATACAAGCATATATATTGGAATACTGGCCTTAGCTATAATCGACGGGCTTACATCCATCATCTCAATTATAGATAAAAAGACTAAAAGAATTCTTAAACACACACTACTTGCTTACATCATAACGCTAATTGTTTTCGCAATTCTTCTCTACTTTATAACATATAAACCGTTACTAAGCTTCATAGTATCCCTATCAGCTATTATTATAGAGATGCTGAGTCCTGAAGACAACCTAACTCTTCCATTTCTGGTCACATCACTGTTCTGCTTACTCTACGGCAGAGTGTAGCTGAGAAACTTAAGGAAAACGCTTTGTTCTTTCTATTGTAATCATTGAGAGCCTGCTATAGAACAGTTTATTAATTTAGCCCCACTGCTGTTTTACTGCTTAAGGTGAGTTGCATGAGTAAAGAGCAAGAACTTATAGATATTGAGTTGTTTAAGAAAATAGATCTTAGGGTTGGTGTAGTGAGGCACGCAGAAAGAGTTACGGGGTCTAAGAAGCTCCTCAGATTACTTATTGATATAGGTTCTGAGACTCGCCAAATTATAGCTGGGCTTGCCGAGTGGTATAAGCCTGAAGAGCTTGTGGGTAAGAAAGTTGTTGTAGTTACTAATCTAAAGCCCAAGAGGTTTATGGGTTATGAGAGCCAGGGAATGCTCTTAGCTACTTGCAATCAGGAGAAACCTCTTCTTGTAACTATTGAAGGAGATGCTAAGCCAGGCTCTAAGATATGCTGACTATTCTATGCAATGCTTAAATATCAGTTGCTACTTTTTCACGTTTAAGCTCTGAAAAGTGGGTGGTAGCATTATCTACACCACTCTCTGTTAAAGGCAGGTACAATCCTGTTGCTGTAGAAAAGTGGGTATTAGAGTTCTGGAGAAAGAATAGAATATATGAGAA
>JAJHQM010000053.1 GCA_020833345.1 Ignisphaera sp.
CCCCAGAAGTAGGAAGTAGAGCAAAATACACACCCATAGGGGCAGCCGCGAGACGCCATTACATGAGCAACATTGATGCTTTTACCTAATACCGTGTACTTGTCCATTGGGAGAAGGTGCCTAGCTGGGAAAGGAAGAGCATCTAAGTTTTCTATAGGTTTCCTGTTATTTGTTACAATAATATTCCCTTCGCCATCTCTAAATGCTATTCCTTCCACATTCCTTAGTGCATCTTTAGAAAAACCCCATCTTTCTAATGTTCTTACTAGCTCTAGCATTGTGTACTCCCCCTCAAACCTCACAACAACATCAAAACCATTAGCTAGAACTTCGCTATACATAAATGTTGGATGCGGTCCTCCTGCAACAAGTATTATGTCAGGAAATTCTTCCTTCAATCTTTTAGCAGCCTCATAACCTTTTAATGCTGTTGGTGTTAATAATGAGAACCCTATTATATCAGGTTTAAACTCGTTAACAATACCAATAAAATCATTGTATGTAAGCTTAAGAGTGGGAGAATCAGCAATTCTTACCTTATATCCAGCATCTTCAAGAACGGCTGCTATATATGCTAAGCCTAGAGGAGGAGCATTTATACCACCAACTCTGTATATTTCAAGATTATGTGTGTTTGGTGGAAGAGCAAGCAAAACTTTCATATGCTCACAATTTTAAAATAAATAGGAAAGGCATTTTAAATTATTTAACAGTTAAAGAGCTTTAACACGCTCCTCTCATTGTTTAAGGTACAAAGCCGTTATGATATTTCATATCTGAATTTGTCATCTTCATATGTTATTCTGATGTTCTTAACCCAGTTACTGCTTTCCTCTGGGTAATCTAATCTGAAATGCGCTCCTCTACTCTCTTTTCTTAGTAATGCTGAGTAAGTTACAGCTAGTGCTGTGAGTAAGGTATTTAACATTTCTGAGTACTTAATCACTTCCTCGTGATTACTTATTCTCACTTTACCTAAATTCTCATGAATGCTAAGTAATTCTTCGAAGCCTTGTTTCAACGACTCTTCATTCCTTATGACGCCTGCCTTAAGCCACATTATGTTACGAATCTCAGTTCTCACTTCAGATGGCGTATATTCGCCATTTCTTAGCCTGTATTTTCCTAAAGCATGCTTAACCTCTTCCTCCACATGCTCCTCAACGCCTTCCCTAAACCTACTACTTGTGTAAGTCAAGATATTTTCTGCCACTTTTTCAGCTGTAACAACACATGCTGTTAGCGCATTACCTCCTAACCTGTTGGCTCCGTGAATACCTCCTACCAGCTCCCCAACTACATAAAGCCCATCGATAACGGTTTTTAAGTTGCTTTCCGTTTCAACGCCGCCCATGGAGAAGTGAGCTGTTGGCAATACCCTGATGGGCGTCTTTAAATTAAGCCTCTTTCTTAATTCACTAGCATATAGCGTTAGCGCATCTATATCCTCTTCAAATTGTGGTTGCTCGGGATATAGATGTAAAGCTCCATCAATGTCGCCACCCTTCAATACCTCCAGCATTATGTATCTCGATAGCTTATCTCTATTAAAGACTATTGCCTTACCCAAGCTCTCCAGACCATACTTAACTATAATGTCTTCACCAAACCTGTTTACCAACCTACCCTTAGTAAACGGTATCATAAAACTGTACTTACCGGGTTCTGCAATTCCCAACGGGAAAAACTGTATAAACTCCATGTCAATTAGTGGTAAGCCTAGTCTAAGGCACACACCATGCCCATCGCATGTGAGTTGAGTAGGATTATCACTTCTTATATACACATTAGCAGCGCCTCCAGTAGCCAATACAACAACCTTACTGTTGACAATTACATAACTTCCATCACTTGTTATGCATACAGTGCTAAAACTGCCATTGCTATTCTTAACAATGTCCAGCATGTGTGTACTCTCTAGCAATACAGTACTGGGTCTGCTAAGAATGTAGCTTCTAAGAGCTAGTACCAGTTCTTTACCAGCGAATAGAGAGTCACTACTCACTACCTTTAATCTACCTCGCCCAGACTCAAATCTGAGGCCGAGCTCCTCTAAGGATTTTACACATGCAGCAGCTCTTAAAGCCATTAACTCGACTAAAGCTCTCTTATTGATGTACCTACCAGCAGTAATTGTGTCTCTCACATAATCTTTTACACTATAACCATTAGTAGGACAGCGAAAAACTCCAGCTGAATAATAAGTTGAAGTTCCATAGCCTAGAGGAGACTTAGAGACTATGGCAACTTTAATTCTATTCCCAGCAACTCTGTCAAGAAAATATATCGTTGAAAGCCCAGCTAAACCACTGCCAATAACAGTGACATCAGTTACAAAAACCTTCTTTATAGCCTCAATCACTATTTACACTCCCCCGAAGTTTTAAAACATCTTATACAAAAAGATTTGCAAGTTATTTACACTTTAAGTGAATTAGTGGTAAAGGTAAAGTTCCTTAAGGTTACTTCTTACCAAGCCTCTTTTCCTTCTCTTTCAACGCCTCAATTGTGATTAGCAGTGCTTTAGCTTGATCGTAAGTTGCTTTATCAATCATTCTGCCTTCTACTGATGTTGCTCCTAAACCCCTCTTCACCGCCTCTTCATATGCATTAACTATTTTTCTTGCCAATTCGATTTCCTTTTCAGATGGTGTAAACACCTCATTTATGATTTTAACGTGTGAGGGGTGTATGCACATCTTGCCTTTGAATCCCAGCTTCAAAGCTATTTCAGCTTCTTTTTGAACCCCCTTAAGGTCTATTAATAGGCCTAGGTACGGTGTATCAATAGCATATATTCCTGCACTTCTTGCAGCTATGGCTAGCTGTGCTCGTGGAAATAGTAACTCGTGCTCGTCTGGAGATAGTGTAAAGTAGCTTCGCCCAAGGTCTCTAAGGTAATCTGCAGCGCCAAATGCAATAGCTATTACTCTTTTACTTGCAGAAGCTATTTCATATGCATTCAAAACTCCTCGAGCACTTTCAATCAATGGTATTATTGCTATGGGGTTTAAGCTCTTTTGCTTCTCTTCCTCCTCTAACATTCTCTCCAATACCACCACATCTTCTTTCGACTCTGTCTTTGGTAGCATTATAGCGTCAACCCCTTCCTGCACAGCAAATTTGAGATCATCTTTAGCAAGACCTGATGCAATGCTATTTACTCGTACTACAATAGTGTGCCCCACATCCTTTAGCTCTTTAACAGCATCCTTAACAAACCAGCGGGCCGTCTCCTTATCATCTATTGGTACAGCGTCCTCCATATCTAGTATAATAGCGTCTGCATCAAGAGCTCTTTTCGCACTTTCAATTAATCTCCAGTTATTTGCAGGTACAAACAATAGCGATCTAAATATAGCGTATTTCATGCATTCTCACCTCCTTACCAGATGCTTTGTAATTGTAGCCAGCTCTTCAGGTTTCTTAGCTACGTAAGCCCCTACATCTGTAAGCATCTTCTCTTTGTATTCAGCTGTATCAGCCCTTCTCTCAATAATAGCACTAGCATGTGAAAATCTGATTCCCGACGGCAGCATTCTTCCAGCTATGTAAACAACTAAAGGCTTTTTGAATTCCCCTCTTTTTATAACTTCAGCCATTTCAATTTCCATAAGGCCGCCAATTTCGCCAAAAACTGCTACAGCATGGGTCTCGCTATCCTCCTGAAATAGCCTTAAGAGCTCCGCACCTGTTGTACCAATGATAGGCTCTGTACCTACATGAACAGCTGTACTCACACCTAATCCATGTTGTACTAGTAACCAGCAAACCGTTGTCACACCACCGCCACTTCTGGAGATAACCCCAACATTGCCTGGCCTGAACGCCTCATCCATGAGCTCCCTAGCCCCACCAATCCACCCGGCTGACGCCTTGCCAGGACTTATAAGGCCTAGGGAACCTGGACCTATGATTCTTGCCTCCACTTTTTTGGCGTAACTCACCATTGTAAGTATGTCGTGTAGGGGTACTCGTTCCGCAGGAATAACAATAGTTTTTATGCCTGCTTCTAGAGCCTCTAACACAGCGTCTTTTACCTGGGGTGCGGGAACAAATGTTACGCTGAGATCTATGGGGCCAACTTCGCTTACAGCTTCCTTAACAGTATTAAATACCGGTACACCCCATACTGTTTCCCCCTTGCGCCCAGGAGTTACACCTGCAACAACTTTAGTGCCATATTCAAGCATAGCCCTAGTTCCAAATGCCCCTGTCCTACCCGTTATACCTTGCACTAGTACACTAGTGTTTTCATTTATGAGTATCGCCATGGTGTTTCACCTGTACAAATGATGGTACTTCTTCACAACCTCGTCAAGACCGTACATGGGAACCACGATTCTTATAGCATTTCCTCCTCTCAACATGCAGTAGTACTCACAAGCAAGGCATTCTGTACACAGTCTGCGCAGAGCTTCAGGATCTTTAGAGGCAACAGCTGGTTTGCCATCCTCTATTTTAAGCGCGCCTGTGCCCATCCACCTACAAGCCTTTACACATGCAAATCCGCAAGCAGGGGCTATGCATTTCCTGAGATCTATATATACTTCACCTCCTGTTGTTGTCTTAAACCATATGGAGTGCTTTAGATCATAATCTGAAGGCCTTGTCTCTTTAACAAAGTCCATGATGTCCCCCGCGACCCTAGTTTTATCCTGTTTGTACTCTTCAATTAGCTTGGCAAGTCTATCAGCAATAAAGTCTATGTCAAATACTTTCTCTCTTCCATAAAGCTCCCATCTTAATGGAACACCTGTCAGCCCCTCCTTTATTATCTTGTGAGTCTCTGCCTCCTTATTACCGGCAATTAGTATTACTGCTGGAAAGCCTGGTTTGTACTTTGCAAACTCCCTCAACACCTTGACAACGGCGAAGCCGTGGTACCACTGCTCCTGATTTGCTATTACAGCTCCAGCTAAGCAGTACCCTTCTATTCCTGGTAGTGAAAGCGCTACTTTTGCACCTCTATACACCTTGAATGCTGTTGGATTTCCGCTAGTATCAAGATATGTTGCAAGTTTAAAGCCTCGTCTGAGCAAAACTTCGCCAGCTAGCATGCATGCCCCTCCACCTATGCCGTGGAAAGCTATGTACCCTCCTCTCGCTATCTCATTTAAATCCTCTACTAGCTGCATGAAGAAACACACGCCCCTGTAATCATTCTCCTCTATCTTCCACGCAATGTACTCAAAGTCTGTAATAGGCCTTGCAACATCGCGTGGAACTTCAATACCAAGCTCAGGGTGCTTAAAGACTGAGCTGTCATCTACAGTTATTCTGCAATCTGCTGCAACAATCCTGCCATCCTTTGTTAAGACAAGCGGATTGACCTCAACTGTATGAGCATCATACTTCTTAAACACTTCATAAAGCTTCATCATGACGTCTACCAACTTCTTCACCAAATCGCTTTGCAAATTAAAGGCTAGGAGCCTTTTTTCAAGTTCAGCAGCATCAATACCTTTAAGGTAGTCTATAGGCATTATCAATATCTTCTCCGGGTGTTTCTCAGCCACCTCCTCAATATCAACACCACCCTCAGTACTAAAGAGGATTATGGGCCCCTTAATCTTGTACGAATCTGATACTGTAATGCTTACAAAGAATTCTTTAGCTATATCAAGCCTCTCTTCAATGAGGACCTTGTCAATGCTCATACCCTTAATTTTCTTACTAAACATTTCAAATACTTTAGAGACAGCCTCTTCAGTAGAAGACGCAAAGCTTATACCCCCAGCCTTAAGCCTACCTGTAGCAAGAACCTGCGCTTTGATAGCCACACCTCTCCCAGTGCCAACTTTTTCAAAAACACTTCTCACAGCCCCTAGAATGTCTTCATTCTTAGAAACAACATGTCCGTAGGGAATGGGCACTCCGCATGCCTTTAAGATTTGCTTTCCTTGATACTCGTAAAGCCTGACCACGTGTCTTACCCCTATGCAAAGCTGTCGCAGTACTATACCAGAAAAATCTTAAATTTTTTGAGGTTAAGCTTAAAATATCCCTTTGTGAAATTGCGGGAAATTAGCATTTTATCCCCTGCTCCTCAGAAAGCTATAAATACTGGATGCTTAGGCTCAAGTTTTGCAATATGTGTTTTGTAGGTGAGTGAAGTGAGTTTAACTCAAAGCTTAGCAGAGTTTGTTGTAAAAACTACGTTTAGAAATATACCAAAAAGAGTTATTGAGCATGCCAAGCTTTGCATTCTTGATTGGTTGGGCTCAGCATTAGCAGGTTCTCAGGAGCTTGCTGCTAAAATAGTTAGGGCTGTTGTGGAGAGGCTGGGTGGAGGTCCTGAGGCTTCTGTTATTGGCTCATCTCTAAAAACTTCTTGTACATATGCTGCTCTAGCTAATGGCGTGAGTGGACACGCTGTTGAGCTAGACGATATACATCAGGAGTCCATAATTCACCCAGCAGCACCGGTTCTTCCAGCAGCTTTAGCTATTGGGGAAAGGGAAGGTGTAAGCGGAAGGGATTTGATAACAGCTGTTGTCTTGGGTTACGAAGTTGAGATAAGAATTGGTAAAGCTGTAAACCCCTCTCACTACCAATTCTGGCACACAACTGGAACCGTAGGTACTTTTGGTGCTGTTGCTAGTGCAGGAAAGTTACTGAATTTAAATGAGAAGAGCATGGTGCACGCATTTGGAATTGCTGGGACAATGGCTGCGGGTTTAATTGAAGTTTTTGGAACTATGAGCAAGCCCCTTAACCCAGGTAGAGCTGCTATGGATGGTGTAATAGCGGCGCTCTTAGCTAAAGAAGGGTTTACAAGCTCAACTAGAATACTTGAAGCTGAGAAGGGGTATCTTAAGGCAACAGCAAGAGAATTTAGTGTTAAGGAGATTGTTGAGGGTCTTGGAGAGCACTTTGAAATATTAAACAACATATTTAAGGTTCA
>JAJHQM010000011.1 GCA_020833345.1 Ignisphaera sp.
CAGTAGAAATAATTGATTGGGTTAAGGCTCATCTCGATTTACTTGATTGGCTTGTATTTGATTCAGCAATAGCATCATCGTTAAGACACCCACATAGCATAAGAACCTTAATATACCTTCTGTACGCCAGGGCTAATGGTATTCCAATAGCACAAATAGCAAAAACTTTAGATATAGCACACGAACAGTTATACAGATTAGAAAGGTTGCTTACCAGGACTGGACTAAAGGATATTGTTTACAAAATGCTGAAACCCGCTCAAAAGACTTCAACACAGCCATGATACTGTCGTAAGGCACAAAATATTTTTTAATAATTTAAATTAAGTCTTAATACTGTACTTCTTTTATCTTTACTAATGTGAAAGTTATGTGCAAGGTTTATCACGAAGTAATAAGGGTTTCGACAGCTAGACAATTTGATCTTATAGACATAACAGAATATGTTGAGGAAGCTGTTAGGAAAAGTGGTATTAAAAACGGTCTCTGTCTCGTATTTGCACCTCATGCTACTGCTGCAATTATAGCAAATGAGAGAGAATACGGGTTATTACAGGACATTCTATCATTTATAAGGGAACTTACACAACCTAGTAGAGATTGGAAGCATAATGCTATTGATGATAATGCTCATGCTCACATAGGTTCAGCCATAATAGGTGCTGAAAGGATGTTTCCAGTAGTTGACGGAAAGCTCGCGAGAGGCACATGGCAAAACATATTCTTAGTCGAGATGGATGGTCCTCGAAGTGTTAGAAATGTTATAATTATTGTTATTGGAAGTTAGTATTTGTACAATGAAGCTTTATATGCTATACCAACTAATTTGTATTAGCGTAGGGGATGTGAAATGGCTAGGGCAATTGTTTTAATAAATACTGATGTAGGTATGGAAGAGGAGGTAGCTAAAATGCTTTCACAAATACCAGAGGTAAAGGAGGCGTACGTGGTTTACGGCATCTACGATGTTGTTGCCATTATCGAAGCTGAAAGCTTTGACAGATTGAGAAATGTTGTAATATCAAAAATTAGAAAAATGCCTCATATAAAGGCATCAACAACATTAATTGTTGTTGAAAAGTGAGATGCCCCTTCATTTAAAATGCTGTACACATCATTACAAATTTACCATAAGTTTTTTACTCTTTTCTTATAGTATATTCTTATGAAGGTGGGTATGTGTAATACGTTTCCGTGATGTATAATGAGTACAATAAGTTATAATGATGTTGTTGAATCTCTGCTGAAATTACATAAGTGTTATAGAGTGCAAGGATTCCTTAGTGCAGATCTCATTAATAAATTAGACTTTTTCTCAAAACCTCGTGTTGCATTGACTATAGCCTCACTTCTATGGATAATTAACTTAGCTAAGAGAAATATAGTTGGATATAGTGATATAATATCAATGCAAAGAAGAGTCGCCACTTTTCTTGCAAGAACAGGTAGTGATGAAATGGAATTTCTAAGAAAACTCTTAGAATTAGCACCCGTGAAGCTAGGTTTAGACATTGCATCAACTTCAAGGAGGTGCATGATTGAGTATCAGAAGCTTGTTGATGTAATAAGACTTCTTAATTTAATTAAGGAGACCCTCTCCTTAACCACACTAACTACTCACATACAACTTTCTGAAAACTTAAGGAAAAGTAGGATGCCATGCCTGAATGACGATGAGATGTTGCCATCAACAAATGCCATTGCTGACACTCTTACAAAAGTAGTACACAGTGAACTTGAAAATGTAAAAGAGTTACTGAGCGATCCTTACTTTGCACATGTTATGGAGGTCATGAGAGAGAAAATTAAAGCAAATCAGTTAAGATCTAGCGATATTGTTGCTTTTTCTTTAGTGATACTAGCTCTTCTAAGGCAACATAAGGAAATACAAATATGTGTTGAACCAGGCATAGACGTGGAAACTTTATGCAGAAAGATATATAATGATTTAACATATTCTGGCACCGACCCCTCATCATCAGATATATACACTTTATATCAGGAACTATCTACAAGAACCGTCATAAGGAAATAACATTGGTTGGAAAAGATGGAATGGAAAGAGGAGTTTCTGTTCATAGCACATAGAGGTGGCGCAATGCATGCTCCTGAAAATACCTTAACAGCATTTAAAAAAGCTCTAGAGAGCAATAGTGATGCTATAGAATTTGATATTAGAAGGACCCGTGATGGCGTTCCTGTAGTTATTCATGACGAAGATCTTAAAAGAGTTGCCAATATAGATAAGAGAATTGCAGAAATGACTCTTGAAGATTTAAAGAAGATTAAGGTATTTGGTGCTGAAACTATACCTACACTAGAAGAGGTATTACAGGAGTTAGGAAGTAGAATAATAATGTTTATAGAGATTAAGGATGAAGGACTTGAAGATTCTGTTGTGACATTACTTAAACAATACAATGTTGTTGATCAAAGTCTTGTGATTTCTTTTAACTACACTATATTAACTAAAGTGAAGAATCTTTATAGTGGGATAGAGATTGGATTACTTTCAAATACTCCTAACGTGCCAATAAATGCAGCTGTAAAGAGTAAAGCCATGGCTATTTTGCCAAGGTATACGACAATTACACCACAAATTATTAAAGAAGCCCATAGTAAGAAGCTAAAGGTTTATGCATGGACTATAAATGATGTTGCTCAAGCATTAAAGATAATAAATTATGGCGTTGATGGTATAGCCACAGATAATTTATTATTGAAAAGCGTGATAACTAAACAATTAACTCTTGCAAAGTTTTTCAAAAAATGATGAAACTCCGCCCCTATTGAGCTGTGATGAGAATTCCTTTACCTGACAAGTTACTTAAGTTGCTAAGTTAAGATGCACAGCTTCTTTCCAATACCTCTTTTTTCAGCTTCCTGATAAACATACCATGCTGTTACAGTATCTTGAATGGCTAAACCAGTTGAAGTGAATATTGTTATCTCTCTATCTCCCTCCCTGCCCTTCTTCAGACCTGCTACAATTTCGCCAAGCTCTGCATATATATCACTAGGCTTTATAATTCCTTGCGATATCGGGACATTAACCTCTCCACTATGTATTGCCTGTTCATAGTCATCAACCACTATCTTTGCTTTTTTCAATATTTCTGGATCTAGCTCTTGCTTACCTGGGGCATCAGCACCCATAGCATTTATGTGCACACCTTCTTTAATATAACTAGCTAGTACGATGGGACTCCTCGAAGGTGTTATAGTTATAATGATATCTGCATCTTGAGCTGCTTCATAAACTGAAGCAACAGCTTTTGCACTAACATTGAACTTCTCTTTAACTATTTCTACTAGTTTCTTTGCTTTATCAAAAATTATATCATGTACCTTGAGCTCCGTAATGCTAATTACATGTAACAGTGCCTCTATAGTGTAAGGTGCCATAGCGCCTGCACCAACAATACCTACGCGTGCGCTCTTACCAAATCCATAAAGGTACTTTGTAGCTACAGCTGCTGCCGCACCTGTCCTATATCTCGTTATAATGGTGCCGTCCATTATTGAAAGGGGTTTGCCTGTTGAAGGCTCTATAAGGACTATTGTAGCCATTACAGTGGGTAAGTTGTATTTCGATGGATTTAAAGGATGAGAGTTTACAATTTTAACTGAGGCTATATCTAGCGATTCTATGTAGGCAGGCATTGTCCTTAAATCGCCATTGTACTTTGTAAAGTAGAGATATGATTTAGGGGGCATTTGAACTTTTTTCAACCCTTTTTCTCTGAAAGCTATCTCAACATAGTCTACGACCTTCTTCATATCAATAACTTTTTCTATATCTGCCGAGTTTAGGAAAAGTACTTCAAGCATTCTTTAAATCCCATAGCGATATGTAACTTATGTTAGGGAAAATAAATTTACTTAAAAAGTCATGCATATGTGTTTACTAAGTTATGTACTCAAGCTCATAGCTGTTAATACAGAGTTTAACCTTCTTACCTAATACCTCAGATAAGAACCTCGGCAATATGTCTTTTAATAAAATCTTTAGCTCCTTTACTGATGAAATAGGAATCAATATACCTGAACTTTCACTACCGTTACTAAAAACATAGCCATGTAAGGCTTTCACAAAATGCGAAATTAAATCAAGTGGTATCTTTTTAACAATGTCCTCACAAAACTCTATTGTAATGGCTATGGGAGTCAGCTCGTCATTTGCCTGACTATATGTAAACGATATGTAGACCGTTATTTCCCTGTCAACTTCATTAGATATGAAGTGCACAACATTGTAGCCAAGTGCTCGTAACTCCTCAATAGCTGTAAATATTAGTGTCCTATCTACAATATCATTCCAGAGTTCCGCTACTTCCTCTGGCTTCATACTATATACCTTAAAGCTTTTGCACTTTTTCTAAATCTTCTGAAACAGGCTTTTAATTTAACTAAAGCAAGTTATAAATCAAATACTGATCAAGGTACTTAGGTGATGTAGTATTGTATGAAAGCAGTGTTATTGATTACCTTGAGAAACTAGCGCTACTCAAATTTACTGATGAAGAGAAAAAGAGAATAGAAAGTGAAATAGGGAAAATTGTTGAACTATTTAGTGAGTTAGTGAATGTTGAAGGACTAGACATTGTTGAACCTTTGTACCATGTAGTAGAAATTGAGCTGCCCTTAAGAGACGACGAGCCATTGAATGAAATAGATACTAATCACGAGCTCCTATCTGGAAATGCCGTTCTTGAGAATGGATATGTAAAGGCCCCTAAGACTGTTGGTGAATAATGTGAGCTATAAGTATATTTCAATGCCCATCTATAAACTTCTACAAGAGTTCAAAACAGATCCGATGAAAGTTTTCGATTACCTAGAACATGTTTATAGGGTTATAGAAAGCGTTGAAACTAAGATAAAGGCATTCATAACACTCATGCCTCAAGACGCTGTTTTTAGACGTGTAGAAACATTGATAAAGGAAAGCAAAGGAAAGATAGACTCCATGAAATTGTTCGGCATTCCCATAGCTGTAAAAGATGTCATCTCGACAAAGGGTATTAGAACAACTTGCGCTTCAAGAATGCTTGAAAATTACATTCCACCTTACAATGCTACAGTAATTGAGAGATTAATAAATGAGGGAAGTATAATAATAGGAAAGACGAACATGGACGAGTTCGCTATGGGCTCTACAACAGAAACTAGCGCTTTTTACCCAACTCGAAATCCGTGGGACTTATCTAGAGTTCCTGGAGGGTCTTCTGGAGGAAGCGCGGCTGCAGTATCGTCAGGTGAGGCTCCTATAGCACTAGGTTCAGATACTGGTGGTTCTATAAGAAACCCTGCTGCTTTTTGTGGAATATATGGTTTAAAACCTACATACGGATTAGTAAGTAGGTATGGTCTTATAGCTTATGCCAGTAGCATGGATCAGATAGGCCCTATGGCTAGGAACACCATAGATTTAGCCATTCTCCTCAGTATTATTGCAGGGCATGATCCTAAAGACTCGACCTCTCTCCCTATTGGCAGTAAGAATTATGTAGCCTTAGTTAAAGAATTGGTATATAAAGAGCCTAAGCTCAGAATTGGTATAATCAAAGAATTGTTTGAAAATTCTGATGAGAATGTGAAAGTTAAGGCATATAAAGTTGTTGACAAGTTGTGCACGTATCACGAATGTTTAACTGTTTCTTTACCTTATGGTAAGCAAATTGTTGCAGCATATTACATTATTGCAATGGCTGAGGCCAGTTCAAATCTTGCTAGGTTTGATGGTGTAAGATATGGGCTTAAGGTTCCCTTTGAAAATAAGAGTTGGGAAGAGGTTTACTTGGAGGTTAGAACTAAAGGTTTTGGATACGAAGTTAAGAAGAGAGTTGCTTTGGGAGCATATATTTTGAGTGTAGGATATAGGGATATGTACTACATTAGAGCATTGAAATTTAGGAGAATTCTTAAAGAAACCTTTGATAAGATTTTTAGGAGTGTTGATGTTGTTGTAAGTCCTACAATGCCCATATTACCACCAAAACTTGGAGAGTTTTTTGAAGATCCAATAAAGATATACCTAGCAGATATAAACACTGTAATTGCAAATCTCATAGGCATTCCAGCTATAAGTATACCTGTAGACTTCTATAATGGCTTACCAATAGCAATTCAAATAATGTCCAAGCAACTAACAGAAGAAATATTGCTATATCTTTCAATGCAGCTTGAGGAAAAGACAGGCTTTAGAAACATTATAGCTGAGGTGCATTAGGGTATGTACAGCAATCCAAAACTGTTAATAGGTTTAGAAGTTCATGTCCAATTAACCAAGTTAAAGTCAAAGCTATTTTGCCCTACACCTGCTGATTACAAAAAAAGTCCTCCAAATACTCATGTATGCCCAGTCTGCCTAGGTCTTCCTGGAACTTTACCTGTAGTCAATAGGAAGGCTATAGAGTATGCCATAGCAGTTGCAAAGGCTTTGAATTGTGAAATAAGTGATAAACTTATATTTGTAAGAAAGCATTACTTCTACCCTGATCTTCCAAAGAACTACCAGATCTCTCAGTATATAGGACCGGGATTCACAGCTATTGCTAAGAATGGCTATGTAAAAATTTTTGTAAATGGGAAGACAAAAATTATTAGAATTAGGAGAATAAATATTGAGGAAGACCCTGGTAGGATATTATACATTGGTAGCATTGAGGCTAGTCCTTATAGTCTCATAGATTACAACAGATCAGGCATAACGTTGCTTGAAATTGTTACTGAGCCTGACATGACAAGTCCTAAAGAGGCCAGAGCCTTTTTAGAAAAGCTCATAGCGATACTAGAATACCTTGAGGTCACAGACCCTAGAGAAGAAGGAGCTTTTAGAGTAGATGTAAACATTTCCTTTGAAGGTTTTGGAAGAGTAGAAGTAAAGAATATAGGCTCTATAAAAGATGTTGAAAAAGCCTTAACATATGAAATAATAAGACAGAAGAAAATTGTTGAACAAGGGGGTAAAGTAGAACGAGAAACAAGACATTGGGATCCCAATAAAGGTATCACAATTACGTTAAGATCCAAGGAATATGAGGAAGATTACAGGTATTTTCCGGATCCAGATCTACCCCCTATGAGAATAGACAAAAACTTCATAGAGAAAATATCTTCTACACTTCCAGAGCTCCCTGATGATAGAATTAACAGATTTGTAAGGCAATACAGCATAGATGAGTATAGGGCTACAATTCTGGTTTTAAACAAGTGGCTTGCTAATTTCTTTGAGGAAGCGGCTAAGATCTATAGCAATTACAAGAAGTTAGCTGATTTGCTAATAACAGACTTTTTGAGATGGATAAACGAATACGAACTAATGCCAGAAAATCTTAAGGTAACGCCATTGCATATTGTAAAGCTTTTGAAGCTATGGGATGAGGGAGTACTTTCTGTAAAGATGGTAAAAGAGCTTCTGCCTCGTGTTATTAAGGAAGGAGTTGATATAGAAACATATGTTGTTTCATCAGGATACATGAGAATATCTGATAGAGAATACCTATGTAAGGTTATTGAGGAGGTTATAAGGGAGAATCCCAAGGCAGTTAGAGACGCGTTGAGTAATCCTAAAGCCATAAACTATCTAGTTGGTCTTGTTATGAAGAAGACAGAAAGTAGAGCTGATCCGCAAATAACTAGGGAGATTATTCAAGATTATTTGAATAGACTTAGAATGGAAGGATCATAGCGTGGGTTTTTCATCAATATACTGCATCAGCTCTTAAAACCGTAATCATCTCCTGTACTACTTCTTAGCATACCCACTTTAAAAAGCCTTAGTTTAACTAACTCTAAAAACGTAATAACGTTTCTTATAACATTTGCTATCTCAATATCATTCACCATATTAATGCTTATTATCATTTTCATGAAGTTTTCCTTTAAATTACAAATATCATCTTTCTCTGCAATGATATAATTTATCTCGCCTGCAATACCTCGCTTACCTTTCAAAAATTTACTAAATAAGTGCAATCACGAAATACAACTACGTCTTCTATACCTACAACTCCTCTTAATACCACACCTACAATAGCATCATCAATTCTATTTACAATTAGTATTCTACTTTCCTTTTTTAGATGCATGACTTAAAGCCTCCTCAAGTTTAATTGAAAAAGTCTCGACAAACTTTTTAGCTTCAGTTATTACTTCTTCGAGAACTTCCAAAGGATTTCTAGTGCCATCAGTTAATATTACAACCTCAGGATATGAAATCATAGGGTGTTCAATTATGTAAGCTGAGTATACTACACCGGGTTTTTTCAATGCTAACTTTGCTATCAAATTTGATAAAGAGTGTCTGTCCTCATCGTAAATCACAAATCTTAATTCCCTTTCTGTAAGCTTCTTTAACTCTACATTTATAGTCATCGTAAAAGACCTCGCACTTTTCTTTATTCTAAGTCTTTAAGGTTATAAAAGCATTACTTAACCTTACATGGGGTATGCTTCCTCAAGGCAGTCTAAAGCTCTTTGCCATGGAACTATAAGCTCTTCGTTTTCGTTTAACATTCCACAATTTTTCAGCTTTTCAAGTATTTCGCGGACATCGATATTGTATAACGCTATTGCAGCTGTGATAGCTTTTTTAATATTATATGAAAGTCTTAAAAATTTAGTTTTGTCGAGAGCCTTTGCTATCAATTGTGAATACACTTGCAACGTCTCTAAATCCGTATCTGCATAAATAGTATTGCCTTCAATAACCACTCCAGCTATACCTTGTCTCTTAAGAACCTCGGCTAAAACATCCAATGGTATTGCTTTGTGTATGAGTTTAGATAGTTGCTCAGCTGTTAATCCTTGTTTCGGATTAAGAGCCTTTATTTTTGTGAATTGTGTTATAAAATTCTTTATCTTAACTATAGCCTCTTCGACTGAAGGTTCTAATCCAAAAATCCTAAAAATAATCTTGTCCTGTTTTAGCTCTGCATAAACTTCTACTCCTAATGCAACCTCTTCTTCCAATTTTTCTAGAAGTTCAATACAAAAAAGTTTTGAGGGACAGGAATACGTAAAGCTTCTTTCTATAAAAATCCTGCTCAAAATGCATCACTACTTGAGTGTAAACAAATAATCTGGAGCCAGTTTTCTCATTTCTCTATTACCACAGGCCCTACACTTTAGCACCTCTTTTTCCTTAGTAAGTGGTGCTCCGCATCTAGAGCAAAAGGCAGCTATAACCCCAAGTCTAATATCCTTCATGGTAACAATGAAAGGTATATAATTATTGAGTACTTTAACCCTAATAACATCACTAAGCCTTATAACTTCATAAAGACTTTGAATTCTAGTTTCTGCAACTTGTGATATATGAAGCACTCCTCTAAACTCATGCTTCAAAGGCTTGTTAATATCATAACCAACAAATCTAACTATAGCCACTTCATCTCTCATTTGTTCTACAACCCCCAGCACCACATCTCCACTTTTTGGTACTTGAATATTTCTTATAGGCTTTACATACACCCTTCTATTAACTATATCATAAACGGGCTTGCCTACTATAAGTGCTCTAACAACTCCGCTATCAACATAAACTCCTGCATGTGGTATGAATTCTTCCTCAATGCACAGCATGTCTCCAGGTGTTACAATAGATCGCTGCTTCATATAATCACCTTACAATTTTTCAATCTTAACTATAGCTACATTGAACCTATGAACCCTTTTCACATGAGTTTCAAAAATGCATGGTATTGCCATAACATCTGTAAACAGTAATGATATTACATATTCTTCCTTATATTTCTTTAACATCCTCTTAATTACGTTAATTAGTTCATTTGAAAACTTATGTATCGTATATACAGTATGTGGTTTTAAATTAAGAGCTGAAGCTAGGAACTTCATGTCTATACCACGCCTGTAAATGCCGAATGGAGGATTCATAATTACTGTGTCTACACCTCTTAAAGCTATCTTTACTGCGTCTGAGCATAGAAAAAACACATTGGCATCATTAAGAGGTCTAAGAAAATCTCTTGCTATAGCAAGAGCTTGACAGTCAATATCTATACAAAAGGCTATTGTAGCTCCTAATAGTAGTGCTCCATATGTTAAAATACCTGTACCACACCCCAAATCTACTACTACCTTATTTGTAATATTGCCAGAAATATATGCGTGCCACAGCATCTCGCTTGCTATTCTGCTATCACAAACATATTGCTCAAGTTCACGTTTCGGAAAAGGAAATCTTGGTACTTTACTAAGCATTAATTCGAGTTCCTTCTTACTTCTTATTACCATGGATAAATATACCTACTCATATCCTGGTCGAGAGCCATTATTGCTTCGCCAATTGTTATAACAGGTTTTCTGTAATCAGCTAAATCTAAAGCTATGTGAGGACATGCTGCAATTACTATTGCATCAAAGTTCTCCGCCCCTATGTTATCTAGTAAATCTCTGCTTATTCTTAAAGCTTTAGTAACTAAATATTCTTTGCCAAGCCTTCGAAGCTTTTCAATTAGGTTAGCTATTAGGTGAGGTCTATGCTGACCATAGAAGCCATCAATAATAAGCCATTTATGGGCCTCAAAAACCTCTCTAACTTTCCACAATCTCACATTAAGAACCTTCCTTACATCTTTTTCAGGATTCCAAAGACTCCCCGTATATGGGTCTATGCACAAGGTGTTTACAAAACCTCTTGATGCTATGTTATAGAGAGCTTGAGCAATGCAGTGAAACCTACCTCCTGCTATAATAACAACGGTGCTACATTCGTTTGGGTTGATAGGTGCACAGCCAAGCGCAACACCCTTATATAAAATCTTACAATCCTTTACCTCTTTAATAAAACGTTGTATTTCTACCATGTGCTGAGCTGTTGTTCCAACACATATTGGTGCTTTAGCTGAATGCTGTTTGCATACTTGTAATAATAACTCTATGATGTTATCCCTATCTATACCCTGATAAGCACCTCTGATAAATAACGTAGGAAGTTTTGGCTTATAATACTTGTACTCCACATGACCAATATGTACTATTGCCTCAGCCCCTAGCTCTTGAGCACCCCAATCATCTACAAGACAAGACCCGAATGAGGGATTTTGTGAAAGAACTATTTCAATATCTTCAAGTATGCTTTTTACTGACCGTATAATATCTGGCGCACATAATTGCAATCCTTCTGGAATCTGTAAAAGCACTTTTTTGGCTTTAATTTCTCTAAGAAACTTAACTATGGTGTTTATTTCAAAGTCGTAATTCTGGCAGTAGCTCATAGCATAACTTTACTTAAGCATCTTTACCTCTATACTACACCTAACTGGAAACTTTGATGCAGCTCTTCTCAATCCTTCTTTTAGAAGCTCAACATGCTGTAGCAGACCTCTTACCTCAATTATTTCATCTAATGGCTCTACAACCGCTGCTAACCCAATGGGTTTTCCGAAGGCTCTCCTCATACCTTCCTGCAACCTATCCGCGCCGGCGAAAGCCATCATTTTATGCTCTCTAAGAACTTGATGTGGATACTTCTTAATTATTAAAAGAAAGTTCTGCTCACCCACTTCTGTACTTAGGAACTTATGAGTAATTACTCTGGCAGCCTCTAGAGCATTGTGTCTTATAATGCCCCTTTCCATAGCCTTAAGTACCATCATTACTTCAGCATTGAGTTTTGTATTGCCCATGACGAATTTGGTTATTTTTGGTGGTGGAACTCCGTGAATGTATTCCTTCCTAGTATAAGGTGGCTTTTGCTGATGTGTATAACACCTAGCAGGTTTCTGCGGCATTTAAACATCCCTACACACATTTCGTTAATTTATTTGACAGCCTCCTTATAAATGTTACTAAAAAACCCAACTCACTTTTAGTTAACGAGGCTTTCCTTAAAAGATGCCTAAAAGCCATTGAAAACATGACATGTTGTCTTTCATCGCTTGCTACGAGTCTTGCTAAGTCATCAAAGTACTTTTCAGCAGTTCTTAACTGCTCTTCGTCTGCCTTATCCATTTTCTCTAAGAGCGAGGGTTTATTAAGCATTTTATAGAGTTTATAAAGAGTTATTGCAACAGCGTGACTGAGGTTTAAAACAGGGTAACTAGGATTTGTAGCAATATGCACTAGGACATCACACTTCGCTATTTCCTCTCTAGTAAGTCCTACACTTTCTCTACCAAAGACCACAGCAATATTAGTATAAAGCTTCGCTATTTCAATAAAGCTTTCCAACTCAATAGCTTTTCTAAGAACATCTCCACTACTTGTATCTACTACAGCAGAAGTGCAAGCTGCAATACCAATATCTTTCAATGCCTCTTCTATATGATCATAAATCTTGACCCTACCGCTATACAGATAGTCAACTCCATTTGCTGCGAATCTCTTGACCTCTTCAGACCAAATATTTACTTGCGGTTTTATGAGAGAAAGTTCGTCAACTTCAAAATTCTTGCAAAGCCTTACAATGAATCCCAAATTTATCTCCCCTTCAATACCTACTATCACTACCTTAATCATTTCACAGCACCAACTATACAACACACAGAACATATAATTTCATAAAAGAAGTTTACACACTCGTGAATTTCAATAATTTTGCAACTATTTTGTAATCTTTGTAAAATCTTAGCAAGATTTTGTAAGGAAGAAATCGTGAATACCACCGGGCAGCTACCCTTGCATATTCTCAAAGCATCCCCAAAGAACTTATCCCAAACAACTAAGCCCTCACTACCACCACTCCAGGACTTCTCAAGCCATCCCCCACCATCTTCAACAGGTAGGTAAGGAGGGTTAAATAATATTAACTCTGCTGAGCCTCCCCTCAAGCAACTAGCACCATCACACTGTATTATGTCCATGTAAGTATTAAGTTCGTTAGCCTTTACGGATTTTAAAGCGCTCTCTACAGCACATGGGGATATATCAATTAAAATAGCATACATATTTGAGAAGCCCTTACTTAGAATCTTTTTAACAGCTAAAATCGTTACATAGCCTGTGCCACATCCTAATTCTGTTATTATAAGATGTTTTTCTGCAAGTTCATCTGTTATCTGAAGTACTCCTGTAGCGATAATGAATGTATCATCTGAAGGCGCGTAAACCTCCTCGTTAAGCACTAAAATAATGTTATTTATTGTCTCTACTTTCGTGTTTTTTGATTTGCAATTATATAAGCAATTTTCTCTAACTCCTCTACACTTAATTGGTACACTCTCTTCTTCCATATTTCCTGAAACCTGTAGAGTTCTGATATTCTGAACCCTTTTAAACAGTTCTTTATAGCTTTACCTACAGTTTTTCTCCTAAAGGAAAAGAGACATTTAATAAGATGTTCAAGTAGTTGTGCTATGGTGTCATAACTCTTTTTACGCTTTAACAAAATCACAGCTGAATCCACACATGGTTTAGGGTAAAATTTGTATTGAGGTATGGTCTTAATGTAATTTACTTCAAAGAGATGCTGCAGAAAAACTGTAATCTTTCCATAACTCTTGTCTCCAGCCTTAGATACAATTCTTTCTGCAACTTCCTTTTGTACCGTTATTAATGCTAAGTCAAAAGAGCTCTTAGCTATGGTAACCAGAAGTGATGATGTTATATGGTAGGGTAAGTTGCCTATAACAATGCTACATCCCCTCATAGACGGAATAATCTTTAATGCATCACCAATTACTATGTCAATATTAGGAAACTCCTCCTGCAGTGCCTTAAGTATTTTTGCAAACCTCTTATCCACCTCTATAGCTATCACTATCTTATCACTATTTAGTGCTGCTACATATGATGTTAAATTGCCTATGCCAGCTCCAACTTCGACAACACAGCAATAATTAGGAGCACTTTCCTTTACTTTATTTGATATATATTCAAGTTCTTCTCTATCAATTAAAAACGTTTGGCTTAGCTTTTTCTTTAACCTTATACCCTCATCAGATAGTAACTGCTTAACCACTTTATAGAGATTTCTCTCCGAAAGAAATGTGCTGCTGAAATTTGTTACCATGGCTCATAGTATCCCGCTCTGCTATATAGTACCTCTAAGTAATTTAGAAATCTGTATTCAGGTGAAAATGGGTAAGGCTCTACAAATATGTAGTATTTTTCAGTTCTTTGTAATTCAATTAATATTCTGTCAACAAATAATTTCATAGGATCTGAAATCTTAACCCTCCTTCTAATATCTTCAAAACTAGTAAAAGGGCTTTTCTTCCTCTCTTCTAGAATTAACGTTAAGGTCTTCTTCCCTATGCCAGGTAGTAGCTCTAAGCTATGTAACCTAATATTTATTGCCTCTGCAATATTGAAAAACTCTACAAATACTTTCTCCTTCTCCTCAACGATTTTGGGTAAGAACTTAACTAAATTCTCTTTAGCTATTGTAGTGAGGTCCTCAAAAAGGAGCCTGTCAAAAACCTTCAACCCAGGTCTATCAGGTGCAGAAGCTATGGCTACTCTTTCACCAATCATAAGAGTTTGGCCTCTAACAGGTACTATCTCAACTAACGAGAAGTACTTTGTGCCAATACCCTGAGCTATGGGAGAAGTCCTATGAAAGGAATGCTTATCGTAAGGATTGCCCATGGGGTTATAATCTAAAACAAGTGCAAATTCATCTGGTACTACCTGAAAACGCCTAGCCTTGGGCTTCATACATTAAGCCCTCTTACAGGAATCACTTTTCCTTTTGGCTACACTGCTCATTTATCATGTTAATAATTTCCTTTAGCATATCCTCATCAGGTATTCTTTCCTCAAACACCATAAGTGTCTTGAGTTCGTCAATTGTTTGAGGAACTATGTTAAGAATCATGGCAATTGTTATCTCTTTAAGTTCGTATTTTCTAAGCTTATTATAAAGCTCTTCAATAACATCTTCATTACATTTAACTACATTATTTAAATACTCCATAACAATCCTAACGAGTTCTGAAACATTGCCACCGAGCTTCTGAGCGTACTTTTCAAGAAGTTTTTTGGCAACAGCATAGGGAATGTCATGGAACTCTAAGACTTCATATGCCATTTTCAGCCCCCAACAACGGAATGTGCGAAGCAGAGAAACATTCTTATTAATGAAAATTTTATACCTTTCCACTTAATAAACTTAGCAACATTTTCCTTTGCTCTAACCTTATCTTATTTAATTCGCTAAGCTTTTTTAAAAGTTCATCAACTCTGACTTTCACATCAAATGCTGGTTTAACGTGTTCAGGTAGTAAAATCAGTTTCTTGGTTTTTGATCCTACCTCTACCTCAACTATCATAGCTCTTCCTCTAAAACCTACAACTTTACCAACCTTACCAATATACCTTCTATGGGGCATACCACCATGAATAGCTGGGTCCACATCAATATATACCTTGTCACCTATCCTATATTCAATAAGTATTCTACTAAGGGGTGGAACAGCACCCTTCTCTCTAATCTTCTTTTTGAGCAACTTTCGTGTTCTATGCCTAAGTCCTTGAGGTGCTTTAACCATTTATTACAACCCGTTGAAAACCCTCTTAATCAGTATTTTTCATGTGAATAGCTTTATATATGTTCATGAACATATAGCACATCCAACATAAGGCAATTCAATGTTGAATTTAAGGCTTGGGAAAAGCTAGGAAGAGTTCTGCCATTATCACCTGTAATAAGTTCTTTAACATACAACCCTCCCTCACATTTTATTAATGCTTCAAATAAATGCGGCTGTATATACAGGGTTTTTACTTGGTAAACCTGTCTATAGCGTACTCTATCGCGTTTTCTACTGAGAACTCGTGTGGGTGTTCTTTGCATCACTATTTTTCCTTCGAATTCTTTCTCAAGCTTTACAAGATCCTTAGAACTTAATGCTTTATCTGAATATATTATGGCTCTATAAATTTTAAAGGCTTCTGTAGAGCCCTTCTTTACTCTAGAAACAAAATTGCGACGAACAGTCATTTTCAAGTTAAATTTTATCCATGGTGAGAAAGAGTTTAAAGTGTCGTTCAGAGTCTTTAAATCAATTGTATGTATATATGGGTTCTTGTACTCCAGTATAATTGGTCTACCATTTCCTAGCATTCTAACATCTACATCTTCTCTCCCAGCAATGTGCATCACAGCGTCTGATGCTTTGACATATATTAAGGTACTTTTAATAGCATCCTCTATTGCTAACTTATACTTTCTTGTTCCATCTTTTCTTAGCCATATTTTTTGTGAGATCATCCTTCCAAACTTCTTATAAACGCCATATATGAATAAAGACCTTATTTCCATTTTTATAGTATTATTTATTAAATTTACTATGTAGGTAACTTGCGGGGCTTCAAAGTCTACCTTAACACCTGTTAATTGCTGAACCTTTTTGCCTATTTCTCTCTTAAGCTCTCTTTTAATGCTTTCCCAGTACTGCAACTGAAACTCCCTTGCAATATTGAGCTCCTTTTCAATTAAGTTATGGGGCACTACAACACCTATCAAAAAGCTCTCCCTTTTACTCTCAACAATATTCTTTGCAATAAGTTCTGAAAATGTATCAATAACCTCATTTAAGCGGTCCTCACAGATATAGCACCTCGGGGCATCTCCTTGATAGCTTATGTTGAACTCTTTAAGGAGACCAATTAAGGGCATTTTACTATTAATCAAAACCTCTTTTAAATCATTAAGAGCCTCCTTATTGCCTTCTAAAACCATCTTATGTAGCTCCATTATTGTGGTTATCTTTAGTGCTTTACCTCTTTCATCATTGCCTAAGTTTTTACTTAATCGTGCAAAAAGTCTACCGAGACATCTATCACATAAGGGATACTTCTTTAAAATCTTAATAACTATTGTAGTAATGCCATCAGAATTCATGGCACTATATAGCATCCTGGTCTACTCCATATCCATCTTTGTTAAATCAATGCCTAGCTTCTTAAGAAAGCTCTTTCTTCTCTTAATGTTTTTAATCATTGAGTTCACAAGCTCGTAGTACTTGAGAAGCTCCTTAACATCCTCAACACTAGTACCAGACCCTATAGCTATCTCAATCATTCTGTTCTTGTCAATTATGTTAGGATTCCCTAGCTCTTCAAAAGACATTGAATCTATTATTGCTATCCACTTCTTTATCTTCTCTTCACCTAGTTTTAACTGCTTATCATCTATGGGTAAAAGAGCAAGCCCAGGAATCATCTGCAAGATCTTTGATAGTGGTCCTAGTTTTCTCATGGCTTGAAGTTGTAGATATATGTCTACTAACGTAATTTTACCCGCAGTCAGCGCTCTTGAAAATCTTTTTTCAACTTCTTCGCTATACTCTAATGACTTTAACTTTTCTATAAGTGCTGATATGTCGCCTAATCCTAAGATCCTGCCTACAAATCTTCTCGGTTCAAATACTTCTAGCTCAGGTATTTTTTCACCTGTTCCAATGAATTTTATTAAAGCTTTTGTTGCTGCAATAGCTGATAATGCTCCGCCACCCTTAGCGGTACCGTCAAGTTTTGTTATAGTAATGGAGCCTATTGGTGTTGCAGAGTGAAATCTTAGTGCAATGTCGTAAGCTTTTTGCCCTATTGATGCATCTAGAATAAACATTATTTCGTCTGGGCTTACTTCCTTAGCTATTTCCTGCATTTCCTTAAGCAAAGCCTCTTCCTCTCCATATCCATGCCTACCAGCAGTGTCTATTATAACTATATTGCAGTTTTGCTCTAAGCATTCAGTAACACACTTCTTAGCTATTGCCACAGCATCATTAATTTTTGTATTTCCACAAAACGCTACATCAATCTGCTTACTAAGCTGATAAAGCTGCTCGTAAGCTGCAGGTCTGTACGTATCTGCACACACTAAGCAAGGCCTATACCCATATCTCTTATAGAAGTAGGCTATCTTAGCGGCTGTGGTAGTTTTACCAGAGCCTTGAACACCAACAAGCATGAGTATGTATGGTGTTTTTTGGGGAAAAACTTGTGGCTTTACATCTCCTCCAAAGAGTTTTGAAAGCTCATCATAAACAATTTTTATGAACCACTCATTTTTTGATACTAGAGGAGGGGGTTTTTCTTTAAGAGCTCTTTCCTTAATGCTATTAGTTAGCTGAAGAACAAGCTTTACATTTACATCTGCTTTTAAAAGTGTTTTTTGTAGCTCCTTAATAAAATTTTCAACTGCTTCTTCATACGAACCTCCAGCTTTTAAAAAAGATGCAACTAGGTTTTTAAGGGAATCCAATACCATTTTTCAATCCTATATCATTATTATTTTTACTACCTAACTCTATATATGAACCTCCTGCCTAAAGCACTCCAATATTCTACCTCTACACCTGGTGCTATCTTGCTTCTTATACCTTCATCAGTAGGCATATCAACCTCAAAAGTTTCATAGGTTTCGCTATCCATTAACTGTACCTTATCCCCTAGCACAGCTATAACTTGACCAACTTTCTTATCTATTATAGGAATTTCAACCCTTTGATCTGCTGGTCCGACGAGAGTTTTTCTAGACCCTGTAAAAAGTCCTATTGCCACGATATGAACTTTCGCACTTCCATGCTTACCTGTTTTTGCTCTAGAAACCTCAACAACTCTGCAAGGTTCTCCCTCTATAACGACATAGCTGCCCTCCTTTAAGTCACCTAGTTCTGCGTAATCCACACTCATGATATCACCAATAGCTATATTTCGCGTAGAGATATAAGTTCTTAGCTTAGTTAATAAGGTTTTTGAATAAGGATGCAAGTGTGGAAGGCGTGTTGCAGCATGGACTTAAAGTTCTTTAGAAGAGCTATTGAAGAGCTATTGACAAGAAGTCAGGGTAATGTAAATGCAAATGCCCTTTATGATATCTACATAGAGTTTGTAAAGGAATTTGTAAAAGCTATTGATAAGAGGTTTAAGGATGTACAGAGGTGGGATATAGAGGTGTTAGATGAAGCTGTGGACGCTATAAGTGATAAGCTCGGTAAAAGTGCTAAGGTTTACGAAATTTGGGATGAAATCTGGGATGCAAAGATAGAAAAAAGAGTTGTGAAAGTGGAGATAATAAAGGCGTTTTTGAATATTATAGACCTGGCTGAGAGAAAGTATGGTGGAAAAGAAACTAATAAGTGAAGCTTGGTTATTATTAAAAAACTTTATTAAGGAGTGTTTTTGTGAAGAAGCATTTAGTTATATTGAGAAAGAGTTCAGAATTCTATTGCATTCTTCTATTAGAGGCTGGACAAGAGTAATGCTTTATCCTAATTTGGTGTATGAAGCTCTTTTAAAGAATTCAAAAAAGATGAGAATTGTTGGTGGAGGTATTCTGGCTGGGTGGTTATGGGGAGGAAAATTTATTCCATCGCCATACTTATATAACTTTATTTACGAAACTTTTCAGAAAATGGGATGCGCTATAAGTGCAAAGCCTCAAGGTGTAAAAGCTTTTCTGTATGGTAATGACTTGCTCCTCGCATCAGTAGATAAAGTGTTACCTCCAATTAAGAAGGGAGAATGCATTGCTATTGTGGATTCCGAGGACTTGAAAGTTATTGGCATAGGAATTTTGCTTTACGACGAACCTGAAATTGCTGAATTAATTAGGCAAGGACAAATGCTCACTGCCATAGTGAAGAATGTATTTGACTTAGGTGTTCACATACGTGATGAAAGATTTTTTACTTAGCAATATTAATAGTAATGCTTATTAGCCTTAGAAAACCTAGCTTATACCTCAAAACCATTACAGCAAAGGTGAGGTCACAATGTTTTGCCCTCGCTGTGGAACACTACTTCACCTTGACAAGACAAAGAAAGTGTATAGATGTCCGAAATGCGGATACGAAGCTACTAACATGAGCAGTAAAATGATTATGTCGAGAGCTTTTCAACATAGCAATAAAGAGAAGACAGCTATAGTGGACTCTTTGCAAATATCTGCACCACCTACAGCAACTATAGTAAAAGGGTATGTGAGGTGCCCCAAATGCGGATACGAAGAGGTATATGCTTGGCAAATCCAAACGAGAGCAGCTGACGAGCCTCCAACAACATTTTATAAATGCATTAAATGTGGACATACTTGGAGGGAGTACTAAAGAACTGAAAAAGCTATAACCCCTAAGTTCATTATACAAAGATTAAGGGCCCGTCGTCTAGTCTGGTAGGACGCCGCCCTTACAAGGCGGAGGTCCGGGGTTCAAATCCCCGCGGGCCCACTAATTTCAATTTCCAGCATTACATCATGCTTATAAATGATCAACGCTGTAATCTTCAAATTTTATACTTCCAACAAACCACAGCTACAGCATATCGAGATACTATAATGGAACAAATACATTGAAAGTTGACGTCATTAAGGTTATGTGAGCCTAAATTATACATCAGCCTAAAATATTGTTTAAAGTTGGTACTTCTTAACGTATACCATTTATGTTGTATTTAAATTCAGCTCGGGGAGTTGCAATCACTTCTCATTATGTCTTGAATTCATCATCTTAAGATTTTCTAGTAAGTGCCATACATTGCTATGAATATTGCCAATAATACTTAGTTACACAGTAATATAAATGATGTAGACCTATCTTAATAATGTCATTGTTCACCTTATTAAGTCTTTAAGGCTTAATAAGAGCCGAGGCTGATGCTATGCAATGTGCTGACATTATTATAACGTGTAGGCTTGGAATGGAAAGGGTTGTAGCATCGTATATCAAAGAACTGGATGCAAAAGCTGAAGTTTTACCAGCACCGCATGGCTACTTAGGGCTCGTACTGGTCTTTAATTCCTCTGATAAGCAAATTCTAGCACAAGAGGTCAAGAAGAGAATTCCAGAAGCTGAGCGAGTTTATATTGTTCTGAGTTGTTCTAGAGCTGAGATTAATGATATTGCGGAGGCTATTAAGAGTATTGTCAGGGAGTACATCTCTCAGGAGGATAGTTTCGCTGTAAGAACTATTAGGAGGGGGCATCACAGCTTTACTAGCATTGATGTGAACACTGCTGTAGGTAGCATTGTAAAGGAGATAACAGGTGCTAGTGTTAATCTTGAGAATCCGAACAAGGTTATTGTTATACAGATAATTCAGGACAAAGCATATATGAGTATTGTTCCTGGTAATGAGTTCTATAAAAAGATGAAGCCCTATAAGTACCCTATATATAAGGTATTCAGAAGCTTTGTTATTGCGCATGAGCCATATCTAGGACCTTCAGATGCGGCATACGTTTTCGGCACACGCATTGGTAGGGAGGTACAAACTTATGAAGTGGGAGAGCTTGTTATAACACCCATAGGGATCATAGATGCGTATAGCTTATATAACTTTCTAAGAGGGCTTTTCGAAGGCGTGGATTCGAGATTTGAAGTGCAAAGAAAGAGCTGTGGGAGAGAGGTTCATAAAACTAAGATATTGTTGCAAGACATGTTTCAATTCGTTAGATCTAAGATGGGAGAGCCGTTGATAATCTTTGAGCCAGAAGGCGAGCCGGTGTCGAGAATTGCCAACGAGCTTGCAGAGTTCATCATAAGAGCATATAAAAAAGGAAGAAGAGTAAATTTAATGGTTGGTGCAAGGGAGGGGGTACCTACGAGCCTATTTAGGTTCGCTAATTACGTAGTGGATGTTGCTCCTGGAATAGTTATTTCAACAGAATACGCCTTAGCTTCAGCACTCATAGCTCTCTCTACAATTCTCCATGAAAAACTCCTAACAGAGGCTGATGAATTGAAGTAGGAGGTGAAGTAGAATTAAAGTAGGATTTATTGAAGTTAATTAAAAGACCCAGCTATATGTGGACTTTCAACTTCTTCGACGTGTATTTTAAGAGGTCCTGTGGTAAAGGTTCCTTTCCGTGCAGAAACTTATAGTCTTTTATTGTAGAATCTATAATATTCCATACCTTTTGACCAGCTAAACAAAAATGTGGTATGAATGGCCTCGGAGGATGTGAATAGGTATAGGATGAGATGACATCTTTTTGCAAATTTTCCACAGCAAATGGATATGAAAGGCAGGCATATGGTTTTACATTGTGCACACTACACGCCCACTCGTTTTGAAATGGGCAAGGCCTTGGTAAATACACCTTACCACAATTTTTAATTACGTAGTTATCAAATTCCATTACTATAGACTTTAAATCTTCTACATCGAAGCTATAGAGTTCTATTGGCTCTCCAAACTTACAACAAACTCCTCCACACTTCTTACACTCCTCAGTCAAATCAATATATGTATTCATAATGATCTGATACACAAGTAAGTATGCTATTGCTCGAATCTGCAGAGCTTCTAATGACAAAAGGATGTTTATCAAAAGCTCTGCTGTCTCCTCATCTCCTTTCAGAGCCAGTTTAGTAAGAAGGTGGAGATGCTCATTAATACTTTCATTCATATAGCTCACACAGTTTAATGCTATATGCATTTTCTTAGCGTTTCATTAATATACTCATTGTCACTTAAGCTGAAGAGAGAGGCAAAAAGTGCCGATGCTATAGCAGATGCAAAGACCCCTGCTGTCTCCCTGCTCCATTTCTTAACCTTTACTGCAAAGGCTAGTGCTATAAGAGAAAAGCGAACAAGTATAGTATCGAGTTGCATAATTCCATTTAAAACCATAGCTTTGACGCTATCTAAAGTGCCCTCAACAACCTCTGATATACGACATAGTCTATTCCTTACCTCAACTAACCTATTTAAAGTATTTGACATTGTATAAATAAAAGCTTCATCAAAGCTCTTTTCAGAGCTATTTCTAATGGTCTTAATAAAAGCCTCTAAGGAGTTTCTAGCTTTAATTGTAGCATTTTTAGCCATTTCGATATCTTCAATCAATGACATTGCTGAGCCTTTAAAATATGACGTAGCTTCAATTGCATGACTCACCTTTGAAATAATGTCTAACAGCTTTGACATATCCATTAAAGAAATACAACAATTACCTTCTTTAATACACACTACCTCAGCTTGAGCATCTGGGCTCTTCATCCCTTTCACACAAGTCGTAGGCTGCCCACATCATCATCTACAGTAACATAGCACCTAAATTGCTTTTATACTTAACATAAAAAAAGCCCCAAGATGATGATCTATGAATTGGACCCCCTGCCTTGACATTTTCTAGAGCTCTATTTAGACCCTCATTACAGCATAGCCCAGGTTGCAGGAAATGTTGATAAGTTTTACAACAAGCATATCTTCAGTTTTCATATATTTTAATCAATTCGAGGCTTACTAAAGATTTTGAGGTAACTACTGAGGGCATGTTGTTACTCTTAGAAGAACGTATTTCGTACTTCGTTTTTATTGACGCAACATAGCTACTTCAAATAATCTAACAGTGTCTTAGTCTTGCTTTTACTCTTTTGTACATCTCCTAAGCTCAATGTTTCCTGAGCAATGCTCTCTGTAATCTTTTTAACAAGTTTAATATCTTCTTCAAGTAATGTCCTTAACTGAGGATTGTAAAGAGCTGCTGCAGGGTGTAGTGTTGGTATTGCTAGAATAGTAAGATTTAGTATGCTTAACTTACACGCCTTCCCCCTCATCTTCATAACTCCACCCCACTGCTGACTTCCCATACCAAAGATTTTCTTCCCAGCTACATTACCTAGCGTTACGATCACTTTAGGCTTTAGTAAAAGTATTTGGGATTCTAAGTAAATGCTACACGCCTCCACTTCCTCATCCTTAGGCTCTCTGTTACCTGGAGGTCTGCATTTAACTACATTTGTTATATAAATACTTTCTCTCTTGATTCCAAGGCTTTCAAGAATCATTGTTAAAAGCCTCCCTGCCGCTCCTACAAATGGTCTTCCCATTTCATCTTCTGTAGCCCCCGGGGCTTCGCCCACAAACATTACATACGAGTTCTTATTTCCCTCCCCAGGTACAGGGTTCTTTCTACTCCTGTATAGAGGACATTTATGGCAATGCTTTATTGCTTCTTCAAGACTTTGCCAGTCAGAAAAATAGCTTTGTATCCCCACAGCCTTTCACACCTTTACCTTAATAACAGCTTATTACCCATTTCATCACAACTTTTTTACTCCGAAACCCAGTTAAAAAATAAGCATATAAAATATCATTAATTTGAGTGAAGTTTATGGGCTTAAAGCATAAAAAATATGTTTATGTTAAGAGAATTGACGGTATTTTTGTTAAGATTAGAGTTTTGAAAAGTAGACAAGAAAGTGAAAGCAAATACATTATTGTAGGTCCAAAATTTGTACGCCCTCCGCAGACAGCTACTGTAATTAGTGAAGAAAGCCTGCCTGAAACTGTGAGAAAAAAGCTTTATAGCATATAAATTGACAAAACACTATTAAATAAGCGAAATATGCAAAACTCAACGATGATGAGGTCGACGTTGTTGGATTTTCATGACGAAGGGTCGATAAGCTGAGTCAATATAAATAAAGTTCCCTTTTACATTTCTCTATACAAGCTTGTATACATTTGTTTATGTCAATGACATTGCCTTTTAAAAGTCTGGCCTTAGGATTTGAAATGCCGTTTACGTAAATCCATACAATTCTATTGTGATCGTTTTCATCAATTAGGTGCTTTACGTATATTGGGCTCCAGCTCCTAATAGGAAAGTCTAGTGATGCTATAATTGTACAAAAGTCTAGCTCTGCTTCAAGTTTTTCCGCCAAAGCCTCAAGTATTGATGGATAGAGATATGCGTATACTATTGTTGGTTTTGGCATAATTTCTGAAAGCCTTACCTTAAAAAAGTCGTTACATATTATCTTTAATCTATCCTTTAAACCATGGATAGCAAAAATTACTTCTGTAACATTACATAGAGTTTTATTAATCTCTATACATATTGCAATAGCACCGCTTTTTGCAAACTCTAGCAAAACCCTTCCATCACCACAGCCCAAATCAAGTACAACATCTCTACTACTCACTCCTAATGCATGTCTTAAATATTCAATAACAATTTTTGGTGAAGGAATCCATGGCACCACGGACATAAGAAACCTTATACCATTTAAGGTTAATAAACAGATGCATTTTAGTTAAGAAGTAGCAGTGATGAAAGCGCTCTTCGCTGTAGGTAAATGATGAAGAGCTATTCGACTGAGTAATAACACCTTAATTGTGATTTCCATTATGACATTTTATACACAGTCAATAAATATAGAAGAATTTGTATAAGAATTAGGATAGGGGTATTACAATGCTTCAAAAACACAGATTTTGGCGGTTTGTGGAACTAGGTATAGATCCCTACATCACTGAGTATAGCTTTGAAGTTAGAGAATCTTTAGCAAAAATTAGAGAAAAGTATGCTTATCTAAAGAGTGGTGAAGAAACTCAAGACAGGCATTCCGTTGCTGGCAGAATACTTGGAATTCGAAGACATGGTAAAATAACTTTCATGGTACTTGATGACGGTACAGCACAAATTCAGCTTGTATTCAGATATGACGTTATTGGAGAGACGCTGTGGAATGTTGTTGAACTACTCAATGTAGGTGATATTATAGGTGTTATTGGAAGGCCTATGAAAACACTAAGAGGTGAGCTTTCATTGCTTGTTGAAAATTTTAAAGTTTTAGCAATAACATGGAGGGATTACCCCGAGAAATGGCATGGTCTTGCAGATGCTGAAAAGAGGTATAGGCTAAGGTACCTTGACCTCATGCTGAATAAAAAAGTGAGAGAAGCTATGGTAGCTATGTATAGAATTGAAAAGGCCTTTAGAGACTTTCTAGATTCTAAAGGTTTTATAGAAATTCATACACCGAAGCTGCAGCCGGTTTATGGAGGTGCTCTTGCAAGACCTTTTATAACTAAAATACATGCTCTTAATAGAGACGTTTACTTAAGTATTGCACCTGAAACATATCTTAAAAGATCCATTATAGCGAACTTCTTTAAAGTATATGAAATAGCAGTCTGCTTCAGAAATGAAGACATTGATGCTCAGCATTATCCGGAATTTATACAAATAGAAATATATCAGGCTTTTGCGGATTGGAACGGCATGATGAAACTTGTAGAAGAGATGGTCTCACATGCCATAAAGACAGTGTACGGCGATTACAAAATTGATGTGGAAAGAAATAATGAGAAATTAGTATTAGACTTTACACCGCCTTGGAAAAGAGTCCCTTTGGAAGAAGCTATCGAGTTCTTTGGACATGTTAAGGTTAAGGGCAAGAGCTATGAAGAATTAATTGACATAGCAAAAGAGCTTGACATTAAGGTGCAGGATCCGAGAAAAGGTAAATTACTTGAAAAAATCTTTGAAAAAGTTGCACAACCGAAAATCCAGCAACCAACATTTATAACACTATTTCCAAGAGATGTCTCACCTTTAGCAAGACCCTTTAGGGAAAATCCTGAATACGCTGAGAGATTCGAAATTTATATCGGAGGTCTGGAGGTAGGCAATGGGTATAGCGAACTCAACAACCCAATACTTCAGTTCTATTTCTTCAGCAAGGAAGAGGAGCTTAGAGTAAAGAGCAGAGAAAAATTTGGAGAGGTAGAGCATCACCCAATGGACAAGGACTACGTGAGAGCTTTAGAATACGGTATGCCTCCTACAGCAGGCGTTGGAATAGGTATCTATAGGCTTGTAATGATCTTACACGGACTAGATTCAATAAAGGATGCAATACCATACACCATTGTAGAGCAAGACGAATTTGAAACCGTAGCCGAACAGCATCCTGATATCCTGGAATACTATACTGCAAGGTTGGGGCTTAAGTAAACAGCTTAAAATAAAAAGGCTTATTTTCATTGAAGCTAATATACTAATTAGTACTTCACAGTTGTGAGAGGAAAGATCATGCCTATAAGTCCTTTAGAGATTTTGGGAATATTGCTGCTCTTAATTGTTATGGTAATCGTGCTCTCTAAGTCTATCAGGATTGTAAAAGAATGGGAAAGAATGGTGGTTTTAAGGCTTGGAAAGTATGTAGGAATTAAGGGTCCTGGCATAGTCTTCTTGGTGCCATTTATAGATAGGGGTATAATTGTTGATACTAGGATAAATACCATTGATGTGCCTAAGCAGGAAGTAATAACGAAAGATAATGTAACTGTAAGAATTGATGCTGTAGTTTACTACAGAGTTGTAGACCCTGAGAAAGCTGTGATGAAGGTGCGAGATTACAACTATTCAATAGTAATGCTTGGTCAAACAACAATTAGAGATGTTGTAGGTCAGCTAGAATTAGACGATATTCTAGCAAAGAGAGAGGAGATAAATAAGAGGATCCAAAGCATAATTGATGAAGTCACAGAGCCATGGGGTGTAAAGGTGTCGATGGTTACATTAAAAGCTGTAGAGTTGCCGGAGGGAATGATTAGAGCTATGGCATATCAAGCAGAAGCAGAGAGAATTAGAAGAGCTAGAATAATTGAAGCAGAAGCAGAGAGAAGTGCTGCTCAGATACTTTCTGAAGCGGCATTAACATATGAGAAGCATCCTGTTGCACTAAGGTTAAGAGAGTTACAGACATATGTTGATATAGCAAAAGAAAAAAATGTAATAATAATAACTGAGAGCCTGTCCTCAAAGACAGCGACTGAGGCCTTAGCCTCCGCACTAGCTGTTGGAAAAGTAAAGTCTCAAGTAGAGAGCTCGACAAAGGAGTAAGGAGGTTATGCGGTCTAACAAATATTACGTAAGCTATCACTACATACTCTTGATCGCATTAATTATCTTAATTCTCGTTCTGTTCATGCAAATTCATCTAAGTGACGTGGCATGCCAATATAGTGTAAATGACGATGTAGCAATACTTGTGAAAATACAAGGGTCTCTAGGAGTTATAGATATACCAACAGAGATGTATCTTAAGGACGCGTTATCACTAGCAATACAAAGAGGCGCCCCATTAGTAGTTCTAGTAGATAGTTATGGTGGATACGTGGACTCTATGATCAACATCGCAAATATGATTCTGAATTCCGAAGCTCCAATACTGGGATACGTATATGACAAGGCCTTGAGCGCTGCTAGTATAGTTATTCAACCTATGCATGTGATAGGAATTTCACCTTATGGTGTTATAGGAGCTGCACAACCTATATCAATTAACCCAATTACAGGTCAGTATGAGTATATAAATGAAAGTAAGGTAATAAATAGCCTTACTGCAATGGCGGTACGCTACGCTGAGGCTAGGGGGAGGAACTCCACGGCTGTGCAATTATTCATCACGAAAAATCTCGTTCTTAGGGGCGAGGAAGCTGTTGAGAAAGGTGTTGCAGATATTGTTGCTGTTGATTTGAATGATTTTATAAGTAAATTGAATGGAAGAGTTATTGCTATAAAGTATGGTACTATGGTTAAGAATGTCACTATTCATATAAATAGTTATGAAGAGTATAAGCCTTCGCTATATGTGCAAGTTTATGCGTACCTTAGGGATCCTACAGTAAATTCTATTCTATGGTTTTTAGGCTTCTTCGGAACCTTCATAACACTACTAACGGGAAGAGTAGATGTATTGCCATTAACAATAGTTTTTTTGATATTAGCATTACTGGGAGGATCTGTGAGTCTTAACCTAGTCTCAGTATTACTAATTGCATTAGGATCCTTATTTATAGCTGTAGAGTTCATGTACCCAGGATTTGGCGTGCTTGGAGTAAGTGGTATATTAGCCCTGGTTTTTGGCCTTCTTCTCATGCCCATATCGCCTGCAACACAAATAACCCCTACAGTTTTCGAGAGCTTAAGGAACCTTGTACTAATACTTTGTGGAGGTATTGCAACGTTCTTTTCATTTGTACTATACAAAGCGTTGGAGTCTGAAAAAAAGAGAGCTACACAAATGGTTGTTAGTAGAGTAGGTAAGGCTGTAGAGCGTATAGAGCCTGGAAAGAGAGGCAGGATTCTCTATGAAGGAGAGTACTGGTTTGCAGAAAGCAGCGAAGTAATAGAGCCTGGGGACATTGTTGAAGTAGTTGATAGGAGAGGGTTTGTACTCATAGTTAAGAGAAAAAGATAAAAATAATTGTAATCACTTACCCTTAAAGTACGGTCTAGTCATTAAGGTTACTCTTCTTCTACTTCTTCAATTTTAGCCATTGGCGTAACTGCAACTCTCTCTCTAATTACATTTGCAAGCTTAAGCGCCTCTTCGTAACTTACATGCTTAGCGGTCTGCATAACTGTTGAAAGGGCTGCTCTTAGAGAATCTTCTATGCTCTTCCCTGGCTGAATCTCTAGCTTTACTCTCTCAAATATTGCAGGCGTGGGTTCTAATACTGCTCCTCTTTTCAGTATTGCTAGTGTATCATTAACTGGTGTGACTATAGCTGCTCCAACTTCTCTATCATTCAACTTAACAGTGAATACAACATCGCCGTCAGCTGTTTCACCTAGTTGTGTTACATTATATGCTACTGCTGCTATCGTTAGTTCTGCAACTTTTGATAAAGCTTGTTTAATTACTGCTTCTACGTGTTCTTTTGGCACACGTTTAAAGGCCTCTATAACTAAGGTATCCCACTTCCAGATAATGTTTTTGCCAGTTTCATCTACATCATACTCTACTCTAATTCTAACAACATCACCTTTATCCACCTTAAGTTGCTCAACTAGTACAGCATAAAGTAGTCTATTTAATTGCGCTGTTGCAAACGCTATTTTTTGAGCCCACTCCTTATCCTTTTTAACATAATCTCTTAACTGAGCAAATAATGTTCTTCTAATTTTATCTGCATAAGCACCTGCAATTACAAGACCTGAGCTAAGTAAAGCCATGGCTTTTTCTCACCCTAAAAACATTCGCTTTGAAAAACTCAAAAGCTTATATGAAATATGTAAGCATTGTATTTGAGCACTTGTAGGTGCTTCGTATGGTAATTAAAGGCCCAAAAATCATCGTAGAGCCTCCTGGACCAAAGGCTAGGGAAATTATTGAGAAGCACAGACGTTACGTTGCAACAACAACTCACGACCCTGAAAACCTGCCATTAGTTGTTGAGAAAGGTGATGGTGTATGGCTTTACGATGTTGATGGTAATATGTACTTGGATTTCTCTTCATCAATATCAGTATCGAACCTGGGTTACCCTGTACATC
>JAJHQM010000012.1 GCA_020833345.1 Ignisphaera sp.
GTGTACCGCCTACAGGAAACATGTTGAGCTTCTTTGCAATCTCTCCAGTGACATCAGCAATTATTGGAAACGGTATCTCAATGCCCAGCTTCTCCTTTATCCACTCAACCCACTTTATGTGCGCAAAGGTGCTGTCAATGCTCAGCCCTAGCAACTCAGCATTAAGCTTCTTAAAATCTTCATACCTAGCAGCAAATGCTACAAACTCTGTTGTACAAACAGGTGTGAAATCTGCTGGATGACTAAAGAGCACTAACCACTTACCCTTGTAGTCATCTGGAAGCTTTTTCACACCATGTGATGTCATTACAGTCATCTCAGGGAACCTAGACCTTATTTGCAGAGGTATTTGTTCAACCACTTACCTCACACCTCATTCTAAAAGTTAATATTATACATTCAAATATTTAAACTTATCTCAAATAAAAACTGATACTACATCAATCAGTTATTTCTTATACTTCATTTCATTAAGTAATAGCTTTTCTATAATTTTTTCACGTATTTAAATAAGCTTTTCTAACACACCTAAAGGACACTCACTGTTAGCTATGGCATTTTAATTAACATCTTATGGATGTAGAAAGTTTAACATTTCGATCTATTCTTAAAACTAGTTTCACCACAGCGATAAGGCCTTGAGGCTTAATCATGTTTAAATCCAAGCAGACTAGCCATAGATGAAAACTTCGTTTTGTTGCCATATAGGAACTTTTGTAATCTAAAATTTCTAGAGGTAATTCTATGGCTTTAAATAATTGAAGGTATTGCCATGTTATGACAGTTAAGTAGTATTTTCATGAATTTTCATGATAGGTGTGTTTATATTCTGGGCTTCATTCTACTAGTTACTCGGTGATGTCTTGTGTCATATTTGGATATGAGTAGAAAAGTGGAGCTTGTTAAAGAATTGTTAAAAGCTGTGCATAGGGGAGAGAGTGTTGATGAGCTGAGGAAGAGGTATAGTGGTGTATTGTCACAGATATCACCTATTGAGATACCATTAATTGAGCAACAGCTTGTTAAAGAGGGTATTAGCATAGATGATATTCTAAAGCTTTGTGATCTTCATGTAGAGCTCTTTAGAGAGTTTTTGAAGTCACGTGAGCTCAATGGTGTTCCTAAGGGCCATCCAGTGGACCTCTTCATGAAGGAGAATGAGTGGGTCTTGAAGCAGGCTGAGGCTCTAGCGCTTTACGCATCTGCACTGGCTAGTGCTGATGAGGGTTTTAGGAAGGGCTATTTTGAGGCTGTGAAGAGGATATTGGTTGAGCTTAGGAAGATTAGGCTTCACTACAGAAAGATACAGATGCTTGTATTTCCATACCTTGAGAGAAGGGGTATAGTGGCTGTCCCAAGAGTTTTGTGGGGTAGGGAGGACCAGGTCATAGTGAAAATTAGACAACTACTAGAGATAATGTCCAGGGTTGAGGCTGTTGATGAGGCTTCAGCTAAGTTAGTAGCTGAAAAAGCTTTGGAGATAGCTAGGGAAGCTAGCGAGCTTGTGTTTAGAGAAAACAAGATTCTGTATCCAGCTGTCTATGCACTGTTTAGCGAGGGTGAGTGGGTTGCTATAGCTGAAATAGCTAGCGAGATGGGCTGGCTAGTAGATGTTGGTGAGGTTGAGTGGAGACCAAGTGCAAAGCCTGTGCTACCATATGAAATAGATGGGAGGATCTCACCTCAACAAATTGAAGCACTACCACAAGAGTTTAGGTCAATGGCATTAGCCAAGGGTGTTGAGCCCGACAACTACTCTATTAAGAGGGAAGGTGATGTAGAGCTCTCAACAGGCTTTCTAGCGCCAAAGGAGATAAATGCGATATTTGAGTCTCTGCCTCTTGAAGTTACCTACGCCGATAGGAATGATAGAGTGAGGTTCTTTAGTGAGAGTAGGTTAGGCAGGGGTTTTGCGAGAACAAAGACTATTCTTGGTAGAAGAATTGAGTACTGCCACCCGCCAAGACTAGAGAGGTTAGTTAGGCAAACAGTTGACGAGTTAAAACAAGGCAAAGCACCATACAGAGAGTTTTGGACAAAACTTGGAGATTCAATAATAAGAGTATTGATAGTTCCTGTAAAGGGAGCTAATGGAGAGTACCTGGGCACTATTGAAATTGTTGAAGACATGACTGAAATACTAAGTAAGCCTGAAGAGATAAAAAGGAAGGTAGTGGTGCTCTAATGAAGAGTGTGTATGAGATTGTGTATAAGTATGTGCTTCCGTCAATAAAAAGAAGACTTGCAGAAGAGTTACAGTTTTTAGGCTTCACAGAGAGGGAGGTAGCAAGAATGCTTTCAATATCCCAATCCCTGATATCTAGGTACAACAAAGGTGAGAGAGGAGCTTTAATAAATATTAAACTCTTTAATGATATAGACTTGCAGGTAAGAAAACTGGCTAGAGAAATAGCTGAAAATAAACTGGACTCAATGCAGATATATGTTGAGCTGCATAAGTTTGCAGCATACTTTATGGTGAAAAGGTATGGATGTGTTCTTCATACAAAAATTGATGGAATAAATCCAGTGAAATGCAATGTGTGTTCAACAATATTTTCACCTCACATCATTAAGTCATGAACAATAGGCTCATTATCACATATAAGTAGTGATACACACAGCTTAGTGTGAGGATATTTTTGGCTGAAGTAAAAGCATTTAAAATTGTTGATAATGTTTATTGGGTTGGTGCAAAAGACTGGAGCAGAAGACTTTTCGATTCTCTTATACCGCTTCCAAAAGGAACATCATACAATGCTTATCTAGTGATAGGCTCAGAAAAAGTAGCTCTAATAGACACTGTTAACCCGGGATTTGAAAAGACATTAGAGGATAGGATAAGGGAGGTTGTAGACCCTAGAGAAATAGACTATGTTATTATGAATCACGCTGAACCAGATCACGCAGGAGCGATACCCTACATTCTCAATGTAGCGCTAAAGGCTAAGCTTGTCACAACTTCAATGGGCTCAAAAATGGCTAGGATATTCTATGGTGTACCTGCTGAAAGGGTTCACGTGGTTAAGGATGGAGATGTCATACCTCTTGGCTCAAAGACTTTGAGGTTTATAGAAGCGCCAATGCTTCACTGGCCTGAGACTATGTTCACCTTTTTAGAGGAAGATGGTATTCTATTTTCATGCGATTTCTTCGGTTCACACCTGGCAGAAGGAATGTTTGATGACGAAGTAGAGGATATATTAATTCATGCTCAGAGGTATTGGGCAGAAATAATGATGCCCTTTAGATCAAGTGCTCTAAGAGCGTTAGAGAAAGTATCAAAACTCGATGTAAAGATTATAGCACCATCACATGGACCTATATACAGAAACCCAAAGAAAATACTAGCTAAATATCTCGAGTGGGCACAAGGAAAAACAAAAGAAAAGGTATTGATAATTTATACAAGTATGTGGGGGTATACAGAAAAAGTGGTTAGGTTAATAGAGAGCGAGCTAATTAAACAAGGAGTACACACAGCAGTTCACAACTTGGCATACGCAGATGTAGGTGAGGTGGCTAAGGATCTCGCAGATTCAAAAGCACTAATACTAGCTACACCTACAGTAATAGGGTTTGCACATCCATTAACAATGCAAGTTACATATTTAGCAAAGCTACTAAAACCACCTACAAAATACGCTAGCCTTATAGTGCTCTATGCATGGGGAACCAACGCTGATAGACAGCTATCTGATGCTTTAAAGGAATTAGGAGCTGAAATATTGGATGTAATTAAAATTAATGTAACTCCAACAGAAGACGACATAAAAAAGGTTAAAGAGCTAGTCAATAAGGTACTACAAAAAATAAAGGAATGAAGGTAGTGAAGCAAAGCTAATTTTTATCCTATAATGTCATGCAGACATTTTGCAATAACTTTAAAAGGTTTTGTTAAAGCATATATTTTGTTGGTGCTTTCTCTCGGGGCCGTAGTTTAGCTTGGTAGAATGCGGGGCTTGGGCCCCCGTGGTCCGGGGTTCAAATCCCCGCGGCCCCACCAGATTGAAGCTGTTGCTGTTATTTTGATATCAATGATTTCATAAGGTATCAGATCAGTGTACTTGCTAACTTCTTACTAAGCGTTTGCTCATGGTTATAATGTTGCGCTCTAATGAACAATCTGTTGCCTTATTCAGCTAGCTTGCGTCAGGCGCTCGACGGTTCATCAGGGTTCAGTGGAAGCGAATTCATCACCTTTACTGCTTTTGTATATTGCAAGGCTTAAAACATTTTTGTCTTAATTAATGGGATTTGTGCTGGTTTTGTGCTTAGCACTTCTCTATTTGGCAAAGTTTTTTCACAGCTTCTATTACAATTCTAAGCTTTTCTATTGATATCTTGTACTCCTTTTCTTCATCTCCAAGGCTTCCCTTTAAGCCTCCAAAGCCGCAGTCTCCTGATACAAGATCTACTCTGCCACCAGTCTTGCTGTAAATCTTTGTGAGTATGGCGAGAGCTTCTTCAACGCTTTCTACTCTTAAGCTTGATGTAGAGACTATTCCTGGTGAAATGACTTTGTTGTACTGCTCAAGAAGGCCTTTACTCACTAGCTCTAGATTTGAAGGTGTTTTAAAGAATTCAAAGCTCAGGTATTTCACTTTATCAACTCTCGCAATGATTTCTAGAAGCTTTGGATTAAGCTGGCCACAGACATGTATACCCACTTCAGCGCCTTCAGCAGCCTTAGCTACACTGCTTAGAACTTCTATTACACTTTCCTCTGTCCACCCATAGAGAACCCTTCTACCTATGAACAGGGTTAGGGACGGCTCATCCATAAAAACTATGTTATAACCTAATGAGCTAATGTAATGCACTAGGTTTCCTGCAAATTCTCTAAAAAAGCCCATAACAATGTCCTTATTTGCAAGAGCTGTCATCTGAAGCCCCTTGGAAATATCTTCAGACAGGTATACCCTTGATGCCAATGTGAAAACACCTGTAATAGGTCCTCTCAAGGCCTTAAACACTAGCTTCTCCCTAGATATAACCTCAATAGCTTCTTCAGCATCATCAATTCTAACCCTAGGCGGTTTAACCTCTAAATGCTTTAGGGTGGAGAAGTATAGCCCCCTCTTACTGTAAACAATACCCAAAGCCTCTAAGGGCTTAAGATAAATGTCTATGAAGGACCTTAACTGAGGGTATGTAGGCACGTCTAAGCCAATTCCCTGCAAATCCCTTAAAACTCTAGCGATATTCTCTTTGGAATAAGCTAGTGGAAAACTACCAACATGACTTGTTCTCATATTCTAACACCTTTGAAAATCAGTAATTGCATAAAATACCCTATAATGCTTACTGTTACCTTAAGCCAGAAGAATGCTGTTAAGTGCTTTGAAAATCAGGGTCTTCATGGTCTCAGTATAGAACTCTTTTTTTGAATTGAGTATAGAGCTATCGATGAGGATACAATGTCTGCTGAGGACCCTGGATTAATGCCTTTCTCTGCAAGTTCACTATCAAAAGCTTTTACAGCATTTAAACAGCTGTCATGATTTGAAACGCATGTCTTAAGAATTTCCAGTGCTTTGCTAGAAACATGCAAGGCTGTTTCAATTCCATGTTTTCTAATGATTAGGGTATCTACATCGTGAGCAAGTTGGTAGAGGTAGGTTTCGACAACAGCTAGATTCCAATTCTTATGCGCTTTAAGCCTATTCTCTAGGAATACAGAGTTCCTAAGGGACCTCGCATAACCCTCTACCACCTCCTCGCAAACAAGATCGCTTTTAGCACTGTGAAGTAGTACATCCCAGAGCCTGTAGTTTTTGGATAATAGCTTTTCCCTGTACTCCTCATCCCACACATTAGGAACACCTCCTGTATTGTCAGAACTCTTGATGTAGCTCGGCGAAGCAATTCTAATAGCATTGTAAAATTCTACAGAGTCTAAAGCTGTAGAATACTTGCTCAGCAAATCCTTTGCAGTTCTAACCACAATTGCAGCATTTAAATCACCATTTTTACATAGAACAAAGCCACTGGCTAGTGCTAGTGGGTATAGTAGAAGGGCTGACCCTAAGCATGTGTTTCCTCCCCCGGAAACCCCCTTAGAATCAGCAACAGTAGCCTTAATGAGGTCTCCAACAAGCATCCTGGGAGTAAGCCCTTGAGCAAGCCTGCACCCCCTCAGAACAGCTCTAAACACGTGATGTCCAGTAACAACAGCCGTTACTAAAAAGTCCTCAAAAATTGTATCGCTAAAGTCTCGTAATCTATGCACATTGCCAGGCTTTGGATACCCGGCAACCTCTAGAGCTATAGAGGAGGCAAGTAGGTATGAAGCTACCTTGAGGCTATGTATAGGTGCTCGGCGTTTCACCAAGAACTCTGCACCTTTTCAACACAGGTAGGTGCAGTGTCTGAAAGAGTATATGTTGGTATGCGGGTTTTGCAAGCCAATGTAGAGACAATTTTTAAAGCAATTAAGAGCTTCGCCTGCTTCCTTGGAGATGCTTTTTCAGCTGACTTTAGCCATGGCTTAGAGTACCTCCCAACAAGAGTCCCGAAGTCCATTCCTGCTAACAGCACTTTTGAAGCTCTAAATGCGAGGGCTAAGGCATATGCCCTATCACCATCAGTAAACCCACCAATATTTATTATAGGGTAGTGAGGCTCTACCTGAGTTGTTACTGCAAAGCTTTTTGTAAACCTCTTCAATTCATTGACAAAGCTGGCAAACCTCTCAATATTATCCCCGTGAACATGAATGAAGAGTTTAGAGCCTTTGGAAACAGCATAAGAAATGGCGTTTATATCACCATCTAGATCAGATACAATGATGTGAGGAACAAAGCCTAATTCAACAAGAGCTTTAGTGGCGCCATCAGCAGCTACAAGGATTTTCTGCTTTAAATTCTCTAGCTTTTCGAGAAGCATCAAGTGCATCTCTAGATTGGGGCCAGCGCCAAATACTATCACCTCTCTCCCCATAACCATAGCCCTGCAACTCTCTATAGGCGGAACTATATCATACACAAGCTCATATGCAAGAGCTGTAGCAATTTCGTCAAGTCTCCTATCTATACCTAGACGCTCAGTAATTTCTAAGTAAATACTCCACCACTCTGCAAAACTAGGTAAAATTGATACAAACTCTTTGTCATGCATATTTGTGTCAATACCCTCCACTATCTCTCTACGACTACCTCAGCTCCCTTATTCCTTGCCTTAACAATCATGTACTCTACCTCTATACCTCGGGATCTCAAGTCCCTTAAAACTTTTTCACAAACCCTCCTAGCAGTGCCGTATCCCTCTACGAACCCGTATACTGCTGGTCCCCAACTGCTCTGCCCCGCTCCTTTTACACCGTGACGTAGCATGCTATTTACTATAACCTCTGCTTCTTCACAACAAAACACTCCCCCTTGATATTTGGAAAAGTACTCTCCTACAATAAATTGAAGCTTTGTTAGTGCCTTTCCAAAGGTATCAGCATCTCTTTTCAGAATCGATGGTATCATGTGAAGGAAAACCAGTTTGTAAAGTTCATGCTGAATATCCTTTGGAAGTGGTGTAGGTGTGTCTAGAGCCTTTCTTTCACTAATCTCATCAAATCCTCTTCTCCTCCTAGGGATGAATAGAAGAAAGCTCCACTTCTTCGGCACAGGAGCTTGAAATATTAGTTGAGGTAGATCCTCTATAGAAGCAGGACACATAACCTTACCACCCTCTACAATCCTTCTCCCAGAGTCAACAACAAAACCTCCAGTCTCAAATGCTGCTATGCCTACTCCAGAGTCTCTACCTCTGCACATCTTTACAGCTATATCCCTAATATTATAGTTTAGCCCTTGCAATTTTGATACAGCATATGCTATAGCTAAGATCGTTTGAGTTGTAGAGCCCAGCCCTACATGTCTTGGAATAGCACTTAAAACCTCTATACCCACCCCCCGCAAGTCAAATAGCTTTTCCATAGCTTTTATACAGTCGGCTACATCCACACCCGTTCTATTCAATACCTTAAGGTCTTCTTCGCCATGCTTAAAGACTCTCACTATGATGCTGGGCTGGTCTAATGCCATCCCAAGGCTTCCATAAGCTATGCCATCTGTTAAGAAATTGTAAAAACCCATGTGAAGCCTTGCAGTAGCACGTACAAGCACCTTCATTTAGTTGCACCATTGTTAAGCACTTTATCCAATTCTCTTAAACCATGTCTAACCTTAACGCATAGGTTAAATGGGTGTACACTTTCAAAGCTTAGCACCTTTACAGTAATTCTGGAGTCTGTGCTAAGCCTATTGCGAAACTCCTTATACAATATGTATACAGCCTCACGAGCAACGTCTTCAGCAAACTTTGGATTTTCAAAGGCCTTTTTAACTAGCCTATATTCCTGATCCCTCTTTAAAAGGCTCCTTACAGGAGCTGAAAAAGCTGAGAGGAGTGCTTTTACAGTTTCGCTAAGCCCTAGATTTATGGGATTTGAAGAGTCTATGTGTGCCAGAATTAACGCTCTTTGAGAATGTGAAGGAGTGTTAGATATTGGTGTGTTTTCTAAAAAGGAGTATACTTGCTGAACACAGGGGCACACAGACATGCCTTCAAAACTCACACCCACTCTATATCTTGCCCCTCCCACTTTACTCAGCCCAACACTGACATGTATATTTACTGGAAGCGCATCTATATCATCTGAAGTAAAGAGGTGTACTAGCTTTAGCTTGACGCTAGCTTTTGAAGAATACTCGTGTTTTACAAGGAGGTACTGAGTAACTTTTCTCAAAATGTGCTGCAAGTCAGGTAAGTCAAGGTAAGTCACGCCATTAATTAAATTCAAAACAGCTTCAACACTTCTTGAAACATGAATGCCGCGCAGCTCTTCACCAAGGTTTACACATGCTGTTACTGTCCCAAGTTGGCACTCTACCTGACTATCACCATTCTTTAAACACACCTTAACCTTGAAATTCTGTATGCAAACTCTATTAATTGCTAAGCGTGTTGTAGGAGGATCCCTTTGGACATCAGGTAAGCTATTCTTAATAGCTGTACACCTCACAGTGTACACTCGTATATATAAGGAGGTGAATTGCGTGGCAATGTCGTGTCTTGTACATAGTTATGCCCAGCTGTCTTTGTGTTTCAGCTTCGCTTGCTACTGAAGAGTGAAGTTCAACACTTAATTAAGTTAACTGTGTAAACACATTACACATAGTAAAAAGCTTTTAACGAGCTACTCAGCTTGGTTAGTTAGCTCAATACTCATGGTGTTTTAAGCTTGGTTGAGCCTAGAGATGTTGCTTCAAAGTACTTTTCCCCTAAGGTAAGTGATAGAGAGCGTGCGGCATTTGAAGCTGGTATAGCTCTCGGTATGGTAATTCACCAGTTTTCTGGAATACCAATAAGGTTTGCTGAGGAGGTAAAATTGCTTGAGAAGGTAATTGAGTACGCCATAATGTCTCAGCCTTTTAAAAAGAAAGCGACTGTGAAAATAAATGTTGATTTGCCTAGCAATGGCAATCCCTATAACTATTCGACCTTGCGTTCAAGAAACCTTGATGTGCTAGTTGTTGTTGAGTATGGTAAGGCTGTTGTAAAGGCGCGACTTCAATATATACCAGAGCTAGACTATACACTAGCCTATATAGAAGATGTTGTGGAAAAGGATAAAGCCTTATTGGTAGAGGAGAAAGAGTAGGTGTTTTGTGTACATGAGTAAAGAATGCAAGTTGTTACAATTGGGTTTTTCTTCAGATACTTGGGGAGAGGTGATAGCGGTTTTCTTTAGCAATGGTGATGTTATTGGGTTAATGCCTTTAGGGCTTAGGCTTTCAGAGAATTGCACCTTAACTGGGAGGTTGTATAGGGGATCCAAGCTCTATAATTACATCATTAGTACAAGTACTGCGAAGCTTCAATGCAATATATGTGTAACTGAAGAGCCTCAACTTTTTTACTTGTCAATTTTTGAAAAAAGCAAAGTTGTAAAGGCTTTTAAAAAATGTGAATGCCCTAAGAAATTTTGTGATGCGTGTTTAACAGGGTTGTGCAGGTTTCGCTACGAAGAGGGAGAGGATGTTATAAGGCTTACAGTAGATGTGGAGAAGGTGTTGTTCCGCAAGAAATCGCCTAGAGTATTTACAAGAGCTTCTTCTGCCTTTATAGAGGCTTTGGTATGGTTTACAAAAATACCCTACGTGAAGTGTGAGGAAATTGAAGAGGCTTTGAAGAGAATAGAGTTTTTAAAGGAAGTTGTTTACAGATCTACACAAAGAGAGCTTTATATAAAACTTATAGAAGAGGTGTACTCTAAAGCAAGAGAGCTGGTGAGTAGTGTTGAGAGTATTAGGTGTAGATCCCGGGACAAAAACATTTGATGTCGTTGTTATTGAGGATGGTGTTGTGAAGGCTGAAAAAAGCATTGACACAGCTACCATAGCTAAGAATCCCGAGGTCTTAATAAAAGCCATTGAGGCTTTTGAAGCCGATCTTATTGTTGCTCCCTCTGGCTATGGCGTCCCCTTAACCAGAGGAGATGAAGTTTTAGACTCACGTAGGTTTGCTATAGAAATACTGCTTCTCAGTACAGAAAATGACATTAGGAGGGGTGTTGAAGCTGGAGAGGTAGGGATATGGGTTTACGATGCTCTGGCTAAGGTTGTTGAGCACTTAGTTAAGCGGTTTGGCAGTAAGGTGCTGTTTCTTCCCTCAGTAATACTACTTCCAACAGTCCCAGCATACAGAAAGCTTAACAAGGTTGATATGGGTACTGTGGACAAGCTTGCTGCAACGTTTACTGCTATTCATGGTTACAGCCAGAGGGAGGGGATAGACTACAGCAGTGTTAATATTGTTGTTGCTGAATTGGGGTTTGGATACAATGCTGTAATAGCTGTTAGCAAGGGTAAGATTGTTGATGGAATAGGTGGGACGTGTGCATCAATGGGAACGCTAACCGCAGGCTCTCTTGACTTGGAGGTAGTTGTTAGAGTAGAGCGGTGGGATAGATGGGACGTTTTTCACGGAGGTCTATTCTATTACGTGAACATGTTTGATATGAGTGAGCTTGCAAAGGCTTTTGAAAAAGGTGAAGAGCCTTTGGCATCAGCATTTAAGGGCTTTATAGAGGCTGTGGCAAAGGACATTATGAGGGCTCTTGTTATAAATCCTAATGCGGAAGTAGTGATGCTAACGGGTAGGCATAGCAAGATAGGTCTTGTCAAAAGACTGCTACAAGAGCTCCTAAAGGATGTTGAGGTTCTGTATGTAGATCCTATTAAGGGTGCTCAAATAAGTAAGGAGGCTGCACAAGGATATGCCGCGATAGGTGAGGGTGTTGTTGGAGGTGTTTTTAAAGATCTTGTAGAGCACATGGAAATAGAGAAAGCATGTGGAACAGTAGCGGATTACCTAGTGCATGAAAAGCTAGGGAAGTTTAAAGAGAGGATTCAAAGCACTTACAAAGCACTTGTTACACACCCTAAGCTCTGTATCACGTAGAGAAGCTTACTATGACCTACTTAACACTACTTCAATTTTTTCAGCTATTTCCCAAGGATTTTTAACCACTATAACGTCCTTCATTTTAGTCAGCTTGTTTATGTTCTCTAAGTCTACTGGTCTTGGAGCTAGTTTTATCTTTTCCCAGCACTTAACCACTTTTGGACATATTTTTTCACATAGTGCACAGCCTATGCACTTACTCAGATTTATTCTAGGCAAGTTATCTACTATTTCAATGGCTTTAGCAGGGCATTGGCTAATTAATTGGCATGCATTGCAATTCGCGGTAGAGCATACTGCTCTATCCACATAGCAGGGTGTCTCTGTAACTACGTATCCCTCCTCATTTGGAATGTCGGTGGGAAGCACGATTGTTGGTATAGAGCTCTTTCCAGCTTGTGCAAATAAGGCAGTGGCTACAGTATCCGCAACCCCATATACCATTTTCGCAATTGTATTAGCTGTGGCAGGTGCTATGATTAACGCTTTATATCTCCCTACATTAACTCTGCCTACATAGTACATCCCCTCATCGCCAACTAAGAACTCTTCATAGTAGCCCCCAGGGGATATGCTTCTAAGCCTTGGCAAAACACCAAAAATCCTGGATACCTCATAACCCCATTTAGTTAAGAATAGCGTTACCTTAAGCCCAAACCTCTTCTTTACATACTCTAAAACACTTACACACTCTCTAAGGTGAGCCCCACCACCAGTTATTACCCAAGCAATAGTGTTTGGCTTCACAGAGCTCACCAGCTATGTGAGTGTAAATATAAAGGCTCTATTTCTGCAATAATAAATGTGTTTACCTATGGGGTGCTAGGAGCTGTGGCTAGAATACTTATTGTTACTGGAAGGCTTGCAGAGCCTATCATAAGAAAGGTGTTGTCTGAGGTAAAGACAGAACACAAAGTTGATGTTATTGTCACGCCAGTGCAAGTAGCAGCCTTTCTTACTGCCGAATACGTAGCAGAATACCTTAAGCAATGCAATGTAAGGGGCTATGACTACATACTACTACCAGGTCTCGTGAGGGGCTCTGGAAAGATTGTTGAGGAGGTCACAGGCGTAAAGGCTGTTAAGGGCACTGTAAATGCCTATGACCTTGCTGAGATTCTAGCATTACACGATTTAAGTGTGTTGTCTCCAGATGTACCTGCTGATGAAGTGCTTGGTAATATTATCGAGGAGAAGAATAGGGAAATATTGAAGCGTATTGATAAAGCGCTGACGCATGAGAACAGTATAGCTGTTGGAAGGTTGAGGGTTCCATTAAACCCCCCTCCAATCAGGGTAGCCGCAGAGATCTCAGAGGCTCATATGCTAAGTGCAGAAGAGCTTGTTAGAAAGGCTATGGAGTACACTGAGAGTGGCGCTGATGTTATTGTCCTTGGATTTGAGGCGCTTCACCCTCACACTCAGAAAGTTTTTGAAGCTGTAAAGGTGCTGAAAAAAGAAGTTGAAGTACCTATAGCTGTTGACACATCAATACCTAGCGAAATTAATGCGGCTCTACAGGCAGGAGCTGACATGATTATAAACATTGACTTGACTAACATAGATAAAGTAGCTTATGTTGATCGAGAGGTAGCTGTTGTTACAATTCCAAGAGATCCCGCATCTAATGCAATACCTAAGGAGCCCCAGGCTAGGGTAGAGATTCTCGAGAAGGCTGTGAACGCTATTAGAAGTAGGGGGTTTGAGAAAATCTTTGCAGATGCCATTTTAGAGCACTTTGGCCAAACATTTTCATCACTCTTAGCATATCACATGTTTAGGCAGAGAAATCCCAGAATTCCTCTGTTTGCTGGAATAGGTAATGTAACAGAGCTTGTAGATGTTGATAGTGTTGGTGTAAATGCATCTCTAGTTATGTTACTTCAGGAAATAGGTGTTAGTATGGTGTTAGTAGTTGAGAAAAGCGTGAAAGCTGCAGGCTCGACGCTAGAAACAAAGATAGCATCACAAATGGCTGCACTTGCATACTACAAGGGCTCTCCGCCCAAGAACTTGGGAATATCCCTGCTGATACTAAAGGATAAGAAGAGGTATGTGGAGGAGGTTGATGAGGGATACGATGCTGTTGTAAACGCGGCTGAAGAGGAAAAGCCCTACACTCTTGATCCCATAGGGGTATTCAAGATTAGAGTGAATCATGTGCTTAGGTGCATAGAGGCTTTGTACATTGGTAGGAAAGGCAGGATTTTAATTAGGGGTAAAAGTGCTAAAGCAATTCAGTATGAAATTCTTGAAAGAGAACTTGTTTCCCAACTTTCGCATGCAATGTACCTCGGTAGAGAACTTGCAAAAGCTGAAATAGCCTTACAACTAGGTAAGAACTATATACAAGAAAGACCTCTATTTGCAAAGCCCAGATATATCAAATTGTAGCTGATTGAAAGTATAGAGCTTTACTAGCTGTGAGAGCCTTTTGCAACTAATGTAAAGCTGTACTACATCAAAGGGCTTTCTAAGGGAAATGCCATAGTTTAGAGCCATAATACAACAGCTTATAATTTCACGTACTTTGTATAGCTAAAGTGATTGAGGCTTAAATATAACATGCCTAATAGCTTAGCTAAAAACCTTAGTTTTGTAGATTTTGGTAATATATGCAGTGGTTGTAAAGTGAATTGCTGTAAAAAATTTTATGCTGTGCTCTTACCAGAGGAAGAAGAGGCATTTAAAGACGTAGCATTTACTATAGAAACCCCCGTAGGCTGTGTGAAGGCTATTGGCGCTAGAGATGGAAAACCTTGCCCATTTCTAGATGAAAACGGTTTTTGTAAGATATACCCTGAGAGAGCTTTTGATTGTAGGCTCTGGCCAATACTACTGTATTACGACTTTAGTACAGGTGAAAAGGTTGTATATCTAGATTTAGAGTGTCCAGCAGTGGAGAAGGGGCTTATAAGCAGGGAGTTTATTGAAAAGGTTATAGAGGTGCTGAAGAACGCGAAAATAAATGAGGAGTGGCTTAAGAAATACACGCTTGCTCCATGGCCAAATAGATTAAAAGAGGTCTATAGGTTTACATAGCCAATATCAATGCAATGTACCCTTCCATGCATAGAGTACTTTCTTACAAATTTTTCTGCAAACATCATGAGTATTGGATCCCTAGACATTGAAACAATCGTGTAGACTGTTTTTGCAACATCTTCACAGCTATTCACAGGCATTTTTACAAATTTTTCAATACTTTTATTCTCAATTGTTGCCCAGTGCCACACACCATCACTTTGAAACATGTTTATATGGCTTGGAAAGCCATTTCCAAAGCCGTAGATTTCAACCTTACTACTTGGTGAAATTACTATGCGGAGACCGTGTCCTCTATTCTTTTCAAGAAGTTCTATAAGTGTTATCTCACAGCCGTTTCCACATCTCTTGACTATGATTGTTCTTTGAAACACAATCCCAGCCACGAATCGAAGCTTCCATATAAGGCTTTCGCAAAAAGGGATATTACCTTTTCGCCTATTTAAGAACTTTATATATCTTTATGTCCTCACTTCTCTAAGTTGGCTATGAAGAAGCCCTCACTATTGTCTATATGTGGAAATGTTCTTCTAACCTTGCTCCAAATTGAGTAGCACTGATATCCTCTTGATGCAGGTATTGCCGGGTCTGTAAGCTTATGCTTAGTACCCAGCGTTAATACGTGCTCTACTACCTCCTCACCTTCGTCAGGCAGTATAGAGCATGTTGCATAAGTCACTTTCTCACTGTACCTTAGGGCATTTAGAAGTAAATCCTTCTGAATATCACTCATTTTCTGAGGTATTCTACTATTTCTCAAGATAATTTTTATTGCTGGGTCCTTAGATATAGCTCCACTGCTACTACAAGGAGCATCAACTAGGGATGCATCCGCATGCCTATGCAAGGATAGGAGCCTGCTATCCCCTAAAACAAAGTCAATTCTATCTACATCAACACCATAACGCTGCATCAATATCTTCATAGCTTCTAACCTTCTCTTAGACAAGTCCACAGCTATAACCCTAGCCCTATTTTCTGTCAGTTGCATTATTAAAGATGTTTTGATGCCTGGAGCTGCCGCGAAATCATATATGATCATGCCTGGCTCAGGCTTTAGTGCCATAACTGTGAGAACACTTGCCTTATCTTGCACAACTATTGATCCATTTTTAAATAGCTCAAGTCTCCTAATAGGGGCTCTGCTTTTAACCACTTTTACGAGGAATGGAATGGTCCTCTCAACTTCGTAAGTCACACCGTCCTCTTCAAGTTTATGTAAAGCTCTATCAATATCAATTTTAAGGGTGTTTATCCTTATCCATACAACCCTCTTATTCATAGCATTCAGCATGGCAATAACTTCATCAATAGGCATTACCTTTACCAGCTTGTCAAAAAGCCACTTTGGGTAAGAAAGCCTTGCCCAAGGCTCTTCAATACTCCCTAAGATCTTATCTACATCGGGTACATCCCTCTTAATACTTTTCCTCAGCTTTGAATCTACTTTCTTACCTTCCTCCAGAAACCAGGTGTAGAGAAAGAGCCTGGCAAGTAGCCTATGACTATACCTCTTAACCTTGTTGCCTCTCTCAGCTATGTAGAGAAGGGTATAGTAGCTTGAAATAAACCTCAATGCTAGCTTAAATAGGAATTCTCTATCTAGGAGAGCCTTACCACATCCATACCTTTTACATACATACGAAAATGCCTTTCTCGTACTAATCCTCTTCTTCTCAACAACATAAAGTGTGTTTGCTAACACCATTGCAATAATATCAACATTCATAACTCTTCAAAAAGATGTTTTTAAAAGAGAATTAAAAATTCTTCAAATTTTACTCACTTTTTCGCTAAAACCTTCTTTGGATCCTTTAGAAACAGTATAAAAAGCCATATCACTAGCACTACAAGAAGCAGAGAAAAGCCCAGCACTGCAGCATCAGCACTAACCTCAATAAACTCTTCACCATTTAAATAGCTGTAAATGGCGTCTATAAAGAACATTATTGTCGCGCCCCAGAGCATTGTCGCTAAGTAGTTTAGGCACAGATCCTCTCCCCTCGCCTTACCCATATACCATAGTGCAGTGGCAATTGTTGCAGCATAGCCCAATACTAGCAGCCACATTTGGTGCGCACCTCAGATAAGCTTTTTAACTGGTGCAGAAAAAAATTTTTCTGGTGTACCTAATTGGCGTGCTTCATAGTACCTTCAATACTAGCTATAGCAGTGTCCATAGTGAAAAGAGTTGCAAAGAAGGTTTCAGCAAAAACTAACTTAGGATTATTAGAAAGTTTGCTGTGGGGTGGTGCAGGTATACTAGCTCTAGAGCACGTATGGCATGGAGAGGTCGTCCCGTGGCCTCCATATTTAACGGCTATGCAGAGCCCAGAGGAGTGGGCCATAGCACTACACGAGATGGCTACAGTTGGAGTTGCAATGGCTTTGGCTACAGTAGGTATCTGGGGTGGTGTGCTGCTATTTGAAAAAGCAATTAAGGCACCTCAAATTCAAAGAGTTGCTACTGAGAAGAAGATAATAACAACTCTTCCCACCTAAATTCAAAATCTTTTTAACTTATTCATTACTTAAAAACATAAATTTCTCCAGAACAAACTTAACATGTTACTACTTAGGTGTGGTGTTATTAGACATGTGCTTAGGGGTACTAGCAAGAGTTGTTGAGGTTGGAGATATTGTATCTAAGGTTAGCCTGGGAGGGGCTATTGTTGAGGTAATCAATGGTGTTAGCGATTTGAAGCCTGGTGATGTTGTTATAGTGCATGCAGGGCTAATAATACAGAAGGTAACTGTTGAAGATGTTATTAGTAACCTCTATGCTATTTATGAACTTCAAAAAGCGCATTACATATACAATGGTTTTAGTGATGAAGAGGCTTCTAAGAAGGCTTTAGAAGATATTAAGAAGTTGGGGGCTGAGCTTGGGATAGATCAAAAGCTTGTTGAGGAAACAATACTTAACTTTAATGAAGAGGAAATTGCAAAGTTCTTTACCTAGCACTACAGGGGTTTAAATGCTCTATAAAATACATGAGAACCTATTTGCTGTTGAAGATCTGCCCCTCGCATATCTCGCACTTTCTGATAACAAAGCACTACTATTAGCAGATATACATCTGGGCTTTGAGGAGTACATGGCGACTAAGGGGGTTTTCTTGCCAAGGCTTCAGCTTAAGAAGGTTATTGAGGTTATTGAAAGGGGGCTGAGCACCATAAATGCTGATACCCTAATAATAGTTGGTGATGTTAAGCACTTATTTGATAAGCTTGGTAGAAGAGAGTCTAAAGACTTGGGAGAATTTCTTACGTATGTTAAAAAGAAATTCAATAGAGTCGTGCTTGTGCGTGGAAATCACGATAACTTTGTCTACTCGCTTTCCATGAGGTATGGTGTGGAGTTCTACGAGAACTTTCAGCTAAGCTCAATACTTTTTATACATGGGCATAAGGATTTTCAGCTCAACGGCTTCAGCCTTGTTATAATGGGACATGAGCACCCAAGCATAGTTTTAAAAGATCCTGTTACAGAGGTGGTAGCGAAGTTTCCATGTTTTCTCAAAGTACCCTTGCAAAACACTTCAACTCTAGTGATACTTCCAGCTGCAGGTGCATATCAATCAGGTACAGCAGTATCTACTTCAGTAGAGAGTTTTCTCTCCCCCATAGTGAAGAAATATGGAGTCCTTAGAGAGGCTATACCCTACGCCATTGTTGAATCAGAAGGAGTATATGAACTCCCAACACTTGCAGCAATAGAAGGGCTTTTAGCAGCTCTTTAGCCGTGATTTAAAAAGAGCTTATAAACCCTATTTAAGGTATATAAGTTTTAAGTTTAAAAGAGTGTGAGACTATCTCAAGCCTAGATTCTTACTATAGGCAATTCTACGAGAAGTACTTAGTGGATTTGAACAATCCATTTGTCCAGGTTAAGGTAGAAAATATAGTTGCTACTGTAACAATTGGGCAGCCTATAGACTTGGAGTACCTCGACAAGGCCTTGCCCAATGTTGAATATGACCCAGAGCAGTTCCCAGGGCTTGTGCTAAGGCTTGAAAACCCAAAGGTAACAGCTTTGGTATTTAGATCTGGTAGAATGGTTGTAACAGGGGCCAAAAGCACCCCCATGCTTATAAAAGCTGTGAAGAAGATTATAAAAATGCTCTTGAAGTATTATGTGACCATAACCTCTAAGCCAAGAATACAAATTCAAAACATTGTTGCTTCAGCCAACCTTGGTGCAGAAGTTATGCTAGAAAAAGTGGCTTTCTTACTGGAAAACACAATGTATGAACCAGAGCAGTTTCCAGGCTTAATTTACAGAATGAGCGATCCTCATGTAGTTTTACTCATATTTAGTAGTGGTAAGATGGTGATAACAGGGGCTAAGAGCGAAGATGAGGTGTTCTTAGCTGTTAGAAATGTCTATTTAAAGCTAAAGGAGCTCGGGTGCTTGAGAGAGGTTAAGAGAGAGGAAGAGATATTATCTGAAGAACTTGAAGGCCTAGAGGTAGGGAAGTCAAAGAAGAAAATAACTTTAAAGGACTTAGAGATCTAAAGATACACTACGCTGCCCAACTTTATCCTTTATCAATATTTTTTGCTGTGTAAAGACTCCAAATCTTAACAGCATCGATATCCGCTCCTGACACCTTTTCCCTAACCAGATCCACTTTTACTGCAGCTGGCACTGCTACCCACTCTCCTAGCAATATGGCTTCACCAATGTTTAGACCTGGCAACTCCTCCATAACATCTTGCATAACAGGTTCACAGTATTTTGCTACATATACTTGATCTTCGGGATGAACAATTCTTAAAATTGCTAAGTTCCCAAGCTGACTTAATATAGTCGGATCCAAGCCTCTTGGTCTCTGTGAAACTACAATAATGCCTAGACCAAACTTCCTGCCCTCTCTCACAACTACGGAAGCTCTTTGCTTAGTTGCTGTTTCCTCTCCTACTGGTATGAATATGTGCGCCTCTTCTATAACAACTATAATAGGTGTTGGCAAGCCTTTTGCACCATTACTCCACACACTAGCTTTCCTAGCTTCTAAAAGTCTTGAAAGCCAGTGTGCTATAACTGCATCAGCATGATTCAAGTGGAGCTCGCTTAAGTCAACAGCATTTATTGAGCCTATTGCCACTCTTTCTATAACATCACCAGAGGCTTCCTTCAAGATTTTTCTCAGAAAGCTTTCATAAACATTTACAGCGTCTAAGACTTTTTGAGCAGAGGCACCGTACCTGACAACCTTTCCCTGAACACACTTCTTCAAATTGTTAAAGAAGTCCCCACAGGCTTCAGCATCTATGGAGTCTAGGCACTCCTTCAAGACCATTCTTTGCCTAGTGGCATTGCGCGGTATGTTCAAGAGCCTTGCAAGCTCATCTAAAGTTAGGCGTGTTGGGTCTAAAGAGGGTTTGACTATAGCTGTATTTGGTAGGGACAGGTACTCGCCATGGTAATCAAACACTATAACTGTTCCACCGAGTTCTGAAACACGCTTTGCAATTAGTGCTACAAGGTTGCTCTTACCCATGCCAGTCATAGCAAGTATTCCTAAGTGCCTCGAGACAACCTTATTGATGTTAACCCTTACCTCTACCTCGGGCTCCCTTAACAAAACTCCAACTCTTACATGGGCTGGGCCACTCGGTGTAAACACCTTTTCCAGAACAGCCTTTGGAGCTTTGTAAACTTCTGTTCCCGGAGGTGGTGGTATGGGTGGTATGTGGAGTTTTGAGAGGCTGTTGTCTACAGATCCAAGTATTTTTACCTTGCCCCTATGATAAAAAAGCCTCTCACCAACTCTAATGTTTTTCACAAGCCGCTCCACATCCCTTGGATCTACAAGGTCTCTTGATATGACTAGGCTACCTGTTATCGATGTTGCAACAAATGCTAGCACTCTATAGCCGTGGTACTCCATGTACAGGTACTCCCCCATTGCTAGTGGTCTGAAAGCTAGAAGCTCGGCTTCGTAAGGCTTAGCTTCGCCAACCACGTAACCTACAATTTCATTCTCCATGCCTATGCTAGTTTCAAAGAGCTTTTGCAATGCCATGTACTCACCTATACTGGTTCCCTACCATATGGATCCTCTAGCACTCCAATAACAGCAGCTATTCTCTCAACATCGCTGTTACTCACTCTAGCAACTTGATCTGCCCTTAGCAGTGGGTATGGATATCCAGAAACTGTAGCTGTAGAGAGCATGTCTATTAGGTAGCGAATTCTAGGCTCTACAGGTTCGCCAAGCTCTCCCACCAACTCTACTCTATATACTCTTGCATAAGGTTCGAATCTCACGTAAGACATGTAAATAGATGTTTTAATTCCCGTCACATTCTTCATAGCATGGGCGTACATCTTTGCTGCTAAGGCTATGCCCAAGTGCTTAGACTCCGCTAGATTTAGTGGTTTTGAGTAGCCAGGTAATCCTTCAGTATACCTCTCAAAGTAGTATATATCGCCCTTCACAAAGCCCAGAACATCTTTTGCCGTAGAATTTTTAGAGAGAAATACGAATTTGCGAGGGTATAGAGAAAGAGTTATGAGGAAGTTCTTTAAAACATCAGAAAGCTTGACACCTTTGGACTCCAGAAGCTCGTGATCTCCTTCCAGCAACGCCTTTCTTATTTTTGAGAACATGGCTATAGCACTACCGTCAACAAGAACAAAGTCTGCTACATTCACAAGCTTTGTCATAATATCAACTTCTCTTACTAGTGATAGTAGGGAGAGTTCATACTCTATATTACTTGTGGAAATAACATCCACATCTACAACACCATTGCACTGCTCACCTCCTTTGGTATCGATGAGAATCCATATAGTGTTTTGAATGTATAGTGCATAGCCTCTGAACTCCTTGTAGTTATATCCGCTATCTATAGCAGCAATACTAAGTCTCTTCATGTAGGGGTTGCGCCCACCTCTATAAGGTGTCCACATAGATTTTACTTCCTTAGCAACATCAATACTTATTACCTCATCAACTTTACTTCTTAGAGAGCCAAAGAGGGTAAGTGCTGTGTCTAGTGCTTGCGTTAACACGTATATCAACCAGGTAACACTACTAGGCTACTACTGTATTACTTAAATGAGTGGAGGATTATAAGGGAGAGAGGTGCCCGAAATTAATACGTAGGTGATAGTATTGGAATAGCAGAGTGCAATGATGCATGCACAGAGGTAGTTAAAGGTATTCTAAAGGTTACAATGGGGTGGTACCACCCATACTTTGCATCCACGTGTATAGAAGAAAAGGTTTGTAGAGCTCTAATAGCATATGATAAAGGTGTGGCTATAGGTGTAACAGTGTTTTTCGAGGCTCCTGTAAAACCTCTACCAATTACAGTTATATATTATGTTGCTGTAGATACAAAGTTTAGGAGACGTGGTGTAGGTAAAGCACTCGTAGCCTCTGTTGAAAGCCTATTTGAGGATTCTAGAGTCTTCTTAGCTACAACAGGAGAGAACAATACTCCCTCAAGAAAGCTATTTTTAGCACTAGGCTATAAAGAAGCCTACTTAGAGAATCTCAACGAAAAAGTTGCTGAAACTATTAGAAAACTCGCATGCTGCTATGAAGATGAAATAGTTTTATACAAAGGTGTAAGTAATATAAATATTATTGCACAATTTCATGAGAACATAGCTATAGTTAAAAGAATTTGGAAAAGGATATGCCTTGGTGCTTGGAGGAAACTTATGAGATTTTAAATACTGCAAAACTTTTGCTGTAAACACACTACTCTAGCTTGAGAACTACATCAGCTTTGAACTTCTTCATAATTTCTTCTTCTGCTTTCTTAATAAGAGAGCTTGTGTCTCTATCACCAGGATTTTGCATTTTTACTGTGGCATCTCCTTGATACATATCGCCAAACACTCTGCGAATCCTAATTCTCTTCACCTCAAACCCAAGCTCAGAAAGGTAGCTAGAAATCTTTGATGCAATTTCTACTTGACTATAGTCACTAATCGTATAAGTGATTTCATTTAAACTGCTCCACAACTCTACAGCTAGGTATAGTACTAAAGCTGTTGCTGTGATATAGTCTATCCAAAAGCTTATGAAGATCCCGCCAAGGGAGGAAGCTATTGTTGCAAGCCCCTCTAGAAATTCTATTGCCGTAAACTTTGCGTAGTAAATCGATAGCGTTTTCACACCTTTTGAAAAAGTTACAGCAAGTGCGTAAAAAGCCATGCCTATGGCTGCATAGATGGGGGCTTGAATTGTTATTACGTAAGGCCTTCCAAAGGCATTAATAATGTCGGTAACTACCACTCCCAAGACGAATGAATACAGCATAAGAGTTGCTATGGGGCCTCCAAAAGCAAACCTTAAGTGCCCAAAGGGGTGATCTTGATCTGGGGGCTCTAAGCTCTTCTTGTAAAAGGTGTAAATGAAGGCTATGGACATGGTATTTGCTATAGAGGTTAAAGCGTCTACATAGACTGATTTTGAACCACCCAGAACGCCCCCCAGCACCTTGAAGGCCCCTGCTATGAAGCTCAAAGTAATGCTTAGCTGAAGTTTTACAATGGTATGAACCATGTCTTTGGCCCTTGCAGATGTAGGTGCTTAGATTGACATTAATATGATTTGACTAGTTAAAAATTTTGTTAAGAAAACTCTACACATCTTCATGCTTCACCATCTTTTTAGAGTAAAGTATTAGTGCTGAGGTAAGGTCTTTTAACACGGATTTCCAGGGGCTTTCACTTTTCTGATAGTGTTCTAAATATTGAAAGGCTTTGAATTGAACCTGGTCAGAGTATTTCATCAGATGCCTTACAAATGCATGGTCTAGCACAATAAATAGAGTAGGTTCTACAGGAGCTATCCACACACCTCTCTCCCAGGCTTTAAGCAATGCCTCAAGAACCTCTCTATCACCAGCATTCTCTCTCAGTTCTAACAATGCAGCATAGTGATGATCTATGTAATGCAATGCAAACACAGCCCTTACCTCACCATCTTTAATACACGTGTAAAGTCCATACTCTGAAGAATCAGGCAATACAGTATGCACTTCCTCAGAAACCTGGCATCCGAGGTTCTTTAAGTACTCAAAGAATTTAACACCATCACTTACCATTATGAATGAAATCAGCACCGGCATTCCCTAAGCAGGTTACATTTATTCATAGGGTTTAAGAACCTTTTCAAGTTTTACTAAGGTTGTAAGGTGCTTATTTATGAGTGCAAGGATGGTTGATGTTAGTAGTAAGGAGGAGATCAGCAGGGAGGCTGTTGCTATGGGGTGTATAAGGCTTAGAAAGGAAACTGTTGAGAAAATTAGAAGAGGTTTGATTGAGAAGGGAGATGTCATAGCAGCCACATCGCTAGTAGCCATAGCTTCAGCAAAGCTTACCCACATGCTCCTACCATTCTGCCATCCAATTAGGATAGACTATGTCGAGCCTAGGATTAGTATTGATGATAATGGTGTTTGTATAGAGGTGCTGGTTAGGGCTAGGGAGAGAACAGGAGTTGAAATGGAAGCACTTACAGCCGTTTCCATAGCACTTCTAAATGTGTGGGATATGGTTAAAAAGTATGAAAAAGATGAAAAAGGTCAGTACCCCCACACAGAGATAACAAGTATAAGAGTTATTGAAAAAGTGAAAAAGGTGTAGGGTTAGATATCAGGTGCAGAAGGACATGCTATTTCTTCAGTTTGTAAAATGGGTGCTCAACTACATCCTTTTTACTTAATATCTCTTCAACCTTAGGCTCTCCGCTCATAGCTCTCTTAATTGCTAATTTAGTAGCCTCATAGTTATACCTAAACACCTTATCAGAATCCTTTGCAGCTGGGTGTATGAAAACTCCACATATTATTACCACATCCTCTACAATGTCCTTAGGAATAACACCTTCAGCAACAGAATCTGCAACTGCTTTAGCAACAGCATATTGAGCTGGTCCAAATATTAATTCTGCTTGCTTCAAATTCTTAATAGTTACCTTAGGCACTATTAGCGTGACAGGCTTGACTAAGAGGTTAGGCGTAAGCACAGCAAACAGCTTTGTATGACCATATGATTGATGTGCTAAGCCGAATGCAAATCCTATGCCTGCAGGACCATCTTTATCCCCTATTATCAAATCTATGTGAGCAATCTCAGGCTCTTCTCCCACAAGGGCTTCTCCAAACCTCATACCGATCTTCGGCATAAGACCACCTGTATATATTACCCTAGCTGAAGCCTTATATAAAACTATCCTTCTTAAACTCGTTTCTGACATCATGTAGAAATTTCCTTGGAGTTAAACTAATACACCTCGCTTTAATGACCAGTAATTCTGTTGCTAATTAGAATAATGGTAGGGTTAACTTGGTTAGTACTACGTTAAAGGCATCATATAGTCTCCTAAATCCCCAAGGTAAAGCCTATACTTTGTTTTTCCGCTTCTATACTCTATTCTTTCTAGGGATCCCCTAGCAATCACAACTTCACCTTTCTTTGCAATTTCGTTGAATCTACCCCGAAGTGTGTATATCTCCTCTATCTCTGCTTTAGGGCCTCTAATCACTTCCTCAATACTGACTTTATATCTGCAGGGAGTGTATATAGATTCGCTGTCATCATCTATGCGAAGCTTTACTTCAACAGCGCCCACCTTTGTGCATGTATATGCCCCATACAGGTCATCTCCCTTCGGCTCCTTGATTAACCTAATGAAGTATTCTCTACTTTTAAACATTCCCTCTAATACTCTTCTCCTTTCCAACTCAACAAAGGCTTTAAATGGTAGTGGTGTTTCAAGAGATCTCTCCCTATATAGCTTCTCAAGTGCATTTTCATCATATCTCCTAAGCCCTAGCACGCCTTCATCTATAGCCTCTACAAGAAACTTGTACATCTTTAAGGCGTTACCTTCACCATATACAACAATGTCTATGTCTGAGCCAGGAGTGTGCAAATCGACAAGTATTGAGCCTGATACACCAACTTCTCTAACTCCTCCAACATCGGCAATGAGCTTCAGAAACTCTTTTGTATCACAAAGTGCTGGACTTGAACACTTACTCATATCTAAAATGTTTGCAGCTTTTTCGATTGGGTTATAAAGATGCTTGATGTACTCTAACTTCACTACTGGTGTAGGTCTGTAGCAAAAGTAAGCATCTCTTGTAACAAAGCTTGGATACACGCTAAGAATATGTTGAAACTGCTGTTCAACGCCAACAATCTTGGCGTACCTAATGCCATGGGGGTGCAGCCTTTCACCAAATTCGCTAGGCACATACTTTGGAAACGCTATGACAGCACTGGGAGGGTGAGAAACTCCTTTAACATAGAATATTGTACCGTCTTTCAGCATGAAATAGTGGCCCTCGACAATTCCAAAGCCCACTTTAAAAACCTCTAAAACTCCGCTCGCTATAACTACATTTTGAAGCAAGAAAAGTATTTAGCTTTAAGCAACCTGTGCACACTATGAGCAGGGTTATAGGGGGTTCAAGAGGCAGGCTTTACATATACGTAAATGATGTGCCCTTAGTTGGCCACATAGCCTTTGGTGTAGTGGATAGGGGTACAAACATTTTGCAAGTAAGGCCCACAACCATCTGCCCCTATAACTGTATTTTTTGTAGTGTTGATGCAGGTCCACGCTCTCGCTATAGACAGGCAGAGTTCATAGTTGATTGGAAGCATTTAGTTAAGTGGGTAAAGCATGTTGTTGAAGCTAAGGGTGATGACGTGCTAGAGGTGCTGATTGACGGTGTTGGTGAGCCTCCTACGCATCCAAACATAATTAACATTGTTACTGAGCTCAAAAAGCTTGTACCAAGAGTAGCTATGGAGAGCAGGGGGATGACGCTGACAAAAAGCCTTATTAATGCCTTGGACAAGGCTGGTTTGGATAGGCTAAACATAAGTATTGATACGCTAAACACTGAGAAAGGAATCTTCTTACAGGGGGTTCCATGGTATCGAGTTGACGTGGTTAAGGAAATTGTTGAGCATATAGTCAAGGAGACGAACATCGATGTCCATTTAACTCCTGTGTGGATTCCAGGTATAAATGATAAGGATATCGAGGAGATCATTGAGTGGGGGCTGAAGATAGGCGTTGGAAAGCGCTTTCCACCATTTGGAATACAAAAGTATGAGGTTCACAAGTATGGCAGAAGAGTTCCAGGAGTTAAGGAGCCTACGTGGAGAGAGTTTAAGGAGTTTTTAGAAAAGTTAGAAAAGAAGTTTGGTATACCACTTTACTATAAGAAGCTTGACTTTGGATTTAAATACACAAAGAGGTATCCAATAAAATACAGCCGAGGGGAGCACTTGTATGTAACCATAGCTATGCCTGGGTGGCTAAGAAATGAAGTTATTGCTGTAGATACAAACTTTGAAACCCTTATAACAGTTGTCGGTATGAAGTGGCGACGAGAAGCTGTAGGTAAAAAGATTAAAGTAGTAGTTTTAGAAAATCAGGATGGCATATACATTGCAAAGCCCTTATGATCTGAGCAACATGGTGAATAGCGCCATTGCTGAAACACGGTGAAAAGATGGGTTGTTGAAGCAGTTGTCCTCAAATAGCGAAAGCTTAACCCACACCAATACTGCATTTCTTGTCCATAGCCCTGCAAACATCTTTTGCTACTGCAGTAACAAGCTCTTCAGGTTTTTCAAATAGCTTTACCTCTGTTAAGGCGCGGGAATCTATATAAGGAGCTAGCAACTCTATTTTATCACTTGACAACCCTGATTTCAGCACATATGTAGGCACACCTTCTGTATACGCAGTTACTACTTCTTGTATAGTCCCACTCTCCCCTCCTAGCACAATTAAGGCATTGCAGGATCGCACCATAAAGACGCTCCTAATTCTATAGCTTACTCCTGGCTTAAGTACGATAGTGCCATCAGGAAACGCTATATTTTCTTGCTCAATAGGTGATACTATAACTACAGGTAAGGCTAGTTCTAGTGCCTTGTCAACAACATACTTCATCAGCCCCCAGTACCCTCCAATAAGTACAGCAAACTTATTACAAAGCTTACTAAGCTCTTCAAGAATAGTAGAAGCTTTTTCAACAAGATCCTTAGGAGGAGCACCGCTATAACCAGCAAAGCAAAGCTGAATCATTCACAACACCATTTGCAGCACTACTCTATAACCCTGCTTGTTATTAAAACAAGGATTAAAAATCTCAATACCTTTCTCACCACAAACATTATTACAGTTTTTAGCTTTGCAAAAAGTTTTAACGACTTTACTAAGAGTATTAGCATTATTGCTGTACACAAATACTAGCAAGGGCTTGTGCTTCTTCATACCTAAGTGTTGTTAACAATGTCGGGGGCTATGTGCTTTAATAACTCTGGTTTTCTTAAAACCTTTAAGAGTTTCTTTTCATGGTACTTTAGGGGCTTTGATATTGCTCTAGGGTATAGCGATAGTAGCTCGCTGCATATTCTTAAAAACTTCTTGCAGATGCTGGTAATACTTGTCTCTACATCTATTTCCTGTTTTCCTACAATAATTCCTGCTCTGTAGAGATCCCATAAGGTTACTCGTAAGGCATAGTTTTTTAACATGTAAGCTCCACAGCAGTCGTCTACTGTGTGAAATCTGAAGAGCCCCTCTTTACATGTTGCAAAGCCTATTCCATTCTTTACAGCATGCCTATGTAGAGTAGCGTAAGCTTCTATCCTAAGCCTTTCCGACACTCTAACCAGAGGCTTTAGCCCCTCAACCTCTCTAATGCTGTACCCCTCAAAGCTAAGCTCATGGTCTCCAAGCTTCTTAACCAAAGTCTCTGCGGCTTCTCTTTCAATCCTCAGTGCCTCTACAATTATGTGTTTAACTCCTATGTCTCTGAAGAGCCCTAGTGTAAACTTAATGTCTTCTTCACTTGTCGGCGAGTAGAAGGGTATAAATGGCGAAAGCCTTATGACAATAGGCATGCCCCTTAATCCGAACTCCTTTATCATATCAAGCCTGCGCATTGGTGGTGGTGCTAAGGGCTCCAAAATTCTCGCCTTATCATCGTCAAGTGTGGATAGGGAAAGCTGAAGAACTGCAAGACTTTTGTCAAGAAGATCTTCTAAAGCCTTTCTAACACCCACTATCTCTACAGCTTTCACACTTTTCGTATTGACTATAAGCGGATATTCATACCTTTTAGCAATATTTAAGACTCTTTCACTAATTCTGTTCAATTCTTCATGCGGTGGAAATGGTTCTACAAGAGTTGAAAGTCTGAATGGTATAGGTCTAGCCCCCATTTTGTATATACGTTTAACAACTCTTTCAAACATTTCAACAGCTTTTATCCTCGGCGCAACAACATCAGGCCTGCTCTTAAAATACCACCTACTATAGCAGTAAACACAATTGTAAGGACACACACTATAAGGCTCTATCCTTAAAACAGTATAGCAAAGAGGCGATATAATGTTGCTCACATTAATTACTAGCTCTGGCACAGCGGTAAGCCCTAATTAAGCTATTTTCAACAGAATTCGCTACTGCTCTAAGATATTTAACTTCATAGTATTTTAGTAATATAACTGTGTAACTATTTGTTATTCAGCGCTTGCCTTTCTTAACATGTCCTCCTTCTACTCCTATGAGTATGTGAAATATGTACGCTCTTTTACTTTTAAATACCCTACCACACCTTCTGCATGTATACACCATTGTTGTTCCCATTAAAATCAGAAGTATTTATAGTGTTTTGTGTCAGGTATTTTAGTAAAGTTCCTGTATTTTCATATTTGGTGACGCTTCATGACCAGAAAAGTGATTATACTTGGTGCTGGGGGCAGGGATTTTCACAACTTTAACGTGATATTCAGGAATAGCAGTAAGTATAAGGTTGTAGCTTTTGTAGTTACGCAGATACCTGGAATTGAGTATAGGAGGTACCCACCAAGCCTTGCAGGAGTGTTTTACCCTGAAGGAATACCGATTTACCCGTTAAGTGAGCTTCCAAGCCTAGTGACTAGGTACGGTGTTGATGAGGTTGTGCTAAGCTTTAGCGACTTAACATATGATGAACTTGGAAAAATACTCTCCCTTGTGCTATCCCTGGGCTGCGACTTTCGCATTCTGGGTCCTCGGAGTACTATGCTTGAGAGTGTAAAGCCTGTTCTTGCTGTAACAGCTGTGAAAACAGGAGCAGGCAAGTCTACAATATCGAGAGCCCTTGTTTTAGAGCTCATGAAGAGGGGTCTTAGGGTTGCTGTAGTGAGACACCCCATGGCCTATGGAGATATTGAGAAGAAGAGTGTGATG
>JAJHQM010000054.1 GCA_020833345.1 Ignisphaera sp.
GTGAGAAGAGTGAAAAGGTCTGGCGGCATTACCAAGGGCTCGCCATCAATCCACACCATTATGTGCTCATTCATAATCCACGATTTTACAGTCCTACCAGTGTACCTTCCTCTGCCCTGTATGTATGCTTCTCCCTTAAGGAAGCCGCCTTCATTTCTCCACACATACCTCTCTACAATACCTTCAAACACGACCCAGCCCTTGAGAAGCTTTGCGATAGCATTAGCAGGGCTTTCTCCATGCTCACTCGCTTTAACAACTTCTTCTCCCAGTCTATAGGCTAAGCTAAGCGTACCCTTTACAACAGCCTTCTCAGCCTTTTCCCTACCTAGTGGTGTGTCAACAACAGCTACAAATCTACCTGCTAAAACTGAGAGGTAACGAGCTATAGCTTCATAGTCATCTATATCAGCATACTCCTTCACAACCACAATATCTCCAGTCTCAGTGACTAGTATAGCTGGAGCCATTGAGTATCCAAATATGTGAACTGTACACTGATGAAGCTCTGGAGCAGCACGACCAAGTAGATCGCCATCTATTGCTGGAAGTCCTCGCAAAGCCCCAATGCTAAGAGCAATAGCTGTGTTAAACCCGCCCATTTCAGAAGAAACAACAGCTACAATTTTACCTCCAAGCTCTTTTTCCATAAGTTCAAACGCCTTAGATATGGGATCTTCTATTCTAACAGGTTTTCTACTCTTTAAGCCAGGTGCTATTGAACCAACGTAGTAGGGAACTACAATAAATCCATTGCTAGGAACATTACTAATATCAACTACTTCCATAGCTCTGTTAGCAACGCTAATGGCACGTGAGAGAACCTTGAATCCTTCCTCAGGGTCTCCCCCACCACCTGTGCCTAGAATTGTAGCACCCAGAACAAGCTTCTTTACATCAGCTTCTGACGTGAGGCGAAACCCCATAGTACAACACTGCGCATTTGAAGTTTACGTGGTGCGTCCTTTTTAAAGCATAGCCTATATGATCATGACTAAAATAGGAAAACTATTGGACAATGAGCTGCTTTAACTTTGTAAAGTTAGGTATATAAAGCCTGTATGGAGACATGAATGTTCCCGTTGTGGTGCGTACCATGGTTTCAAAGAGGGTTGCTATTCTAATTGGTATACTCATTGCAGCAATAATTATAGGCAGTGTTGCATACATCTACAGAGCTGGAGCACCACCTACTTCACCTACACCCACGCCCTCACCTTTACCTACATCACCTGCTCCACCAAAGAAGAAAGTAGTTGTATATGCCTCACTCTCCGAAATGACTACTGCTGACCCTAGTACAGAGTTCTCCAACTCAATAATGTGGCTACCCCTAGTATACGAAACTCTGCTGTGGTACGACCCCATCAATAATAGGTTTATACCTGGACTTGCATACAATTACACTGTTAGCTCAGATAGGCTTGTCTGGACATTTTACCTTAGGAAAGGTGCTGTGTTTCACGATGGAACACCTGTGAATGCAGACACTGTGAAAGCTTCTCTCGAGAGAACTATTACCTTAGGTCAGGGCGCAGCATACATTCTCGAACCTGTTGATAAAATTGAAGTTGTAGACGAATACACTGTTAGGTTTTATCTGAAGTACCCAGCACCACTAGATAAAATCTTAGCAAGCCCCTATGGAGTCTACATATTCAGCCCAATGGTGGTAAAGCACGCAGGAGCTCAGAACCTTACAGACCCAAAAGTTGCAGAATGGTTTAACAAAGGTAATGACGCTGGCTCTGGACCCTATAAACTAGTGAAGTGGGATCCTGAAAACGAGGTTGTTCTCGAGAAATTTGAAGCGTGGTGGGGTTGGAAGGAGGCCGGCTACTCACTGGCAAGTCCAAACGCGCCTGAAGTCTTTGTAATAAAGATTATTAAGGATGCTGTTACACAGGAAAGAATGTTACGAGCAGGGCAAATAGACATAGCTCAGTACGTACCGCCAGAAGTTGTTGAAGAGTTTAAAAGAGATCCTAACTATGTTGTAGTTGTCAAACCCAGTTTTCAAAATCTGATTCTGCTCTTCAATACAAAGAAGCCTCCGCTTAACAACACATTAGTACGCAAGGCCATAGCCCATGCCATACCATATGACGATATAGTGCAAGCAGCCAGAATGGGCTTTGCAAGAGTGGCTAGCGGTGTTGTGCCATATGGTATGTGGGGGCACTTTGACGACCTTAGGTATGAATACAACTTAACACTTGCAAAAGAGCTCTTGGCTAAGGCCGGGTACCCACACGGTATTGATAGAACACTGCTTCTAGTTTATACAGCTGGCGACATCTATGAGCAGAGAACAGCAGAGCTCATCAGCAGCTCACTTGCACAAATAGGAATAAAAGTGGAGATAAGGCCCATGAGCTGGGAGGAGCAGTGGGCTTTAGCACAAAAAGGTTGGGAAGACCCTAATGCTGCGCAAGACCTCTTCATATTCTACTGGTGGCCAGATGTGCTATCTCCTGTAACATACCTTTATAACATGTTCCACAGCGAGAGTAAGACATTTAATTTGTGCTACTATGAGAATAGCGAATTTGATCAACTTGTAAAAGAAGCTTATAGATATGAGGGCATAGACTCGAGGAAGGCACTAGAGCTCTATAGGCGTGTGCAAGAAATACTGTACAGGGATGTTCCCGGGGTTGGCCTGTGGGATATGGTGGAGTACAGAGTTGCGCAGAGCAAAATAGGTAATCTGGAGAATGCAGTAAACCCAGCATATCCAACAGTAATATTTGCACAGGTACTAGATGTCAAAGGGTAGTAAGCGATTTGCCTATATCGAGAGACTACCTCGTTAAAAGAATAGTAATGCTTTTTCTTGTTGTTTTCGGCGTTCTTGTAATTGCCTTTATAATTACAAGAGTTATACCAGCAAGACCAGAACTCCTTTGGGCAGGCCCCCATGCAAAAGCCGAGCAGATAGAGAGGGCTAGGCAAGATCTACACCTAGATAAGCCTATATACATTCAGCTTTACTACTACTTAGCAGACTTTCTCAGAGGGAACTGGGGCGTTTCGTGGAGAACAAGACAGCCAGTTCTCTTAGACATAATTAGCTGTTTGCCTGCAACACTAGAACTAACAATTACAGCCTTCCTACTCGCATTTGTCATAGGAGTCTTTCTAGGGCTTGTAGCAGCTGTCAATTACAACAAATTTGTTGACAAAGCCATATCACTTATCAGTACTGTCATGGCCTCCACTCCCGTGTTTTGGCTAGCCCTAATACTCCAAACAGTATTCGGTATATGGCTTCAAGTGCTACCAGCTGGTATGAGAGTCGACCTTTCACTTGCTATAAAAACTGGATTTAAACCCATTACTAACTTTTACCTACTTGACGCCTTACTTCAGCTAAACATGCCAGTGTTTTTAGATGTGCTTAAGCGCATGGTTTTGCCTGTGATAACATTAATGATGTACCCCCTCGGGCTGACAATCAGAATGACAAGGTCCCTTGCTGTAGAGGCTTTACAAGAGCTCTACGTCAAGGCTCTTGAAGTGTGGGGATTGCCCAAGAAGCTTGTGCTTTACAGATATGTTCTAAAAAACGTTATTGCACCTGTAATAGCTTCTCTTGGATTGAGCTTCGGATATACCATTACAGGGGCTTTAATGGTTGAGTTAGTATTTGTATACCCGGGTATAGGGTATTACATTGGAATGGCCCTGCTGAGCTTTGATTACCCGGCAATACTGGGAGGAATAGTATTTGTAGCAATAATATACTCTGTAGCGAATCTTGTGGTAGATATTATACATGCATGGATAGACCCCAGGGTGAGATTCTAGTGACCTTGCCTTTACATGATTTCTTCAAGTTCTTAACTAGAAGATCTCTACACATGGCGGGTTTCATAATAGTAATAATGTTTGTAGTTATAGGTTGTACAGCTCCATACATACTTACAAGACCTGAAGAAGCGTGGGGCACTGCATACGATTTGAGAAAAGCATTTCAGCCACCATCTCTTGACCATCCTTTCGGAACTGACGCATACGGAAGGGATATGCTGAATAAGGTAATTCTTGGCTCTAGGTACTCCCTCATAATAGCGGTAGGTGTTGTTGGACTTTCTCTTGTGATAGGTGTTGTTATAGGACTTGTAGCGGGCTACTTAGGTGGTGCTATTGGCACAACCTTAATGAGATTAGCAGACATGTTTTTAGCCTATCCTCCACTGCTACTAGCAGTAGCACTAGCAGCTATTCTGGGGCGCGGGGTACTAACAACGATAATAGCCTTGGCAGTCTCTTGGTGGCCTTGGTATGCCAGGTTAATGTACGTTACTGTGAACTCTGTTAAGGTAGCGCCTTATGTAGAAGCTGCTAAGGCTATTGGGCTGGGCAGGGTAGCGATAATGTTTAGGCATGTCCTTCCAAATTCTCTCATTCCAGTACTGACTCAGGCGATGCTGGACATGGGCTCTGCCATACTGGAAGCAGCTGCTCTCAGTTTTCTAGGTGTTGGAGTTCCTCCCCCCATACCCGAGTGGGGTAGGCTAATAAGTGAGGGTTGGGTTTACATAAGCAAGGCTTACTGGATATCGTTTTTCCCAGGACTTGCACTACTAATAACAGCTATAGGCTTTAACCTATTTGGCGATGCTGTAAAGGAGTATCTAAATCCAAGGCTGAGGAACATTGGGGGTGGGCTGTAATGAGCATATTGCTAAGTGTGCATAACTTAGCTATAGACTACTACACGCTAAACGGCATTATACATGCTGTTAGAAGAGCTGAGCTAGAGCTTTGCAATGGCGAAACCCTTTGTATTGTTGGAGAGAGTGGTAGTGGCAAGTCTACGCTGGGGGCAGCTATAGCACTGGCACTTCCACTTAATGCTATTGTGAAAAGCGGTAGCATTATTTATAATGGCATAGACCTCCTAAAGGCGAATAGAAATACTGTTGAAAGGATTAGGGGCAGGGAGATAACCATGGTATTTCAAGACCCTCTAGCAACCTTCAGCCCTTTGCACACCATAGGAGAGGTTTTAGAGGATATTGCCATAAGTAAACTTGGTGTAACAAAAAGAGAGGCTAAGAAGATTATATCTGAGGTTTTGAAAAAAGTTCGCATGCCTGATGTTGATAGAGTATTAAAGAGCTATCCACATGAACTCTCAGGAGGAATGCTACAGAGAGCCGCTATAGCCGCAGCTATTCTAACCAAGCCCAGGGTGATAGTGGCTGACGAGCCTACATCAATGCTTGACGTCACAATCCAAGCACAGATCCTAAGCTTGCTAGAGGATATTGTGAGAAGCGATGGTGCGAGCCTAGTAATGATAACACATCACCTAGGTGTTGCACAGAGAATTTGCGAAAAAACAGTAGTTATGTATGCAGGTGTTGTTGTTGAAGAAGGGAGTACGGTGGACCTTGTTAACACCCCTCTACACCCATACACAAAGAGCTTGCTAAAGGCAATTCCAAGGGAGTCTCATAAAAAAGCTAGAGTTGTTCACATACCTGGAGACCCCCTGGATCCAAGACTTGAAGTACTGGGATGCCCCTTTGCAACTAGGTGTCCTCATACAAGTAACAGGTGTTTTAATGATGTTGAGTATATAGAGATAGGGAATCGCAGAGTGTATTGTAATATCTACGCGAGGTGAGGGTTTGTGAAACCCCTTCTCGAGGTTAGAAACCTGAAGGTATACTTCCCATTGCGTCGCGGATTGTTCGGAAGGGTTGTGGGTTATGTGAAGGCTGTTGATGAAGTGAGTTTTGCGGTTAGTAAGGGGCAGATATATGCTCTTGTTGGAGAATCTGGATGCGGCAAATCAACTGTGTTAAGAGCTATTCTAAGACTTGTAGATGTGTACTCAGGTAAGATAATATTTGATGGAGTTGATGTGACTAGCAAGAGGGAGCAGGAGCTCAAGTGGTATAGGCAGAGAGTGCAAGCAGTGTTTCAAAACCCCCAGGCATCGCTAAATCCTAGAATGAAGGTGTTTGACATTATTGCTGAGCCGCTAAAGCTATACTCAAAGCTATCTCGAGAAGAGCTTACTGGCAAAGTGCTAGAGCTAACTAAGCTAGTTGGATTAACAGAGAGCGTCCTTAGCCAAAGCCCAGCAAATCTTAGTGGTGGTCAAGCACAGCGCGTTGCAATAGCAAGAGCCATTAGTGTAAAACCTGATTTATTGCTACTTGACGAACCCACATCAGCTCTCGACATCTCAACGCAAGCTCAAATACTAAACCTTCTCCTGGAGCTTAAAGAACAGCTAAACCTCTCCTACATACTTGTAACACACGATATTTCTGTTGCTAGATATGTGGCAGATGAAATTGGAGTCATGTACTTAGGAAAACTTGTAGAAAAAGGCTTTGCAGATACCATTCTTTCTGAACCCCTACACCCATACACCAAATTACTTATGTCATCTGCCCTACTTTTCAAAGAAAAGAGTTTTAACAGCACACCAATTGGAGAAACTCCAAGCGCCTTAAACCCTCCACCCGGCTGCAGATTTCATACCAGATGCCCCTACGCTATTGAGAGGTGTAGAAGAGAAGAACCTCCACTAATAAACTTAGGAAAAGAGC
>JAJHQM010000055.1 GCA_020833345.1 Ignisphaera sp.
GGTGATGCTAAGGCTGAGCTTGTCATTCGTAATGCTAACTTTGTTGATGTGGTGCTTGGCGAAATTGTTGAGGGAGTCTCTGTGGCTATTTACAAGGGGTTTATTGTTGGAATTGTGAATTCAAAGAAGGATTCAGTGTATGTAGGTCCACAGACTCTAGTCATAGATTCTAGCAACATGTTTTTAACACCAGGTTTCATAGATGCTCATGTACACATAGAGTCGAGCATGCTTAACATCGAGAACTTTGCTAACGTGGCTATAAGGCATGGTGTGACAACAGTAGTTGCTGATCCTCATGAAGTGGCTAATGTCGGTGGAGCTAAGCACTTATATAGCTTTGCAAGTAGAGCCTCTAAGCAATTACTAAAGGTGCTTGTTCAGCTACCTCCTTGCGTACCTCCAACAAGTCCTGATGTGGATAGCCCTGGATCTACAGTGAGTAGTGAAGCTATTGTGAAGCTCTTTTCAACAGAGCTGTTTTACAGCCTTGGGGAGTTCATGGACTTTCCAGCGGTTATACGAGGATCTCCAGAAGCGCTAAGCAAGATCAGCTGCGCATATGAAAGGAGTGCTATAATCTATGGCCACATACCCTCAGCAGACCCTCTAGCGCTCAATGCTTATGCAGTTACACCCATCTCCTCATGTCACGAGTCAGTAAGCATTGCTGAGGTTGTGGAGAAGCTGAGGAGGGGTATGTGGGTTATGCTGAGATTTGGAACTGCGTGGAGAGATGCTGAAGCTCTTCTACCTTCAATTGCTAAGAGCTTGAGGGCGTTGCATAGAGTAATGCTGGTCACAGACGACATTTCAGCTGTTGACCTAGTTGAGAAGGGGTATTTGGACTACGCTGTTAAGAAGCTCATAGAGCTTGGGCTAGACCCTATAGAAACGCTAAGGCTCATTACAATAAACCCCGCTACATACATTGGGCTTGACAGGCTCATAGGTATTGTTGCTCCGGGAAGGCTTGCAGACATTGTGTTGCTTAAGAGCTTAGAAGGCATGGATGTGAGCACAGTTATAGTTGAGGGAAATGTTGTGTATCACAAAGGTGAACTTATAAATCATATTGTGGAGCCTGCTGATGAAGAGCCATTGCAAAGCCCCTTTATAATTCCGAGAATTGTAAATGAACAAGACTTGCTAATACGTACCGGTAGTGGGTTTAGAGAAGCTGATGTTATTGTGGCAGAGATTATTCCTAATACTCCTCGTACAGCAAAGAAGGTTGCTACACTGCCTATACTAGATGGAGTGGTGAGAGCTTGCAATAGCGTACTTCATGTAGCTGTTGTCGACAGGTACCAGGGCATGTATATAGGCAAGGGCTTTGCCTCAAACCTTAGTATACATGATGGAGCTGTAGCCCAGACCATTGCTCACGATACTCACAATGTTATTGTTGTTGGGGGGAGTGCTAGGGACATGCTCAAGGCAATTAAGGAGCTTGAGAGAATTGGCGGAGGCATTGTAGTTGTTGAGCAGGGCAAGGTAGTGTGCATTGTTGAGCTTAGAGAAGCAGGGCTAATGAGTGTGAAGAGTGTGGAGCAAGTGTATACTGAGCTAAAGTGTGTTGAGAAGTTCTTTGAGAAGCAAGGGGCTTCAGATCCGCTAAAGCAGGTCATGTACATATCTCTCTTAACCCTTCCGGTAATTCCTGAGGTTAGAATCACTCCCAAGGGCGTTGTTGATGTGCTTAGCCAACGTGTTGTAAATCCTGTTGTGGCTTTGAGGTGAGGAGGTGGTGTTTATCGAGAAGCTTAAGAAAGCTGAGCTTGCTTTATCTGTTGACGATGTTTATCTAGCTCCAGGACTAGCGGAGGTAGATCCTCAGGCAGTGGATCTTTCAACAAGATTTAGCACAAGAGTAAAACTCCTCATACCACTTGCCTCATCCCCCATGGACACTGTAACTGAGTTTGAAATGGCTGTTGCAATGGCTTTGCTTGGAGGCATAGGTGTAGTGCATAGAAATATGGAGATTGAGAAGCAGGTTGAAATAGTTAAGAAGGTTAAGGAGCACCCTCCTATAAGGACTAGGGTGCTTTATGTAGAGCCCGATACGCCCTGTGGAAGGGTGCTAGAGGTTATGCGGGATGCTGGAGTGAGAAGCATGCCTGTAGTAAGTGGGGGCAGGGTTAAGGGCTATGTTCACTACAGTGAAGTAAAGGCAGTGTGTAGAAGTGGGCTTGAGCATCCTGAGCCAAAGCCTGGTGAGGTTTTTTCCATTGCAAGGCTTGGCGAGGCTAAGAAGCTCTTGTTAGAAGGTCGTTTGGATGCCGTTGCTCTTGCGAATTTCGATGGAGTTTATATATCAACACTAGTTTATAGGGATGTTATGGAGGAGACATTGCCTGCAGTCGATGAAAGTGGAAGGCTTGTTATAGCAGCAGCTATATCGCCTTTTGATAGGGCTAGGGCTTTGGCGCTCGACAGGTATGCAGATGCCTTGGTGGCAGATGTTGCGCATTTTCACAATGCTGAGGTTTTGAGGGTTTCTAGGCACCTTGTAAAGGAGCTTTCAAGCGATTTTATTGTTGGTAACATAGCCTCTAGAAGAGCTGTTGAGGACATTGCCTCCCAGTTGGATAAAGTTGATGGGTTTAGAGTTGGGCTTGGCGGAGGCTCTATATGCACAACACCAGAAGTAGCAGGTGTCTACATACCAACGCTTTATGCAGTAGCTGAAGTTAGGGATGCTGCTGAAAGCCTCAACCTGAAGGCTCCTGTTATAGGGGATGGCGGAATTAGAACTCCTGGAGATATTGTCAAAGTGCTGGCAGCAGGAGCCTCTGTGGCTATGGTTGGTCACATGCTTGCCGGTACTGACGAGGCTTCAGCACCGCTAATAGCTATTGGAAATAAGCTTTACAAACCCTATAGAGGCATGGCTAGCGAAGGTGCAATGGTAAAGAGATTTGCTGTAGATCGCTATGCAAGGATTTCAAAGAAAGTTGCAGAGGGTGTTGAAGGGCTTGTAGAGTACAAAGGCTCTATTTACACGTTCATGAGCAAGATTATTGAGGCAGTTAAGGCAGGCTTTGGCTACGTAGGTGCGAGAAACATTGATGAATTGTGGAGAAAAGCACTATTTATAGCTGCTAAGAGAGGAGGTGTAGGCGTAATAACTCAAACATGAGCTAGTCAAAGAAAAGCGTATAGGAGTTCTATAGACAAGCTTTTATAGGGTACGTAGTGCCAGATTTTCATTAGTGATGAGAAGTGCAAAGGTACATACTCTCATTTGCATTCATATTAGCTAGTGGCGTTCTATTACTTGCACAAGGGCTTTTCCTACTTGTAGTGAGAATGATAACAGCTTTGCCAGGACTTTACCACATTGCGCTATTGCGTATAGCCACAGCGGTGATAACACTTGTAGGAGTGGTTTCAATAGTGCTAGGAGTGCTAATGCTTATTGGTGCAGCTCTAGTGCATAGCAGTGAAAAAGGAAAAGCTCTTGCGGGCTCCATTATTGCAATAGTTGTGAGTGTGTTGAGCATGTTTTTCGGTGGCGGGTTTATAATTGGTTTTGTCCTTGGACTTGTTGGAGGAGTGCTAGGACTTGTAGAAGTGTAATTTAATAGAATGGCATTTACCTAAATACTGACTACTTAAAGTACGCACAAGTTTTATAACAACTTAATCTATTTTAATCTAACTGCTTGATATTAACACTTGCAATTAGTGTAGCATATAGATGTCTATATAACTTCATCAGATATTTGCAGGAGCTTCTTTACAGCTTCTTTGAAGAGCTCTTCATCTATAAGTATATTGTATTCGTTTTTTAGTGCTAGCTTAAAAACCTCTCCATGCATCTCCAAGACTTTCTTAACACACTCTTGATCTTTTACACAGCTTTTAGGATCTATATAGTAAAAGCTCTCTATCCAAGTACCTGTAAACCATAACATTACTTCAAGTTCATCTCTACTTAAGTTATTGTAACACATAACCTTAAGCTCTTTACACAAAGCCTTACTCAAATCCAGTAGCTTTCGAATTTGCATAAAGCGACCCAGTAGTTATTTGCACTGCGTAAACATCCTCATTGAGGCTATAGTATAGCACTAGAACTGTATATAAATCTTTTGATTTCTATACCAACAGCTATATAGGCAGTGCTTTAAAAGCTGTGCGGCATATTAATTAAGCTAATGTTTACTCAATGTGAGAAACATTGAAGTGTATTCATATGTTTACTAACTCTTTTCTCAAGATCTTGTACTCCTCAAGTATTTGAGTAGCAGAGCTTGTACCAATGATATCTGCGCCAGCTTCTAATAATGCTATTGCATCAAGTGCGTGCCTTATTCCACCAGCTGCCTTAACCCTAACCCTTCCCCTGGCAACCTTCTTAAGAAGAGCTACATCATGTACTGTTGCTCCTGAAACGCCTTGGTGAAAGCCTGTTGAGGTTTTTACAAAATGTGCTTTAGTCTTGGCAACAGCTTCTACAGCTAGAACCTTTTCTTCATCATTTAAAAGCCCTGTTTCTATAATCACCTTAACCACCCCGCCAAACTCTTTAGCAACTTCAACAACAGCAGCTATATCACCTTCAAAAACTTGAATATCCCTAGCCTTTAGGGCCTGTATGTTGGAAACCATATCAACTTCCCTAGCCCCAAGCTCAAACAGCCTCCTAGCTTCTACAGCCTTAGCCTCGGTAACGGTGTAACCATTGGGAAACCCCACTACTGAAGCTACGCATGCTTCCCTCTTGATAAAACCCTCTCTATTTAGCACCTGTAGATGATATGGGGATACAACAAGGCATCTAAACCCATGCCTAAAGAACTCTTCAACAGCTTTTTCAAGGGACTTTCTACCAGCATCCACTCTAAGCACTGTATGATCTATAAGCTTAGCGAACTCCTCTACAGAAACCCGTGTCACAAAGTTCTTAGCGAAGCTCGTTTTGCTCACCAAGAAAGGATTAGCGTTGCGTACGAGGCAATATGTGTTTTAATGTCTGTGTATGTACATGGGGTATGCCACTGCTAAGGAAATAGCTATTGCAAGTAGTGTTGCTGGGACAGTGTACTTGTAAACCCTTCTTAACTCTGCTTTAAAGTACTGTGATGAGAGCACTAGGCATGCGTGTAGAGGGCTTAGCATGCATCCTGTGAAACCCCCTAGGAACACTAGGAATAGTGTGAAGTCATTGATGAAGCTCTTCAGCACGGGCAAGGCTATTGCACTAAATGTGAATTCAAGACCTACTGCAACTACTATTATAGCTGGCAGTAAATAGCATGTGAGTTCAGGTAAGCCAAGTACAGAGTGTATTCTCTCTGCTACTCCACTTTCTGAAAGTGCGTGACTGTAGATGAGGGAGGACACTATGAGTATTAGTATAGATGGGTTCAAGCTGTACTTCAAAGCCCTTACATGTGTAGCAAGGCGAGGCCTGTAGAGAACTGTAAAAAGGAGTATTGTTATTATTGCAGAAAGCGCTACGTTGAGCTTTAAAACAATATTGAGAAAAGCTATAGATGCAAAAGGCCATAGGTGAACAAGGTCAGAAACCCTTCTCTTTTGAGTACTGCATGTATACTTCGGGAGAAGCCTCCATGAAACTAGTACTCCTGATAGTATAGATGCTACGAAAATAGGCCAGTTCTTTACAATTATAGCATTTACGCTCCAGCCAAGGGTGTAAGAAGCTATTAAAACACATTGGTATAAAGGCCACACAGTTAACCAGATGTGCCTAAACCAAAAGTTAATGAATGTCTTAGCCTCTGCTCTCAACATACCCTTACTATAAATACTATCCACAAGTGTTGCTGATACATACGCCCCTCCAGGCATAGGCAAAAGCCCCACTAGAGCTGGTATAGCTGTAGAGGCAAGCCTTGGACTTAAAGACTCGAGAGCCCTTATGGAAGCATCAGAAGCCTTGCAACTCTTAAAGAGCTCTGCTAAATACATAGAAGAGGCAAGGGCAAGAACAACAGTAAGCATATTCTCATTAAACGCCCCAAGCCACACCATGGGAAAACCAGTGCCAAAAACCAAAATAGAGAATAATGTGAGGGAGATTAGGACAATTACATGCGGCGAAAGCCTTATTGCCACACCAATAACAACCAAAATCAAGGCAATGACAAAGGCATGTAGAGAGTCCGTTATAAAACACCTCAATGCACATCAATAGCTATGCATACCACATTAAAACAGAATTTAAC
>JAJHQM010000056.1 GCA_020833345.1 Ignisphaera sp.
GCTCTTTCTTTGCCGATTGTTCTTGACTATGACTCTGCTTTGCTTTAGGCAATAGTGATTCAATTCTCTTAGTGAGTTCCTCAAGAGTACCTGTCTTTAAGTCCTTTAAGATTGATGCTAGTAAGTCTAGTAGCTGATCTTCAGCCAGACCCTCTCTGAGAATAACCCAGAGCGCTTTGAACGCCTTTGCATACTCATTTAATGTATACTTGCGGATAATGCTAACGTCATAAACGTGCTTGAGGTCTGATGGAAGCATGTACTCTACTCTAACACATGGAGATCCAAATTCTTTTTGACTCCAGTAATCTGACTCAATGATTATTCTGCCTTCAAGAGAAACCCCCTTAACAATGTTAAAGAGGCTTGAAACGTATGGAAATGGGCCATAGTGCATGCGTTCGCCAGAAGAGTTAGTACTGCTGGTTCTAGTAGTATCACCTTGGTTATTAGGCTGACTAGGGCTTGGATCCTGCGCTATACCACTCCTAGCAGCCTTGAACATGTTCAGCAACTTGCGTAAATAATTTAAAACCACACTTTACACCCTGCAACATCTCACAAATCTTTCTACCTCCTTTTGGAAGTTTCTAACTCGTGTACCGCTTAAGATTTTCTCAGATTTTTCTTTAAAAATGTTTATAGAGATAGTTGGAAAGTGTGTAACTAGTGTTGAGGAAGTTAGGGTTAGCGACCCTTACTGAGCTTAAATCCCCAAATCCATAAGCTTAGAATTCATAGCATATTTGATTGAAAATAGGGTTAATGAGTAGGGTTTAGTAGTGATAGAGTTCTTTGTTAATGAAGGGCACTAGAGCCATGGCAACAGCTGTGTATACAAGGTCTTCTCTTGTTATAGTGCCTTTTGTGAGAAGCTTTATGAAGCCTCCTTTCTCACCTATTTTAACAGTTCCGTAGTAGTGATCCACAGCTTCTTCAAGTTCTCTATACATGCCAGAGAGTATTTGTTCAGCAAATTTTCTTGGTATGAGAAAAGCTGGTGAGAATCCGTATGAATACAGACCCTCTCTATTCACAACATAAGCTACCTGTACATCGTAGTAATCCTCACCAATTTTTACAAACCCCGCCTCTACACCAACACCAAACTCACATTCACTGTAGCACTGCAGAGCCTTTTCCCCTCTAACCCTGGCACCGAGCATCACTAATTCGAGTCCTATTGGTTGTGGTGGTAGACCTGTTTCTACCCTACAGCCCCTGACCTCTGTAGTGGGAAAGAAGGCTTTGAAAGCCCTCTTCACACCCTCTAGCTTGGTTGGGTTTAGACTACCAACACAGACAATGATCATGAGGTGTTGTCACCACAAACTCTTTGTGTATAGCTCTTGTGCTGAGGTATTTTGCTTTAGCAGAGCTTCTTATATAGCGCTAGTCTTTGGATTCCTTAAGCACCAGAGCCACGCCCGTAATAGCCATGGCCAGCGCCACGACCTCTAAAAGCCCAGTTCTCTCGTTTAGAATGATGGATGCGAGAATGCTTGCCACTACAGGCTCTGCTAGTGCTATTGACGTTACAGTGGAGCTTTTGTAAAACCTCAATAGGTAGTTCATAACTGTGTGCCCACCAAGCATAGGTACTACTGCTAGTGCTAAAAGCCAAGGCCATGATGCTGGGAGGTAGCTGAACACATTATCTCCTATAGCTAGGCTGTAAGCAAGTGTTATAAGAGATGCTGTAAAGTATGTTGTTGTAGCGTATTCAGCTGTAGCCATGCTTCTTCTAGAGGCCCTTCCAATGAAGAAGTATAGTGCTGCTGCAAGAGAAGCTATAAAGGCTTCCACAATACCCAAAACCTCTGCCATGGATTTTACAGCTAGGGATTTGCTGAACAAAAGGACTACAGCTGCAAAAGCTATTAGTAGCCCTGCTACAGCACTGTAACCAACCTTCTCTCCCCTAAGCACCTCTACCAACATCAAGTGCGCAGGGTAAAGTACTACAACAGTTGTACTCACAGCTACAGAAACCCTGAAGAGAGAGTCCATCCAGAGCACAAAATGCAATGAAAGAGCAAAACCCGCTATCAAAGGGTACACCAAAGCCTTCTGATGCAGTACACGCCTACACCCAACACTACTCACCATCATCAACATTAGCGAGGCTATGAAAAGCCTCCAAAAAGCACAAGCAACAGAGGAAGCTCCAGAAACCCTCACCAAGATAGAGGCAATGCCTATACTTAGTGAAGCTAAGATAAATAGAGGAGCATGCTTCTTCCTAACCATAAACCCAGCCCCCTTTTACAAAGCCTGCGAACACCCTGCTACCTCACAGACATGGCCATAACCTAACCTTCTCAGCTTATAAGACTTGTTAAAGATGTTAACAAGTTTTTGCAATAAGTTTTTAACTAGTACATGCCTTAACACACCTACGCTAACAAAAAGGCTAAGTTTAAGGCTTAGAGCTACTCATTGGAGTATCACCATGTATGCAATAGAGCCTAGTACAATATTGTTGCTAGCTGTGCAAATATTTGCTATAATGGATCCCCTAGCAGCTATACCAACACTTCTCGATGTAATTTCATCTCTTTCAGAAGCTGAGATTAAGAGGTGTGTGAATAGAGCTGCTCTCGCCATATTTATTCTACTCAACATCTTCACGGCTGCAGGTGGCTACATACTCATGCTCTTTGGCATTAGCATGTCTTCATTTAAAATGGCTGCAGGAGCAATACTAATGGCTACAGCCATAGACACTTTGATAACGGGTCACAAGCCTGCTAAGATAGAGGTTGGCACATATATAATAGTTCCAATAGCAACACCTCTAATTGTTGGGCCTGGGACAATGACACTTCTAATAACTTCAGCTAGGCTCTATGGAATACTCAACACATTAATAGCTGCGTACATTGCTTTTGCCTTTACATACCTAGTCCTTAGAACAGCTAGAGGGTTTGCCAGGCTTGCCGGGGAAACATTTATTCACGGGCTTGGCAGGTTCATGTCAATAATAATAGCGTCCTTCGCTATAGAAATGATAACCTCTGGTGTTAGAGAATATATAGAGAGTTTAGGGATAAAGTAGGGATAGTGTAGTGGCAGTGTATTGCCAAAGCGTTGCAGCTTTGCTGCTTAGGTATTGTGTAAAGCTTTTATGGCTTAAAACATGTAAATAGCTTGTGTAGTGTGCTCCCCAATGGCTGAGAAAAGGCTTGCGCTAGTGTTATCAGATAGCCATATTAGGGAGAGGGCTGAGTGGTTTCCAGAGGAGTTTCTAGAAATTTTTAGAAGCAAGGCTTATGATGTTGCTGTTCATGCTGGGGACTTGGTAGACCCAGAGGTTCTTGACTTTGTTAAGAGCTTGGGTAAGAAGGTTTACGTTGTGCAGGGCAACATGGACTACCTCGACTTGCCAGAGCAAGAGGTTTTCGAGGTGCTTGGCTTTAGAATTGGTGTTGTTCATGGAGACCAGGTGAGGCCCAGGGGCAATGTACAGGCTTTGACCATGCTTGCAAAGAGTATGAATGTATCGATTCTCATATCTGGGCACACCCACGCCCCCTTCATAACTACTTACTCAGGAGTTCTTCATATAAATCCAGGCTCTGTGACAGGTGTTTGGGGTGGCGGCGGAGGATCATTTACACCCTCCTTTGCAGAGCTTGCGATTAGTAGTACAGGAGATATTGCTGTCACGCTTTACGAGCTTAAGCGAGGAAGAGTTACCACATCTACACAAAGGATTTTACTCTACCCACAGCCCTAGGCAATGCAAAGCACTTTTTTGTGTGACTCATGCTTTACAGAGTTGAAGAGGCTGTGAAGAGTGCTGTTAATAGTTATAACAGCTGCTATAACTATTGCAGCAACTCTGCTCTCTATACACTTAGAGCGAAGGTTCAATGTTTTGTGTGTAGATGTGCACAAAGTTGGTAAGCCTAGAATTCCCTGCAATGGGGGCTTTGCTGTATTCTCAGGGCTTGTGGGAGGCACTCTAGCACTACTCTTATCTGGTGGTATAGAGAGTAGTGTTGGTATAGCTGTACTGCTTTCACTAGGAATCTCCTTCTGCATAGGGCTTGCAGATGATATTCTCGACCTGAAGTCCAGGTGGAAGATACTACTAGGATTTCTCCCAGCTCTCCCAATTCTCCTAATGCACCTCTACACCCCTAGGCCTTGGATACCCTTTGCAGGTTTTGTGAGAATCTCCAGGCTATACCCACTACTCCTCCTAGTAGCATTCACAGTGTATCAAAATGGTGCAAATATGATTGATACACACAACGGTGTTCTTCCAGTATTTACACTCTCTCTTCACATCTTTGCACTAGTACTCAAGATTTTGACAAGTGAAGTCCTTAAGGGTTCAGAAGTGCTGCTCCTAGTCTTCATCATAGCCTTTCTTCTCTACACACCATTCAATCTCTACCCAGCAAGGATATTCAATGGCAATTCAGGTGCTTTTGTAATGGGGGTAACAGTACCCCTTATGCTTGTTTTAAATAGGTTAGAGTTTTACTATGTCCTAGCCTCAGCCCCTATGTACATAAACGGCTTTTACTACATATCCTCAGTAAGGGGGTTTTTGCAAAAGGAAAGCGTTAAGAGGCCTACATATGTTGATGAAGTGGGCTGCATACATGCATCAAGAGATTCTTCAGCACCCATAACCCTGGTAAGGCTTATCACAAGATTTTCAGGCTCTAGCTTAAGTGAGAAAGAGCTTGTGGTAGTGCTGTACACTCTCTTCATTCTTTCCTCAGCACTAGCCGTAGCAATAACCCTTCTCCTCGGGTACCCAACGTAAGCCCTTCGCTATTTATGTAGCAAACGCTTAAACAGCTTCTTAGCAAAAGCTGTACAGCTGTGGGGTGAGATGGGCAAGGCCATTGTCATGTTCTTGGGCCCTGCAGGCTCTGGAAAATCAACACTAGTCTATGCATACTCTAAGTGGCTTTCAGAAGAGTTTGGATTAAGAGTTTACAAGGTTAACCTAGATACAGCTGCTGAGTACATACCGTATCAGCCAGACTTCGACATAAGAATGTACATAGACGCTCATAGAATTGCCAAAGAGCTTGGGCTGGGTCCAAATGGTGCTCTTGTTAAGTCCATGGAGATGCTGAGTGAAAATGTTGATATTGTGACAAAGGCTATTGACAACGCTGACGCTGACTTTATACTTATTGACACCCCCGGGCAGATGGAGGTATTCATATTTAGAGATGTTGCGCTTAAGCTTAGCCAGAGTCTTGGCAAGTATGGTAGAGAGTTTGTAGCTGTTTTTGTACTAGATGGTGAGGTTGTTAAGCGTTATGAGGATTACGCATTTGTAGCAATAATGTGTGTAGCTCTTCAAGCACGCTTAGGAGTAGACGTTGTGCCAGTTATAAACAAAATTGATGTTGCTGAAGACCTAAGCCTAGTAGGAGATGTTGTTAGCGATGTTGAGGGGGTTGTAGAGAAGCTCAGAAACAAAGGCACCTATGGGGAAATGCTTGCAAATATTGTGAACACGATATGGCTTTACGCAAAGGCAACCAGGGTTCCAAGGGTATCAGCAAAAAACATGCTTGGTTTAGAAGAGCTACACAGAGTTATACATGAGCTTACCTGTAGCTGTGGAGACCTAACATAAAAAGTGATTAGCTTAGATACCTCCTTGCAATGTTTAAAAGGTTTTCCGCACTAATATGCCCAACTATAACCACACCCTTATTCCGCTCTCTACTCCATATGAGAAGCCCTGGGGTGCCTGTGACTCTATAGCTAAGCCCCTCTTCAAAATCCTCCTCAATCACCTTATCAATAACCTCTCTAGTAACATTGAAAAAGCTATAACCTGTCACATTCCTCACCAAACTTGCAACGTAATCTGCTGGGGGAGGGATCCCGAGGTTCATAAGCCTGTAAATAGACTTCATAACCTCGAGTACTGCAGTAGCATTTCTAGTCACTAAGTACATTGCAGTAATGTTTCTGTGCATAGGCAAAACCTCTTCATGCACAATGAAGTTTTTCAACACTATTGCAAAGGTGTTGTTCTCAACAAGCCTCTCTATAACTGGTAGTGTCTCTGCGTAGAA
>JAJHQM010000057.1 GCA_020833345.1 Ignisphaera sp.
AAATCCAGTTATGTATGAAGTTGTTTACGTTGGTAAAGAGGGGCTCATAGGAGAGGTAATTGGTGTTAGAGGTGATAGGGTATACATTCAGGTTTATGAAGAGACTTCGGGACTTACTGTAGGTGAAAGAGTTGAAGCCACGGGGAGACCATTGTCTGCAGAGCTAGGGCCAGGGCTCATAGGCTCTATATACGATGGCTTGCAGAGACCTGAAAAGGAGATAGCAAAGCTCTTTGGCGACATATTTATTAGGAGGGGTGCAAAGCTTCCAGCTCTTGATAGAAGTAAGAAATGGCACTTTATGAGGGAGAGGAGCTTAAGTGTGGGAGACAAGGTTTATCCAGGGGATATCATAGGGTATGTTACTGAGACTCCTCTAGTAGTGCATAAGATAATGATACCTCCAGGAGTTTCTGGAGAGCTGAAGTGGATTGCCGACGATGGTGATTATGCTGTTGAAGATACCATAGCAATAGTGTCTTCCGGTGCGCAAGAGCATAAAGTTAAGCTGTATCAGGTATGGCCAATAAGAGTTCCTAGACCATATAGAGAAAAGTTGAATCCTGTAGAGCCCATGATTACAGGTATTAGGGTGATAGACTACGTGTTTCCAATAGCAAAGGGCGGTAAAGCAGCTGTTCCAGGGGGCTTCGGAACAGGAAAGACTGTGTTGCTACAGGAATTGACTAAGTGGAGCCATGCCGACATAGCAGTATTTGTTGGTTGTGGTGAGAGAGGAAATGAAATGTCTGATGCGCTGACAAGCTTCTTAAAGCTCATGGATGTGAGAAGAGGTAGGCCAATGATGGAGAGATCAGTCTTCATAGCTAACACAAGCAACATGCCTGTTGCTGCAAGAGAAACTAGCGTCTTCTTAGGTGTTACTATAGCAGAGTACTTTAGAGATATGGGTTATGATGTAATAATGGTTGCAGACTCTACTAGTAGGTGGGCTGAGGCTATGAGAGAGATAAGCGGCAGGATGGAGGAAATGCCTGGAGAAGAAGGGTTCCCAGCATACTTAGCTAGCAGGCTTTCAGAATTCTATGAGAGAGCGGGTAGGGTTAAGGCTCTTGGAAGGCCTGAGAGGTTTGGAAGTGTTACAGTATTTGGTGCAGTTTCTCCACCTGGAGGAGACTTTAGCGAACCTGTAGTTAGAAACACTGTGAGGTATGTGCAAAGCTTTTACGCTCTCGACTACTCTCTTGCTACGAGAAGGCACTTCCCAGCCATTAACTGGTTAATAAGCTATAGCCTATACGTTGACTTTGTTAAGGAGTACTGGGATAAGATTTCAGGTGGAAAGTGGAGTGGTTATAGGGCTACAGCACTAAAGATACTGCAAAGAGAAGCAGAGCTGAGCGACATTGTAAGGCTAGTAGGGCCTGAGGCTCTGCCAGAAGAAGATAAGCTTACACTAGAAATTGCTAGGGTGATTAGGGAAGGTTTCTTACAGCAAAGCGCTTTAGACCCCGTTGATGCATACTCATCCCCAGAGAAGGGTACAATAATTATGGATTGTATAATGGAGTTCTACAGAAAGGCTCAAGAAGCTGTAAGTAAGGGTGTTACTGTCTCAAGGATAAGGGAGTTGAAGAGCAGATATATGCTGTTCCAGCTAAAGTTCTACACTCTTGAAGAGCTGAAGAGCAAGATAGTGCCACAGTTTCTTGAAACTCTCGAGCAGGAGTTTAAGCAGTTGGTGAAGTAGCATGACCATGGCTCTAGAGAAGGCCAAGATGATTACGAAGGCTACTAGGCAGATAATTGGAACTAGAGGAGTGCTAGTATTTGTAAAAGCACTAGGCGGTATAAGCTATGGTGAGCTAGTGGAAATAGAAGTTGATGGAGATACTAGGCTAGGGCAGGTAATTGACGTTAGCAAAGATGTTGCAGTAATACAGGTCTTCGGCTCATCACTAGGAATAACAGCAGGTAAAACTGTGATAAGGTTTAGAGGTGAGACTCTATCAATACCTGTTTCCACAGACATGCTGGGAAGGATATTTGATGGGCTTGCGAGGCCCATTGATGGCGGACCGCCAATAGTGCCTGAGGAATACCTCGATATACATGGAGCACCGCTTAACCCTGCTATCAGGGTGCCCCCATCAGAGTTCATTGAGACAGGGGTATCTGTTATAGATGGTATGCTAACTCTTGTAAGGGGGCAGAAGCTACCGATATTCTCAGGCTCTGGACTGCCTCATAACAGAATAGCTATGCAAATAGTTAGACAAGCAGCTGTCAAGGGCTCTGGAGAGAAGTTTGCAGTTGTATTTGGAGCTGTGGGAGTGACGCATGAGGAAGCAATGTTTTTCCTCAATGAGTTGAGGTCCATGGGGGCGCTAGACAGAACCATAGCGTTCATAGCTCCAGCTTCAGCACCAACAGTAGAGAAGTTAGCATTGCCAAGAGTAGCGCTAACAGCTGCAGAGTTCATGGCATGGAGATATGACATGCATGTACTAACAATATTGACTGACATGACAAACTATTGTGAGGCTCTAAAAGAAGTCTCTGCAGCTAGAGAGGAAGTCCCTGGCAGAAGAGGGTATCCGGGCTATATGTACACAGACTTAGCGACAATGTATGAGAGAGCAGGCAGGGCTGTGGGTAGGAAGGGTAGCATGACAATAATGCCCATTCTCACAATGCCTGATGACGACATTACGCACCCAATACCTGATCTCACAGGGTATATAACAGAGGGACAGATAGTGTTGTCTAGAGACATGTGGAGAAAGGGTATATACCCACCTGTAGATGTATTCTTATCACTCTCAAGGCTGATGAAGGAGGGTATAGGCCCTGGAAAGACCAGGGAGGATCACAGAGAGGTGTTTGCACAGCTAATGGCGGCGTACTCTGAGGGTGTGTACTTAAGAGAGCTAGTAACTATTGTTGGTACGGAGTCTCTTACAGCAAGAGATAGAAAGTTCCTCGAGTTTGCAGACCTATTTGAAAGGAGGTTTATTAATCAGGGAGAGTATGAGAGAAGAACAATAGAGCAGTCACTAGATATAGCATGGGACCTCTTTGCAACTCTTCCAGAAGATGAGCTTAGACAGATAAGGTCTGAGACTATAAAGAAGTACCACCCGAAGTACAGGAAGGGTGGAGGGAGCTGAGCACAGAGATAATAAGGCTATCGAGACCCACTAAAATAGAGCTCATAAGGCTTAGAAGAAGGCTTGCTTTAAGCAGGAGAATACATAGAATACTTAGAGATAGACTTACCTTCTTAATCCAGGAATTCTATACAGTGCTCAGAAAAGCTTATGAAGCAAGGCAAAAACTAAATACTCTTCTTGCCACACTGTATCCTGAGTACTCTAATGCCGTGGCAATACACGGTCTTGAAGCTCTAAATGAAGGGGCAAAGACACTTAGTAGTGCAGTAGAGGTTATAGCCGGTACGAGAAATGTCATGGGGGTTTCAGCGCCAGTTTTAGAACTATCAAAAGCTCCTGAGTCTACACTAGCATTACCTGTTGAGGTATGCAATATACAGGCTAAGAGAAGGGAGTTGATAGAAACCTTAATTGCCATAGCTGAATATGAGAAAGAAATGATAAGGCTTGGTGCAGAGATTGCTAGAGTCAAAAGGGTTGTGACAATGCTTGAGAAAATCCTTATACCAAGGCTAATAAACACCATAAGGTACCTAATGATGAAATTTGATGAGATGGAGAGAGAGGATAAGGTTAGAAGCATGAAGATAAAAGCAATTCTACTGCAGAGAACCTAAGCATTGTAAAACAATTTTAAGAAGCTCTTTCAGAGGGCCTGCTGGTATTCCCAAGCGCATGCTTTTAGCAACCTTATAAACATTGTTTGCTACTAGCATTGATGTGAACCCCTTTCTATAAGCCTCTATAACAAGCTCCATATTATCATCTAAAATTAAAGCTTCTGAGCCTCCTACAAGCTCTAAACACTTCTTATACAGCTCTATCTTTACAGGACCCACACCACTATCCCTACCAACAATAGCACTAACATAGTTACGAATTCCAAGTTTTCTCAAAGCCTCTTCCGCTACCCTAGCACTTTGCTTTGTAGCAATACAAATTTGGGCATACTTTGCAAGATTCCCTATATATTCTCTTGGTGCAAGCAGAAAAGAGCTGTTTAACTTCTTCAAAGCCTTCAACTCTTCCCCTTCCAAAACACTAGACATCTTATAATAGCTTTCTGAATCAGAATGCCACTGTCTCATTAAAGCCCTATTAATGCTCTCCCACCTTAGAGCAAAGCCAAGCTCAATAAGCTCTGACCTTACATAACACCAATTCACTGGGAGGAAGATTAGTGTACCGTCCAGATCAAAAATTACAACTCTTTTACTATTAGACAAGAACTTCACGAATCTCTTAACCCAGTACTTCAACTCACCTTTAGAAGCCTTTAGGTATGCTGCCCAAAGTCTAGACTCTCTACCAGCTCTAGTAAGAGCTTTAGCAAATTGCATAAAATTCTTTGCCATGTTGAGTATGTGAATATCACTGTAAAGAGGATGCAAAAAAGCCTTTCTTGTTAAGTAAAGCCATACTGAGGGAATTTTCACTACATACCTTAATCCATCTAGAATCCATATAAACTCTCCCTTTCTAACCATAAGCTTTTTTGCCGCTTCACGGGCTTTTTCAGCGCCTTGAGTATAGGCAATCACCAGCAGTGCGGGAAAGTGATATCCAAGTGCTACAGCCAGATCTATACTGCCCCAGAACTTTGGATTTAACTCAAGTACATAGTACTTTCCAAGCTCTTCAGAATACCTCGTCTCAACCATTATAACTCCACTCCATTTAAGCACCTTCAGAACTCTTCTTCCTAAAGCGAATAGCTCCGGGTCTTCGATAAATCCCTTTGCAGCCAGACTCGCACCACCAATTGGTAAGTACTCTACCACTCTTTGATGCGTGAACTCTATAATTGGTACACCATTGTGTGAAAGAGCGTAGTAACCCCTTGCAATGCCCTCTATGTATTCTTGAACTATACATGGAGTTCTCTTAGAAGCCTCATTAATGGCTGATTCGTAATCTAGGTGAAAACTTGGGTTAGAGGCGTCTCCAAGGCTCTTCACCACCAGGGGTGGGGATAGGGAGTAAATGGACTTAGCATCACTAAGGCTTTTTACAAAAACTTGCGCTGGAAATTCAGCGATATGCTTAAGAACTTCAACAACTCTCACACGATCAGACGCCAAGGCAATGTCTTCATAGCTAGGCGCTGTAACTACAACTCCTAGTTCATTAAACAGCTTAGCGTATTTAGAAAATGCTACAAAGTCTGCAAAATCTACAGGTACTACAGCTTCACACTCCTCTTTATTAGCAACCCACGCTACCAGCGTAGGCCACTCTTCACCATCTCTCGGCACTTCAAACAAGTACTTCTTCTCAAATACTGTTGAGAAGAGGTGGGGGTGCTTTGCATGGGCAACGCCTACAACACTGTAATGTAGCAAGCTTTTTATAGACTTAGCTATAGCTACAGACTTTCTAGACGCTATAGACGCTACAACACAGCACTTCAAGGCAAATCCTTAAGTAGAATACCAGAGGACAGGAAAATATGCTATTGATACTAACACACGATGTTGATTGGAGCAGAAGAGGACCTCCAACAGAGCATGTAATTGCGCGATTAGATAGATTTGACTGGAGCTATAGGTATAGGTTCTTCTCTCTAAGGGAAAACATTTACGATGGTATAGCGGATATTGTGGAGGCAGAGCAGAGGCAGGGTGTTAGATCAACATTTTTCTTCAGGACTCTTTACGATGATAATACAACAGCTGAGCTCTACAGTGATGTGATATCTGAGTTGAGGAGAGGTGGGTGGGAGATAGGACTTCACGCCAACAGCGGGTCAAGCCTTAGGGAAATAGAAGCTGAGAAGAAGATACTTGAAAAGCTCTATGCTAATAGCATTTACAGCTTAAGAGTTCACTACCTGAGGATAGATCGGGAGATAATACCCAGGCTAAGCACTATAGGAATAAAATTTGATAGCAGTCTCTGTACGTCGAGAACAAAGCT
>JAJHQM010000058.1 GCA_020833345.1 Ignisphaera sp.
GCTTCTTCAGCTTTTTTAGCAACTGTGAGTAGCATTGGGAAGGGGTGCTGGTCTCCTGCGTAAGCTACTATTGTTGGATAAAGCCTTACCCTCTTCCTCAGCGCAAACCTCATTATGTAGCTAAGCACGCCCAGGTCTATAACATGCCTACAGCTACTGGGCCTCGAGGCTATGGCTATGGACTTCAGCTTCTTAAACACAATCATTCTATCGCTATCTATAATCATCACGTTTGCCCTCACCCCAAGGCTATCACCTAGATACCTTCTCACACCCTCTGCAATTTTATTCATGTTGCGCAGGGGCACAGCTACGTAGTGATATGGTAGATTTGAAGTGTCTATGCCGGCTTCTGAAACTGGTTTGAGGAAGTGTAGAATAGAGCCGTATCTAAGGGCAAGCTTTTTGTGTTTAGCAAGGTTTTCTAGAGGTGCGTGTCTCAGCACCTCCTCTACAGTTGGTGAGGAAAGTTTCCTGAGAAGTGCAAGCCAAAAGCCATTCAAAATCCTCGTAACAAGCATTGTTACTGGATCCAGGAGCACTCTCTTTTCATCATATATAGAGCCCAGGGCCACTAAAACAGCCTTTTCCGCCACTACAACAAAGTCTCCATTGCGAATCACAGGCTTTACCAGTTTAACAATCTTTGCATATACATCTGTACCTGGATACCAGTACCCACTCCTAATTCTAATTACTTTGAACAGCACCCTGCGTTTTGGCAAGAAGCGTCCCAAAGCCATAAACTTTGTCGTTATAAACAAAAAATTTTTATTGTGCGTCATAGCCACATCTCTTTTGGGTGTAAACTTGAGTCTAAAGCTAGGCGATGTAGTAGTTGAAGACACATTTGCAGAAGCATTTCCAATGTACGCAACAAGAATTATCGTAACAGCTGTAAATAGGAAGTGGGCTTTAATTGCAGCTAGAGTTGCTACAGGCTTTGGCACTTCTGTTATTGCGTGTCCCGGGGAGTGCAGTATAGAGACTCTCCTCTCACCGAGGGTAACACCTGATGGGAGGTATGGAGCAGCTATACAGTTTTACCACTCTGATCCTGCAAGCCTAAAGCTGGTCACAATAACTAGAATAGGGCAGTGCATTTTAACAGCACCAACAGCAGCAGCTTTCAACGGGCTTTCAAGAGCGAGGAGGAAGATGGCTGTTGGAAGGGCCTTGGCCAAGTTTGGAGACGGTTTTGAAAAGGAAGACGTTTTGTATGGTAGGAAGGTTTGGAGAATACCCGTAATGGAGGGGGAGTTCATAGTTGAAGACAGCTTCGGCGTTGTGAAGGCTGTTGCTGGCGGGAACATCTTTATACTGGCTAAGAGCAGAGAAGCAGGTTTACTGGCAGCAGAGAAGGCCATTAAGGCTATTAAGAAGTATGTGAGAGGTGTTGTAATGCCGTTTCCAGGGGGGATAGTGAGGTCAGGGTCAAAAGTAGGTTCATTGAAGTACCCAAAGCTTAGAGCAACAACAAACCACTTGTACTGCCCAACTCTCAAAAACATTGTTAAGGACACTAGAGTTCCACCTGAAGTGAATAGCGTATTCGAGATAGTCATAAACGGGTTGAAGAAAGACCTGGTGCTGAAGGCCATGGGCGTCGCTATAAAGGCTGCCGCCACGGTTCCTGGCGTTGTTAAAATTGATGCTGGTAATTATGGAGGTAAGCTAGGCCCCTACCTCCTGCACTTAAAGGAGGCTCTCGAGGTTGTGAAGGGCCTGGATGTCAAGGTGTAATCTTGTGCCTGTAGCGCTGTTCATACTTAACACAGGTAGGAGCTTGTCTCAAGGAATGTACATGGAGAGTGAGGGGAAGTGGTCTGAAAACTACTTCAAAACTGTTGTAGCTGTGGAGATGAATCCTAATGACATTAAGAGGCTTGGTGTAAAGGATAGGGTGAAGATAGCTCGCAACGGAAGTAGCCTTGTAGCACTTGTAAAGCCTAGTGATAGAGTTCCAGAAGGCGCAATATTTATACCTATGGGGCCTGTAGCAAACTTTATAATTGATGGGGATACCGATGGGGTTGGCATACCATCGTTTAAAGCCATTGAGGTTGAGGCTGGCCCAGCTGAAGAGCCTGTAGCAACACTTAGAGACATTCTAAAGAGCTTAGGAGCCAAGAATCTAGATGTAGATGCTCTGATGAAGGATATTTCTGTTCAGAGCGGGGAGAAGAGGGTTGTTGAAAGTGTTTCATGCCCGTTCTGCGGAGACCTGTGTGACTACCTCAAGATTGAGGTTGATGGAAGTAAAATTGTGAGAAATGTTGGTGGGTGCGCTGTTTCCATAGCAAAGTTTCTTAACTACCACAAGCACAGAGTTTTAGAGCCTTATGTAAGGAGGGGTGGTTCCTTAACTAAAGTAGATTTGGATACAGCTATAGAGGAAGCCGCTAAGATACTGGCAAACGCTAGGTACGCTCTGATCTACGGGCTTTCCAATACTTGTGTAGAGGCTATAGAACTTGCAGTAGAGCTAGCAGAGATCTTGAGGGGTGTTGTGGATAACACTTCTACTGTGTGCCACGGTCCAACAGTGCTAGCTATTCAGGAGGTTGGGACAGTCGCCATGACATTTGCACCGGTGCTGCACTTAGCAGATGTTGTAGTGTTTTGGGGTTCAAATGCTAGAGAAGCTCATGCGAATCATGTGAGTAGGCTTGTCATGGCTATGGGCAGGTTTAGAAAGGGTAGAAAGGATAGGAAGCTAGTTGTTGTAGACTCTCGAAAGACTATGCTAGCAGACATGGCTGACATCTTTATACAAGTAGAGCCCGGCAAAGACCTTGAACTGGCTACAGCCCTCAGAATGGCTCTGAGGGATCTAGAGATTGAGAGTCCAAGCGTAGCTGGGGTCCCTAGGGAGAAGATATATGAGCTTGCAGAGCTCATGAAGACAGCGAGGTATGGAGCGCTCTTCTTCGGTATGGGCGTTACACATACAGGTGCGAAGCTGAGGAATATTCAGGCTGTGATAAAGCTTGTGCAAGAGCTTAACGAGTGGACAAAGTGGGTGTTGCTACCAATGAGAGGCCACTACAATGTTACTGGAGCTAACCAAGTCTCTCTATGGCTAACAGGATACCCCTATGCAGTTGACTTCTCCAGAGGGTTCCCAAGAATGATACCAGGAGTTACAACAGCTGTTGACCTGCTTGCAAATGGCGATGTTGACGCTGCTCTCATAATTGCAAGTGACCCTGCGGCGCACTTCCCAAGGAAGGCAGTTGAGCACTTATCCAAAATACCTGTGATTGTAATAGACGCTAAGTGGTCTCTTACAGCAGCATTTGCAGATGTAATAATACCTGCTGGTCTCGTGGGAATAGAGTGTGAAGGCACTGCCTATAGAATGGATGGTGTGCCTATCTATATGAAGAAAGTGGTTAACCCGCCACCTGGCGTTCTATGCGATGTTGAGCTTCTTAAACGCCTTACCGAAAAGGTTAAGTCCATGAAGGGGTGGGGGGAGTGACTCAGATAATAATTAAAAATGGGTTTGTTGTAGACCCGTTGAACAATATTAAAGGAGAGGTAATGGACATAGCAATTAAGAACGGTAAGATTGTTGACGTTAAGGAAGTGGATGAGTCAAGGGCAACTGTAATAGATGCTAAAGGAAGGCTTGTAATGGCTGGAGGAATAGATATTCACAGCCATATAGCTGGGTCCAAGGTAAACATTGGAAGGCTTATGAGGCCAGAGGACCACTACCTCACCAACATTCCTCATAAGTTGCCCTATAAAAGAGCTGAAACAGGGCTTACTGTTCCAAACGTGTTTAGAATTGGCTATGAGTATGCAAGAATGGGCTTTACACTTGTAGCAGAACCTGCCACACCACCAATAAAAACTAGGCACACGCATCACGAGCTCAACTCCATTCCCATAATAGATAAGATGGCTTTTGTGCTTGTAGACTCAAACTGGCTTGCCCTAGACTTGATTAAAGAGAGGAAAAAGGATCTTCTTGCGGCATACTATGCATGGTTGCTGAAGGCAACAAAGACTTATGCACTTAAAATTGTTGATCCAGGCTCTGATGCTGCATGGGTTATGAAGGGACTGGGCCTCGATATAGATGACCAGATTCCTGAATACGGCTTCACGCCCAGGGAGCTCATTAAGGCTGTTGGTGAAGCTGCTCAAGTTCTCAACATTCCTCATAAAATACATGTGCATTGCAATAGGCTTGGCTACCCAGGTAACTACGCAACAACGCTAAAGACCATGGCGTTGGCCAAGGACATCACTAGGATTGGTGAAGGACTTGCTATGCACATAACTCACGTTCAGTTCACAGGGTATAAGGGAGACTCATGGGCTACTCTAGAGAGCGGTGGCGAGGATATAGCTAAAGAGCTTAATGCAAATCCATATACATCACTAGACCTTGGTCAGGTAATTCTCGACAGGCCTGCAACAACAATGACTGCTGATGCACCCTTTGAATTTGTGCTATACCACTTAACAAGGTGGAAGTGGTCTAATAGCGATACAGAAGTTGATGCAGCTGCTGGTATTGTGCCCTACAGGTACAGGAGTAAGAGCTATGTAAATACAATTCAGTGGGCAATAGGCTTAGAAGTAGCTCTACTAACTAAAGATCCGTGGAGAGTATTCATAACTACTGACCACCCCAATGCGGGGCCCTTCATGGACTATCCAAAGGTGTTTGCATGGCTTGTTAGTAAGAAGGCTAGAGAGGATATGCTGAAGAAGGTTAACCAGAGAGCGCTGAGGAAGTGCGCTTTGCCAGCTATTGACAAGGAGTACACACTTTACGACTTAGCTATAATGACTAGGGCTTCTCCTGCAAAGCTCTTGGGCATAGAGAAGTTCAAGGGGCACTTGGGAATCGGTGCAGATGCTGATGTTGCGATATATGACATTAACCCGAGGGAAGTGGATATAAGCAAGGACTATGAGAAGGCTGTTAAGGCGTTTAGAAGGGCTTGGCTTGTCATAAAGAGTGGGGATATTGTGGTTAGGGAGGGAGAGGTTGTGAAGACAGTTTATGGAAAGACGCTTTACATAGACCCAGAGATACCTACTGATCTAGAGAAAGAGCTGAGCAAAGTGCTTGAGGCAAAGTTTAAAGAGCTTTACACTGTGACCTTAGAGAACTTTGTAATTAAAGAACACGAAATTGCAAAGCCCATGAGGATTCCCGTAAAGACTCACCTAAAGTAGGTGATGCTCCGTGCCTGCAACTTTTACCCTAAGGCTAAAGACAGCCCCTAAGGTCCTAGTCGACGCAAGGTGGATTTCTACAGATAGGTTCGCTGGCAAGGCTATTGATGAGATAAAGAAGTTCAGAATTCTTGAGGGAGGCTGGGAAACAACACTAGGAGACTTCTTCGATGTTATAGGCCCTGAGAAAGCTCCTGCAGAGCCAAAGGAAATAGAAATAGTAATTGAGGGCAGCTCTAGCAAGCTCTGCTACGTAGGGTACAAGATGAGTGGAGGAAGGATAGTTATAAAAGGTGATGCGGGGCACTTCATAGGGTACAAAATGCGCGGAGGCTCAATAGTAGTACATGGAAATGTCAGGAACTACCTCGGGTGTAAGATGAAGGATGGAAGCATTGAGGTGTTTGGAAACGCTGGTCACAGAGTTGGAAGTAAGTTGCAGGGTGAGAAGCCTGGTAAGGGAATGAAGAGAGGAACCATAGTTATTCATGGTAGTGCTGGTTCGGAAGTTGGCTGTGGCATGGCTGGAGGGATTATAGTTGTTGAGAAGAGTGCTGGCAACCTTGTGGGAGACTTCATGACTGGAGGCACTATAGTTGTTAAGGAGGGTGCTGGTATTGACCCAGGGCTTGAGATGCAGGGTGGAAGGATTGTGATTGGAGGGGTTGTCAAAGGCATTTTACCAAGCTTCTACGTGGATTCATACATACCGTTGCTTAAGGTGAGAGGCATAGAGTTTAAGAAGCCATTCCTAAGCTTTATTGGAGAC
>JAJHQM010000013.1 GCA_020833345.1 Ignisphaera sp.
CTTCATAAGCATGCAGATAAATGAAGTAGAGGTTTGTTATAAAAGCAGAGTTAGAGGCTGTAGTGTAGAATGTGCCTAGACCTTGAAGCCAAAGAGCAAGAGCGTATGCTAATCCTATTAGCAGTCCTCCAATGGCACAGCGCTTTGTAAGGGATTTTCTCAAGGCTCTGTAGGTAATGTACGGCACCATGGCTAAGACTGCTAAGAGGTTTCTAATCCATACATACCTAAAGCTATTCACATAACTCACAACAATCTTTATAAAGGGAAAGGTAGAGCCCCATATCACGGAGACTGTAATGAGAGCTATCACACCCTGTACTTTCTTCTTGCTATAGATACTCAGGTTTCACACCTTATTAAGCTGGTTAAAAGCTATGTGTGTGGATTTAAGCTGTTGGGATGAAGAGACGTGTCCTTGAATGATTGGTGATTTGCACGAATCCCGCGGACCGCAAGTAGCTTTATCTTGCCGGCTTTTTGGTTAATTCTAAAGTGGTGTAAGCTATGGAGATGTTTGGTGTTGAGTTAGGGTGGTGCCTTAAACTACTTTTAGACATGGTCTCCATACCTACTGTGAATCCTCCTGGTGAAGATTTTGAAAAGTTTTCAAAGTATGTAGCTGAGGTGTTGAAAGGTCTTGGTATGGAGGTAGAGGTTGTTGAGGTTCCTAGCGAGATTACCGAAAAGGTGTGTAGGGAGTGTGTTAAGTACCCAAGGTACATAGTCTTGGGTAGGGCTGGCGCTGGCAAACCTGTTGTTCAGTTTAATGGGCATTACGATGTCGTGCCCCCTGGTAGTGGCTGGTCTTTTAATCCCTTTGCTCCGCAGATTGTGGGGGATAGGCTGTATGGAAGGGGCTCTGTGGATATGAAGGGAGGCATAGCAGCAGTTATGCTTGCCATAAAATCCTTTCTCTCTAGGCACAGGGACTTTAGAGGAACTCTTGAAGTAGCTCTTGTACCGGATGAGGAAATAGGGGGAGAGAGTGGCACGGGCTATCTTGTAAAGCACATATCAAAACCTGACTACGCAATAATAGCAGAGCCGAGTAGTTCCAAGGCTGTGTGGATCGGGCATAAGGGGGCTGTTTGGGGGCTTGTAGAAGTTTTTGGAAAACAGGCGCACGGCTCTACACCATGGAGAGGTGTAAATGCTTTTGAATACATGGCAAAGATAGCCCTGAGGCTTGTTGACGAGTACAGAAAGGTTTTGAGTAATAGGAAGAGCAGGTATGACTATGGGGATCCTGAGGGAGCCAAACCAACTATAAACATAGGGGGTGAGGTGAGGGGGAGCACAAAGGTTAACATAGTTCCAGGATACTACGCATTTTCATTTGACAGAAGGGTTATACCTGAGGAAAGGCTTAGTGATGTTGAAAAGGAGATTGTAGAGCTCATAAACAGAATTTCTTCTGAATATCCAGAGGTCAGAGTTTCAGTATCGATAACCAATAGGCTAGCACCTGCTCTCACTAATCCTGATTCGCCACTTGTTAAGACTATTAATAATGCTGTGAAAAATGCTCTAGGCTTTGAGCCAAGGCTTACAGTTTGCCTAGGAGGTCTAGACCTACACTACTACACAGAACAAAACGTGGAAGCAGTTGCTTATGGCCCTGGACCAGAGGAAAACGCTCATATAGTTGACGAGTTTGTCTCTATTAGCGAAATAGAGGCAGTAGCTAAGGTATATTTAGCGTTTTTAAAGACTATGCTTTTACCTACGTAAAGATCTCTTTTCCCAGCAATTCCCTTACAGTTTTTCTAACAGCTTCATAAGAACTAAGCCTAGGTCTCCACCTCACAGCACTCATTATTTTAGATATGTCAAGCAACATGAACTTTACATCCCCGGGCCATCCACGCCCGTCAGGTGTTGACATGATGTACCTGTACTGCACTCCTTTCAAATTCATTTCCTCTACAACAATATCTGCAATCTCTTTTACTGTAATCCAATCCGCATTACCAATGTTAAATATATGAAAACCTCCTACATTTATAACATGGAATATTGTAGCTATAGTTGCTTCTACAGCATCTGAGATGTGCAAGTAGCTCTTCTTTTGCGTTCCATCACCCAGGATCTCAAGCATCTGTGGGTTAAGCCTGAGCTTGTTTATGAAGTCCACTATGACTCCATGACTAGACCTGTGCCCAATTACATTAGCATACCTGCCGACAACAGTATTAAATCCGTAGAGCCTTGAGTAAGCATAGTACAAGAGCTCGCAAGAAGCTTTAGAAGCGCCATAGACTGATATAGGCTTTAGGGGGTGGTCTTCAGGTGTAGGGATTTTCTCAGCATCACCATAGACTGTGGAAGAGCTTGCAAAGAAATGATTCTTCACATCGCCTTTTCTAGAGGCTTCAAGCACATTAAATGTGGCAACAACATTTTCATCAAAATGTATTCTAGGCTCTACAGCTGATATTCTAACCTCTGGATTTGCCGCAAAGTGAAGCACTGTATCAGCCTCTTTAAATACTTCAACCCATGACGAGTCAAAGAACTTTAGATCAGCCTTAACCAGCTTGAAGTAGTTTTTACTAATATGATGCTCAATGTTCTTAAGAGAGCCGCTACTAAAATTATCTATAACGATAATCTCATCAGCAAGAGAGTGAGCAGCTATGTAGTCAACTACATGACTTCCGATAAACCCTGCACCCCCTGTAATGACTACCCTTCCTAGCACGCAGTGCTTATTTCCAAGCGTATTACTTCACCAGATTTCAATGCTAGTAGCACTCTACTTATAATAGTTAAACAATTAGCTCGCATCAAATAACAAGGACTTAAGGATATGAAAACGCGCTTCAGCATCATAATGAGTGAGCGTCTAACTGACCTCCTCCCCACCATAAAGGGCGAGGCTTTTAGTTGTAAAATATTAAAAAAGTGTTGTTACTTAGTTATGGAGAGCATTGCTTTACCTATTTCATATGCAGCTCTAAAGTCGAATATCCCTTTAGGCTCCTGCAAAGCCTTCTTAATTAGCTCAGCCTCTATTCTATTCTTAAGCGTGCCTATAGCTAGCGCACCTACCCCGTACACCCCTGGCACAACCTCTTTTCCATCCCACTTCGGGTTAAGACCCTCTATGCCATATGGAGGAACAGCGTTACAGTCTGCAACAACTTTTACTTTCTTTCCATATGTCTTTAGAACATTTAGTGGAAGGAGCTGTACTCCTGGAGCGCCTGTGGCAAGCACTATGTCTGCGTCCTCTATAGCCTTCCCCACCTCTTCTGGAGTCCTAGCTTGGAAAGGCTTTACAACATCTGTTTTCAGCTCTGCATTTATTTTCGACGCAACCTTCTGTGCTCTGCTCAAGTCTCTTGACGTTACGACAACCTTTGCGGCTTTCTCAGCTGCGTAAAGCCATGCTGCAGCAACACCTACAGGACCTGTACCAGCTAGGACCACAGCGTTTTTGCCTTCAATTGTGCCTAAGCCTAGCTTCTGCAATACCTCTAGTGTCTTTACTACTGCAGCACTAGCTGTTGTGTAAGAGCCTCTTGGATCAACTATTACAGAGAGTTCAAATGGTGGAAACATACACTTCTTTATTTTTTCAACAATAGCATCAACGGTCTCCAGCTCTCTTCCATTAACAAAGACCTTAGTAAACCTTATTCCCTTTGGTCCTCGAGGGAATAGAGCATCGTAAACTATTTTCTCAACATCTTCAGGAGTAACATTTTCATACTTAAGGACTACAACATCAGGTATGAGGTCTATTGTCATGAGTATGTCAAAGGGGCTTGCGTGCTTGTCAGTGTCAATGAATATGAATACTGGTCTAAATTTCTGTTCAGACACGTACATCACCTTAGCTATAAAAATGTTGAGAAGGTAAAAAATAAATATGCTTTACTTCTTTCTAATCTTTTGTAATGCTTTTAGAAGCTCTAAATCTCCCTGGTAATCTCCGGCGCATGTTGCTATAATTCCATCAACAAGACCTACAAGTTTCTCAGCAAATTCAACAGCTTTATCAATTGTTGTTGTCGGCTGCCAGCCTATCTTCTTCAATATCTCTGCATTGCGTGGTGTTTGAATTAAGAAGTACGCATATAGTGGTTTACCTAGATTCTTCATCTCCTTAGACACTTCCTCTAGTACTGGCAGCACTTCTGGTGTGAGCCTTGCAAAGAATGCGAAGTCCCAGCCAGTCTTCACCCTCGCAACCATGTCTTGAGCGGTGAAACCTGCTTTTGCTTTTTCACCATACCTCTCTCTCCAAGGTCTTGGTGATAAGAGGCACCCAAGCTTCAAAGTCTTTATCTTAACCTTCTCCCTTAGGAAGTCCCTTGCGTTCTCCGTCTTGCCCCAGTACTTTGGCCCTAGGGGCTCTCCATATATAGGGTCGTCACCCATTGTTAAGACTATGCCATCTAGACCTACAGACTCAGCTGCTAGTGCTAACGCTCCTACCTCTACTGGGCCTTTGTAGTTTAGAATGAATATTGGTATCACTATTTTATCAGGATACTTTGTCTTTAAAACACAGCTTACTGCTACACCACTTGGCGCAGGAACGCCAGCTGCGCTGTCAGTTACATTCCACCCATCAGCAAGGTCCTTAGTCTCTTCAGCCATCTTTAGGAATTTTTTTGTGGGAACAAACTCGTGCAATATCTTCATGGTATTCGCCGAGAATAATTAGTCTATGGTCAAGGTTTAAAAACTTATGATATACACTACTCTAAATCTTGCTCACGCTTTATAATGCTTTTGTAATAAGGCCTTTTTCAGCAAGTATGCGCTCTATATCAGCAACAATTAATGAGGAGTCCCGTGCTGCATCAACTTCTACCAGTATTCCCTTCCTCCTGTAGTACTCTATTATTGGTGCAAAGGTCTGTTCATATATCCTATACCTTTCTCTAACTACCTCAGGCTCGTCATCTTTTCTTCGTATTAAAGGAGTCCCGCACACATCGCATATACCTGGCTTCTTTGGAGGCCTCCACTTAATGTTGTATATTGCACCGCACTTAGGGCACACCAACCTTCCAGACACCCTCTCTATAATTACATCAACTGAGGCATTAAATAGAAACGCCACATCAATTTTAGCAATTTTCTCAAGCTCTTCAGCTTGCCTCAGCGTTCTTGGAAAGCCATCTAGTATAAACCCCTTGCTACACATAGGGCTCTGCAAAACCTTTTTCACAACCTCTATAACAATTTCATCTGGCACTAAAAGCCCTTTCTCAACATACTGCTTAACTTTTAAACCGAGTTCAGTGCCTTTTGCAATTTCTTCGCGAAATATATCACCTGTTGATATGTGTGGAATTCCATATTTTTGACTAAGCGCTTTAGCACAAGTACCTTTACCAATACCTGGAGGACCTATGAAAACCAACTTCATATTGCCCACCTTTGTGCATAGCCCGGGCTGTGCTGTAGTATAATTGGACATGGAATTTAAGCGCATTAGTAAATTAAAGAAGTGTGGGGGTGTTACAGTTAAAATTAGTGCCAACAATACTTCATTTTAAAGCGTTATACAGCTCAATAGAGCTTTGCACATATTAGCATTTTAGGCTTCTCTAACTTTAAGATTTTCATGGGTTACAGTAATGCAGACAGCGAAAAGTGATATGGATCGCCTGTTTAAGCCTAGAAGTGTAGCTGTTATAGGGGCTTCTAGAGACCCTAAGAAGCTGGGATTTGGAATTCTGAAGAACATAGTTGACTGTGGCTATAAGGGATCTGTCTATCCTGTGAATCCGCAAGCTGATCAGATACTAGGTCTCAAGGTCTATAAATCAGTCTTGGAGATTCCTGATGAAGTGGACTTAGCTGTAATTGTTGTGCCGGCTCCCGCTGTTCTAGATGTTATGGAGGAGTGCGGAAAGAAGAGTGTTAAGTACGCTGTTATAATAAGCGCTGGGTTCAAGGAGGCTGGCGGTGAGGGCATTGAGAGGGAGAGGAGGCTTATTGAAATAGCTAAAAAGTATGGTATTAGAGTTGTTGGTCCAAACTGCCTAGGCATACTGGACATGTACACACCGTTGAATGCTTCTTTTGCTTACTGGTCAAATTATAAGGGAGGCATAGCATTTATTTCACAAAGCGGAGCCCTTCTCTCTGGAATTCTTGACTGGGCTGGCAAAGTAGGAATAGGGTTTTCAAAAATTGTTAGCCTTGGCAATAAGGCAGACCTCAACGAGGTTGACTTTATTGAGTACCTGGGGGAGGACCCTGAGACAAAGGTCATTCTGCTCTACCTAGAGTCCATAGCTGATGGCAGGAAATTTGTTGATGTTGTGTCTAGAGCTACTAGAAAGAAACCTGTTGTGCTCATAATGGGCGGCATCACGGAGAGGGGGGCTAGGGCTGCGCTAAGCCACACTGGCGCTATGGCTGCAGGGGGTGTTGCACTTAAAGCGGCATTGAGAAAAGCTGGAGCGCTCTTAGTAGAAACGCCTACAGAACTATACGACCTAGCTATAGCATTTGACTACCAGCCCATACCCCTCGGAAGTAGAGTAGCTGTTGTAACTAATGCTGGTGGCCCAGGAGTAATAACAACAGACCTCTTAACAGCAAGAGGCTTAGCTGTAGCAGAATTTGCGAAAGAGACTATAAGCTATCTCAAGAGCAAGTTGCCGCCTATGGCAGCAGTGTACAACCCTGTTGATGTTATAGGTGATGCTAGGGCAGATAGGTATGCAGTTGCTTTAGAGGCTGTTCTCAGGGACCCCAATGTGGATGGCGTTATAGTTATACTGACACCTCAAATTGTGACAGAGCCTGAGGAAACAGCTAAGGTGATTGTAGAGCTACACAGAAAGTACCCAACAAAGCCCGTGCTCGCCTCCTTTATTGGCGGTGAGAAGGTGTCAAAAGCAATAGAGATTCTCAAGGAGAGCAAGATTCCCGTATATGAGTTTCCAGATAGAGCAGTCATGGCCTTGGCAGGGCTCTGTAGGTATAGGGAGCTTAGAGAATATGTATTGAAGATTGTAGAGCATGTAGAGCTATTTGATGTTGATAGAAGCAGGGCTCTAGAAGTCATTGAAGAAGCTAAGAAGCAGAATAGAAGGGTTTTACTAGAGCATGAAGCTAAAGAAGTTGTGAAAAGCTATGGAATTCCAGTTGCACCAACAAAATTAGCAACAAGTGAAAGTGAAGCTGTGGAAATTGCTAGAAAACTTGGATATCCAGTAGTTCTTAAAATAGCCTCTCCAGACATAACGCATAAATCAGATGTTGGAGGAGTCCTTGTAAACCTGAAATCTGATGAGGAAGTTGCTGAAGCGTTTAGAACAATAATACTAAACGTTAGAAGATATGCGCCAACAGCTTCAATTCACGGAGTTGTTGTGCAGAGGATGGTTCCCATGGGGAGGGAAGTGATAATTGGCGTGACCAAGGACCCAACATTTGGGCACATAATGATGTTTGGGCTTGGAGGAATTTACACTGAGCTCTTTAAGGATGTCTCATTTAGACTAGCGCCACTATCTCTATATGAAGCCAGGGAGATGATAACTGAGACAAAGGCTTATGCTTTGCTAAAGGGGTTCAGAGGAGCACCTCCTGCAGATATAAACTCCGTAATTAACATCCTATTAAGGACAAGCAAGTTGGTAACAGACATTTCACAGATAGCAGAAATGGATATAAATCCGCTTTTTGTATATGAAGAAGGTATGGGATCTATAGCTGTCGATGTTAAGATTGTAGTGGAATGAATTAGTAGGTGTATTTAAATGGCAAAAACAATATTCATAATTGGTGAAAGGGGGAAGACAGTTTTAATCTATGGGTTATTAAAAAAGTTTTTATCCTTAGGAATGAAGGCAGGTTACTTCAAACCTATTTCAAAAGCTAGGTACAGACTCCCATCAATGAAGTATGTAGACCCCGATGTTATTGCAGTAAAACAGGCTTTAAATTTGGAGGACAGCTTTGAAGACATAAACCCAATCATAATTACTAGAAACATATTGGATTTAAAAAGCGACATTAATGCGCTAAGGAAGAGAATTGAAGATGCGTACAACAAAATAGCTCAGGGAAGGGATGTTGTTTTAGTTGAGAGCTATCCAAACTTAGAGGCCATGACATCAATAGGCCTAGCACTACCCCAACTAGCTAAGATTCTTAATGCTAAAACAGTATTCCTATTGAATGCAAAGGATAGAGACGTTGTTGACGAAATGGTGGACAAGGTCATACTACATAGCTGTTACTTTGAACACTATGGAGCTAAAATAGACGGTGTAATAATAAATAATGTACCTGTGTACTACTTCGAGAGGGTAGAGGATGTTGTAGCACCAGAAATAGAGAAACTGGGAATTAAAGTATATGGTATTATAAGAGAGAGAGTGAGGTTAACAGCTCCTACAGTTAGCGATATAATTGAAGTCTTAGACGCAGACGTTCTAGAGAATAAGGATAAGCTTAATAACATTGTTGAAGACATAGTTATTGGCGCAATGGCGCCTTCAACAGCTTTGAGGTGGTTTAGGAGAGCTGTTAACGCAGCTATAGTTACTGGAGGTGATAGAACAGACTTGATAGTAATGGCGCTAGAAACAAGGCCAAGTGTAGTAGTGCTTACAGGAGGTCTATATCCAGATATAGGCGTTTTAATTAAAGCACGAGAAGTTGGTACACCACTACTCCTAGTCCCCTACGACACATATACAACAGTAGAGAAGCTTAGGGAAGCCCAGTTCATGATAACGCCCAGTTCTTTAAAAGCAAAGGAGTCTGATATTCTCGAAGTTATTGAAAAAGAGATTAAGTGGAAGGAGCTCATACAGTAGAGATGTAATTAAATCAAAGGCATTTTTAATTCCTATTTTCGTCTAAGTCAATCTGCACAGACGTAGCCAGCTCCTCCAAACTCTACTGACGAAATATCCATACCCAAATCCTTAGCAAGCTTAAGTATAAACCTACCTGTTAAGGCACGCGCTAACCCCATTGCAGCTTCACATACATCAGAAACATTTTCCCCTAAGTAGTAATGTGCATTTTTGTCGAATAGTATTTCTGATGATGGCGGCATACCTTCTTCACCAGCCCAAATAGCCAAAACTATTGGCACTCTTGGAAGTGCGTAGATTTTTACAGCTACATCTCCAAACTCAACTCTTGTATAACCAAAAGGTTCAGCAACTTTATACAAAAGCTGCGGGTTTTCACCAAAAAGCTTTTCAACACCAGCAATATTTCTCTTGAGGTTAGGGCAGTGGACAAAGGGGCAGAGCTGCCTTGATAGTGAAGCAAGTTCACCGCTTTCTCCTACATCACTCTTTGTATCCGCATATAGTGAGAGAATGAAATACATTCCGCTAGCCTCTTTCGATGTTAGATACCTACCCAAGACATTGTCATATATTGTACCTGTTTCCAAATCCAGTGTCAATCCGAAGAACCTTAGCTTATCACTTTTTTCAAAACCAAGTCTACCGGGCAATGATTTTATCTTGTCCTTTACCCTGCTCCAGGTATAACGCTCCCAAAAAGTTTCAGACATTGCCATGCACCTGCTACTAACAGCTATGGAGAACCTAATAAGTTTTACTCTTCTGACCATTGTAATGCGGAGTGCTATAGTTGGATACTAGATGAGGTCAATGTTTTTTGCAATTATGTAAGCAGCTCTTAAAGCCTCTGAATCCTTTGGTAGCTTTAGTAGTGGCATTCCATTAGCAGCGAGCTCGGCTATGTTTCTATCCTCAGGAATTGTACCTGCATACTTAAACTCGTTTTGCAAAGCCCACTGAATTACTGCTTCCTCTCTTTTGCTGTGTAGCCTGTTTCCAACAATGTATATTTCACTGATCTTTAGCCCCACTTCCCTAATTATTTCCTTCATTTTCTCAGCTGTTTTCAGGCTCATTAGCGAGTTATCAACAACTATTACAATTGTGTCTACATGTCTATCCAGCCTTCTGTTCAAGTGCTCTAACCCTGCCTCCATATCCATTAGTATAACAGTGTAGTGTTGCACTATTTTGCCTAGGATTCCTGAGAGAACTGCATTAATATAGCAATAGCATCCCTCTCCCTCACCCCTGCCCATTGCTAGCAAGTCAAAGCCCTCTGCTTCAACAATGCAATCCCTCATAATGTAGTACTCAAGAAGGGCGCTTTTCTCAAAACCAATGTTATCAAGCCTGTGGAAACCCTTTCTAAACTCCTCAGCAACATCACCAACAGTCTTGCTGATTTCCACTCCCAGAACCTGAGGCAGATTTGTTGCAGGGTCCGCATCCACAACCAAAATCTCGTCATTTGTAGAATACTCTAGCAAAACCTTAAGTAGAAGAGCTGTAAGCGTAGTCTTACCAGCACCACCTTTTCCAGATATTGAGATGTAGAAAGGCCTCTTAGCCATGCCCTACAACCACGCCTAGTCCTGAGGTCTCCAAGGCTTTATATTCCTACTAGCATCTCTCCACGTTGGGAACAGCTCTTTCTTTCCAGGTAGCATAAAGCCTGCCTGGTACTCATCCATGAAGTCAGGGTCGAGCATGAGCTCTATGGACGCCATTAGCTTTGCAACTCTCTCTGCTTCAGTTCTGTAATCTTCTGAGAGAAGTGTGAGTATAGCTCCGCCTAGCGAGCCATTGCCTATGTACTCTATACTTGCATTAGGAAACTCAGGTATCATGCCTATTGTCATAGCGCTATTTAGATTAAGGTAGTTTCCAAAGGCACCGCAAACATAAACCCTCTTAACATCGTAAACAGTGATAAGCATCTTTTTAAGTAGAATTGAAATAGCGCTGCACACAGAGGATTTGGAGTCTATAATGTTATACAAGTCTTCTTCTGTAACAACAATATCTCTTCCTATACCTGTTTCCTCAGATGGCACAACAACATACTCATATCCCTTCTCACCTCTTCTTATATATGGGCAGCCGCACTCCTTATAGAACTTTCCAAATACATCAACAAGCCCGTTGACAAAAAGCTGTGCTAAGAGGTCTATGTAACCAGAGCCACATATGCCAATGGGTTTAGCATTATCAATTGTCCTGTAGATAGCTCTACAAGTCTTAGGGTCTATGGTAATGCTCTCAATAGCCCCGGCAATAGCTCTAACACCATGTGTTAAACCCCAGCCCTCAAAAGCAGGACCTGCAGGAGCTGTTGTACCTATGAACCAGTACTTGCAGCCAACTACAACCTCTGTATTAGTGCCTATATCGATGAGCAGGGCTGGCTCTTCAGAGAAGTTCAGACCAGTTGTTATTACATCTCCTATCACATCACCGCCAAGAAATCTGCCAGCACATGGAAGGACGTACACATCGGCATTCCTATTTACAGCAAGACCCATGTCTCTAGCCTCTAACCAATGCGGATTTCTGGAGACTTCAGCACGCTCTTTAAAAGACTTTATCAGTGGGTACGGGTCTAGCCCTACAAAGAGATATGTCATTGCGGTGTTTCCAGCAACTGTAATCATGTATACATCATCTAAAGCAACCTTAAACCTCTTGCATAGTTGTTCAGTAACACTATTTATTGTTTCTACAGCAGCTTTTTGCAACTCCTTTAAGCCATCTTTTTTATCGAGAGCATATCTGATCCTAGAAATTATGTCCTCACCATAGAGCAACTGCTTATTGAATTCAGATGCTGTTCCCAAAACCCTGCCTTCAGCAACATTAACTAAGGCGGCTGCGACCTTGGTTGTGCCAATGTCTACAGCCAGGCCATAAACACCCTTCTCTTTCTCACTAATATCAACAATCTTCCTCCTGGCGGTATTCAATACTGCAAAAACTTTATGCACTTCTCTCTGTTTAAATATGGAAGCAGTCTCTACAACACCTATACCAAGCTTATAAGGACTAGCAGCAAGGCTTTCTAAGGAAAGAGGCTCTTGTCCAAGCATTGACTTAGGGACAACACTGGGCAGCTTCACAACTGACTGCAGTCTCGGTCTTCCAATCTGGCTTTCAACAGGTATCTCAACTTCAATGTCTTCAACAACCTTGGCCATGCATGCCAAGACATAGCCTCTAGCTGCCTCCTCTGGCTTTAGCAAATCTGTTTTCCTAGTCTCAATACCTCCCCCTCTAACAATAACTTTACACTTCCCGCAAAGCCCTTTACCACCACAAACACTCCTAATACCAACACCACACCTAATTGCAGCCTCAAGAATTGTAGTGCCTTTAGGCACCTTGACACTAATATTGTGCGGCAAAAAGCGTATAGTGCATGCTCTTTGGCTTTCCACAGCTATATTTGTGTCACCTCCTCTACAAGCACCTTGCATACAAGCAGGAATACAATCTTAAAGCTTTTAAAAATATGTGCTTTATTACAGCAATTTCGCGTAACTTTTAAGATATACTTAAAAAAAGAGTGGAAAAGGTCTTAAGAGCCTCCCATAAGCTCTTTAATCTTCTCCGAGGTCCAGTTCTTCTCTAACCACTTTCCAAGCTCTGAAGAGTCCATGGGCCCTACCATTACTCTCCACTTTGTGGCATCTTCTATATCTCCAGAGACTCTTGCTGCTTTGCCAGGTATGATCAGTATTCTATGCTTTACCTTTTTCTCAAGCTCTGCAGACTTAATAATTTCTGCAACCTTATCCCCTGTAAACTTCCTACCCGCTACAGAAACGTCTACAGCAAGACCCTCCGTATCTATAACTAATAGCCATGCATTTAGCTTTGCTTTTTCAGCATCGCTTGAAACAAGTGAGTACGTCAAGGCGTAGTTCGTTGTTACAATGACAGGGCTCATTTCGTTAGGCTTTCCAATTTCTCTTAAACCAGCTGGTACTGCTACAGGCTTTCTGGGGTCTGTGTAGAGCTGGAATCTCCACATAACTTGTGGTAGCAGTACCCATCCATCTAGAGAGTGCATGATTAGCAAGTCTGCGTAGCGCGTTATGAGGATTGTTGCTAACACAGCTTCCCACAGCATTACGTCCTTTGGGTCTCCGCTCATCTGAGTCCATACAGAAATTGGTGTGCCTATCAATGGAAAGCCCGCATGCTTCCAGAGATCATATGTGGCCTTGAATCTAAGCCATGAGAATGCTTTAATTGTGTATGCAAAGCCTCCAGGACCAACAATGCACCCGGGATCCAGGGCTAGGTCCTTCAATCCCATGTCTTCAGATAAGGTCTTAGCTAAAGAGACTAGCAAGTTGAGATCTCCAGGAGACGCTATGGCTAGTGGAACATCAAATCTCTTTGCAACTTCTGCCATCTCTCTCCAGTTATCCTTTGTAGCAGCATAGATTAGCGGCCTGTGGTGTGGCGGATTAAGTACGTTTAGTGCTGCTTCTATAACAGCTGGGTTTGTTGAGCATAGGACTAGTGGTAGGCTACTGTTTTCAGCTACAAGAGCAACTGTTTGAGCAAACTTCTTTGGATCGTTACTTACAGACCTAATAGCAATTGCATCTAACTTGAGCTTCTGCCCCACATACTCATACTCAAAACCTTCAATCATCTTCACTCTCTTAATGATGGTATCTCTATCCATGTTGTCGTCCACATCAACAGCTATAGCTGTTGGGTTGTGGTATCTCATCTCATGCCTAAAGAGTACATACTTACCACCAATTTTAACAACTTTCTTAGGGCTCTTTATCACAACCTCCCTTACTGGTGGTAGGAGAAGGCTCTGTAGCTTCTCATAGCTTCCCTTATACTTCTCTTCCTCAATAAGCGGTGGGCAGTCTTCTAGCTTGGCATCGAGAGAGGCTAACCTTATTGCAAACGCCATGCAGTTTGCTTCTCCACACTTTCCGCAGTTAGTTTTTGGCAAAAGCTGGTATATTTCAATTGGTGTTGGGGGCTTCCAGGGCATTTAAATCACCGGTAAAGCCTTTGACAACCAGTCTAATGCCTTTTCAGGATCCTTAGGCTTGGGCTCAGAAAACAGGTACTCCCTAATTGTCTTCATTGTTTTCACAGTTAGTGGGTGTACAAGCATGAAGTAGTCAGCTCCCGTTAGTAAGCAGATTATGCTAGTGAGCGCTTCCCATAGAGGACCTCTAATTTCTTTTGGCCCCCAGTAGGGGTCCATGGTTATCCACGCCTCTCTAGCGCCCCAAGCATTTGCAGCTCCAACATTGAATGGATGCTGGAGCAGCTCGTTGCCTAGCAATCCTGATAGTCTTGCTCTCTCCATAGCTGTAAAGCCGTATTCGGTGCCGTAACCTATACCGCCTATGTTGAGATCTAGTATTATTCTGTTTCTAGGTATCCAATCATATGTTTTTCTATTTATTTGCTCAGCTTTATCTAAGTCCATTGGCGAGAAGTTTATGACTACAGCATTTGTCTTGGCTATGTGTGGGCACACATCCTCTAGCTTCATATCTAAGTTCAGGCTATTGATGATAAGGCCTTCTGATGGGAATGCCTCAACGATTTTCCTAAAGACTATAACATCTTTCTCCGGGTTTCCAGAACCGCCTACAACTATAGGTACCTTAACTGCTTGAAGAAGTTGATCAACAACTTTCACAGCAGCTTCAGGTGGAGCATCCTTAATCGATGGATCTGTACTCACAAGGTGTATATCTATGGCCTCAGCAGCATACTTGCTAACCCATACCCTAGCCCACTCCGCAGGATTGCCCATAGCATCTCCAAACGCTAGTTTTACAGCTCTTGGCAAACCTATCTGCATGTCAAAAGTATCTCCTCCGAACACCGGTGGGTGTGGTGGTTTATACCCTGTTAAGTAGTAGTATGCAGGCATTGTGTGTCCTCCTACCACATATGTCTTCTCTCTTGTCCCACCTTCTTCTTTTGATGCTCCCAGCCTAACCTCAACTACTCTACCACTAAACTGAGGCTTAGGCTCTTCAAAAGCTACCCTAGCTAGTTCAACAACCTTTTTAGCAACAACTTCAACAGCTTTTGCAACTTCATAAGCAGCTTTAACCTCAGGCTTTGCTTCTACAACAGCCTTAGGCGGCGTAATAACGACTGGTATGGGTGGTGCTGTTGGTGTTGGTGATAGAAGCCTTACCTCAAGCTCGTCAGCTTCAATCTCAACGTTATAAAGCTCTACAACACCCTTCTCCAGCGCCTCAGCAATTTTAGCTATTAAGCTGTATATTGTCGCCTCCTGCCCTGCCTTTGCCTCATCTCTTGCTTTTTTAGACTCCTTGCTACTCACTTGCTTTCACCAACTCCAGTTCTCTTAATAACAAGTTTCTCAGCCCTTATCTTAACACCTTTAAACACTAGTGTCATTGGTGTTTGGGCTGCTTGCTGTTGTTGTTGCAGTAGTGGTAGGGGTATTGTAACAGAAACTGTTATACCTCCAGCTGCTTGTGGCGAAATTGTTACCTGTTGAGGTGTTGCAGTTACAGCAACAGGAGCTGGGACTTGTGGAGCTGCTGGTGCAACTGCCGGTGCCTCTGGGGCTGCTGGTGTAGGTGGTGCTGCTGGTAAAGCCTTTTCTTCAACCTTAACCTCCTTCTTTTCTTCAACCTTAGGCTTCTCCTTTTCCTTCAACAGCTTCACTATTGGGTGTCCCTTCTCCATTAAGAATTTCTTAAGCTCTTCAACAGTTGTAGCCTCCTTCTCTGTTGCAATCTTGTCTCTGAGCTCAGGTGGTATAGCATCTAAGACTCTTTGCTTTATTTCTGAAGTCATCCACACAATTCTTGTCCAACCACCATCCTTTTGGAACAGCTTCTTACTCCTTAAGTAGACATAGCCAATTCCTTGGAATCCTGGCACCTGCCTACCCCCGGCGACTGTGTCTGCTATTTGGCTAAACCTAAGCCCAATTGGCGTGTTGCCTGGATATCCCCTGTTCACGAGGCCTACAGCATCGAGCTCGGGTATGTAGAATGTTGCTATTTCGAAGCATCCACATATTGTTGGCGGGTACTCAAATAGTGAATAAAGCTTTACTCTCTGAATTGCACCATTAGAAAGCTTTCTAACAGCTTCATTAGCCCCTTCATACTCACCTCCTATTGAATCCAGTAACTTACCTTTTGGCACGGGCTGTATAGGGCCTTTGGGATCTATCTTAGCGGCTATCCTTGCATCTATCCACGATATGGCGCCGCAGGCAGATGGTCTCTCGGGTGTTATTATGCATACATGTGTTGGTGCAAAGGACTGGCAGAGTTTGCATGAGTAGAACGTGTCAACATCTTCATCTCTTAAGCCAAGTGCCCTTCTATCCCTCTCCTCATAGATTTTCTGTGCTTGTGGATATAGAAGCTCTACTACTCTAGGGTCTGTAACAAATATCACCCTCATTTTCTCTATTATTGGAAATGCTGATTTGAATAGCCTGTAAAGCACAGTACCAATATATCTAAATGTGTTAAGCCCCTTCTGAACAGCCTTCTTGCTTAGCCTAAGCCATATCTGATCCCTTTGATTGAGATGCATATACCCCATAACGTAGTTGCTAAACTCATGAATTCTTCTCTCTAAAACACCTTCGCCTTCAGGCTCCAGCCCTTTACCCGTAGCCTCTATTATAACAGCATATGGTATGCTAGAGCCCTCTTTAAGCTCAGGTATGTCAGGACCTATAACAATTACTTTACCGTCCTCTATTTCCTCAGGCTTTCTAATTCTAAACAACTCAAACTTGTACTTAACGTCAGGACCCCCAAGTTCAACAAACATCTCAGGCTTTCTAACCCTCTGACCCTCATACTGAGGCCCTACATCAACAGGTATATCGCTAAAAGTGCCTTTTGGTGGTGGTGGTAAGACATCAAATACCTGAACCTTAACGTCTGCAGGTAGCGTTACAGGCTCTAGTAGTGTGAGGGTGATGGGCATGGCTATTGCATCACCTCATGACCTCACCTTTAACTATCAGAGTAACTCCTTAAAATAGTTAATTTATAAACAATGTATAAACAAGCTGTATAATGTACACATTCAAACATTCTGGCTACACCTATGCCTCTAGCTTATGCCGTGCCTTTCTTTAACATCTCCTCTAAGCTACATATATTCTTATACCATATGGGAAGGGGTAGTGATGCTAAAGTCCACGTAGCATTCGGCTGAGCATAGGGCTCTAAGGTCAAGGTCTTTATATCTGGTGCATAGTGCTTAAGGTAATTTAAGATTAGCCATTCATAGGAGTAGAAGTGTCCAACAAACACTATCAACTCTGCACCTCTCTTTAGAGCTTTTCGTGCGAGTTCAAGTAGGAATTCAATGTCATAGTTTTTAATGCCCTTAGCATCAAGAGCTTTTACAACGGCAGGCGAGCTTGTTGCTATCCTACCCCCAGAAGCTAATGCTAATGATATTACTCTGTCTATAAGATCAGGAGCTGTGATTTCACTTAACTTCGTTATGTAAGGCCCTATTGAGAACACTTTGCTCTTAAACTTTTTAATAATGTCAGGCACAGTCTTAATATCTGTAATTACCGATGCCTTTATTGGGCCCGGTGGTATGTCTCCGTAGAGCCAGTACTCTGCTGCCATAGTTATGCACCTCCTCTCCTCTTCTTATATATCTCAATAACTTCCTCAAGTAGTGTTGGATTTGAAGTTACTGGTCTTTCCTTCCACCCAACCTCCTTGAGGTATGCCAGGATCTCATCTCTAAATGGCACTGGTATGTCTGCCTCAGTCCTTATGTATAGGTGAAGATCTGGTGGAAGCTTGTCATCCCCATAGAACTTCTTGTATATGGATACATAGTTTGTGAGCTTAATCGCCCTACCCTGCGGGGTGTCAGCAGGTCTTATACACAGCTTGGGTATCATGACCATTGCCTCCTCCTTAGACTCTGCAGCATAGAATAAGTGTGCAGGGGCCGGGCCAAGCCACAGCCTTTCACCAGTCATAGCGTCGTAACCATACCATGCATCTTCGTTCTCCACATCTCCTAACAGCATCCTTCTGTACTTAAGGCCGTGGGGACCCACAATAACAGGTACACCGAGTCTCCAGAAACCAGAAGCTATAGCAGCTGCCTTCTGGCTCATAGCACCCCACGCAACTCCAACAGCACCAATTCTATTCAATATGTAGTCTGCTATCTCCATGTAGTTCGCTCTCAACGGTAGCTTAGCAAATATGTTTGCAATCTTTATTACAGCACCAGCTATATGTGCGTTAGCTACACAAGAACCGACATTAACAAGACCACCAGCTTCAAATACTCCTGAGAACTCTTCATATGGTGTCTGACCCTCTTCATTCTTAAACATAGCTATAGCCATGGCTGAGCACCCAGAGGCTGTAACTATATATCTTCTCGATGCAAACTCCCTCGCCATTTCAGCCACATCGTGAGCACCATCAGGCCAATTAGCACATCCAACAAATCCTATAACACCCGGTATTACGCCTAAGACAATGTCTCTACCAACAGCCCTGATCTCAGTGTCCTGTATAGGTCCTCTCCCAGCTCTACACCTATACCTCTCATTCATCATAATGTCCTTAGAAGCTGCCAAGATCAGTGTTAGTACTGGTATATCTCTAGGACACACATATTCACACCTTCTACAAGCAAAGCATCTGTGGTACAGAGACTTTAGGGCTGTGAGGTCGCCTTTTGAGGCTTTTTGTATCGCTACTGATATTGGCAGGTTTTGTGGGCAATTTCTTTCGCAATTCCTACACCCTGTACATTTCTTTGCGTGCTCAACAATGGTCTTTTCGTCAAACAAGCTCCACTTATACTTCACCCTCAGTGGTGCTAACCTAAACACAGTCTTAACAGCTACTTCAGCAAGTCTTGACTCATCCAGTATAACGGCTCCCGGAATCTTTCCTGAGACTAGCTCCTCAACAGTAGTGTCTGGAGAGGTATAGGTTCTATCTGGCAGACCTCTCAAGGCTTTTTCTGAAGAGGCTATAACAACGGCTCCTATTTTCCTAGCCTCTTCAACAATGTTTGTGTATATGCACTGCTCATCAATAACAATCACATCGGGTATGCCGGTTCTTATGAACCTTAGCTGCCACGATATTGGGCCAACAATTTTAGCCCTCTTCTTCTCATAGCGTGTAATGTCGTGAGCTGTACAGCAAAGCCCTACAACCTCTACCTTATCTCTCTGACCTGTCTCCTCAAGGTAATCTATTATGGCTGCTGAAGGTAGGACATTATGACCTATAACAAGAATCACTGGTTTTGATGTATCTACAGTGCCTATGCCTAAATCCACCAAAGGTGAGTTAGGATCTCCTTTAGGAAAGCCTAGGGCTGCTACCTGAACAACATCTGCAATCTCCAATGCAAGGTGGTCTAGCATTCCAAAGTGAAAAACCTTCTGCTCATAGTCTATCCAGTGGCCTTCCTGACCCACCTGTACTGTTGCCATGTTTTGTACAAGTTGCTTCTCAACATACTCCATAACGATCTTCAAATCTCTCAGAGTTTTAGGCTTAACACCTGTTACCAATCTCATATTTGGCGCTTCTAAATACACTTCGCCCCCCAGATCTATTGGCCGGTCATCGCCATACCTCTCAATGAGCTTATCCAGTAGCTCTCTAGCATGACCAGCATGAGTACAAGCACCAATTCCACATACCAATGTTACAAGTCTTGACTGCTGTTCTGAGAGGTTTAATCCACATGCACCCCTCTTAGTTCTACTCAAATCACATCTACCATAGGTGCATAGACAGCAGAGGTCACAGTATGGTAAATAGAGGGGCTTGTACCTATTCAGTAGCACGTGGTCCCATCTTCTCAAAGTAGCTATTGATGGAAATGGTGTTGGCCCTGGAGGCTCTTCCCACTCTTCAACAACATAACCAATGCTTACATCAAGCCCCTTAACCTCTGCAATAGCACTCTTCAGCTCTTCTAGTCGAAGCCTAATCTCTTTGTATGGTATAGACAAAAATAGTACACCTCAAGCTTAGCTCCTTGAATTGGAATTTTAAATTTAACTACAATAACTTTCCTGCTAATTTCTCGTTAAATTTCGTTAATGGCTTTTGTCATGGCTTCTTGCTAGTCATGAAATTTAAAATAATTTTCTTTATTTTATTGAGCTCTAGAACTATTGGTGAACTCGGGTTATAGTCTAAAACAGCTACTCCAAGCCTATCTGCCTTAACAACGTTTTCATCATAAGGTAAGTGCCCCAAGATCTTTACATCACTTAGTGCCTTTTCTATAAACACCTTATCTTCTTCAGACATTACCTTGTTTCCAATGACAGTGAAGTTCTTAACACCAATATCTTTAGACAGCCTGTAGATCTCTTGCGTAACATCTATTGACTTGGCTGTTGGCTCTGTTACGCATAGCATTAAGTCTACACCTCTAGCCGCGCCCCTGCTCATGGGCTCTAGCCCTGCAACCATGTCGACTATAACCACATCCTTTCTGCCGAGGATTAAGTGTGAGAGTAGTGCTCTTAGAAATGCATACTCAGGGCAGAGGCACCTAACACCTCCTTTCTTCACGTAGCCAAGCTTAAGCAGTGTTACGTTATCAGGGCCCCTAATTCCAAACCTCTCTATAACATCCTCTACCCTGGGGTTCAGCCTGTAGGCTCCGTTGGGTAGAAGAGTTCTTTCCTTTATAAACTCCTCATCGAAGAGAACAGGCTTTGAACTAGCAGCACTAGGTGCTATGCCAAGGGCTTTTGCAAGATTCAGACTGGGATCAGCATCAACAGCTATAACACTATACCCATCTCTCCCGACTAGCCTAGCTAAGCACGCAGCTACTGTTGTCTTCCCAACCCCACCCTTACCCACAATAACAATCTTCATTTAATTTTAGCCCCTCTTCTTCAGCACAACTCTATGCCCTATGAAGTCTATGTAAGCAATTTCAACATTGTCAAACTCATACCTATTGCCATAGATGTCCACAAAGACATAGCCGTTTTGCTTTGGAGTCATTGAGGCAACTTCCTTAGCTACAAGCTTCTCCATACCTGCCTCAACTAGGTACACATTTGACTCACACATGGTCTCAACCCTAGCCAATCAAGAAGTTCAAATGCTTGCTGAGAAGATAATAAATTTATGCTTTGTGAATTCTCCCTGCGGAGCTAGGCTTTGCTATGTAACTTCTACTGATTTGCACCACTTCCAGCCAAGCTTCTCAAGAAGTTGTGCTGTTAATTCAGCGGCTTTTTTCACAAGATCTCTACTCACTTTGGGAACTCCTGCAGCTACTATGAGTATTCTTGAAGTTGATTCCCTTATCATTGTCTCAATGCTATCCCTATGCGGGTATATATGCATGACTGTACCCCTAGAGTCTACGAGTATTGGTATGTCTTTCTCCAGCTTAACTTCGCCACCCCCTATAGGCTTGAACACCTCTCCACCTCTACTAATAGTTATTCTGAGAGGAGGCTTTGCGCTGTCCATGTCATACATACCTATAGGAACCATGGTGTAGGCAGATGCTATGTTGCCGGCATCAACAACAGGGCTTATCCTGGGGAAGGAGTCTCTGAGAGCTCTTCTCACAAGAGCTTCACTTGACGGCCTTGTTTTCGTAGGATCTATGCCTATTCTCCAAAAGAAGTCTCTGTAAGCTCTAGCAATAGGGTCTTCCTTAAGCTTGTCTAAAGTGTACCTACCCCTAAGGTAATTAACAAGACTCTCAACATCCTCTTCAAGCGGGTATGCTTCAAACACTTTTCTCTCCTCAAGCCATGTATAAGTGTAGGCAACGAATATTCCCAATTTCTTAGCCTCTTCATCAACTGTAAGAATGCTTCTTAATTCACTACAGATCTCTAGAGGCATTTGGGATCACCATGTAAAGCACTAATAAAGCTTGGAAGCGCTTTTAAAACTTCAACATGTAGTGGTGTGCATAGTATGGCTAGTGCAAGGAGGAAGGCATTTAGTGCACTCCTAGTCTTAATAGCGATAGTAGTACTAATTGTCTTGTTAGAGGCGTTGCTACAGTACCTACCTAGAGATATAGCAGAGCTTTATGCTACTCACAGGAGAGTGCTTTATGCTATTTTAGCTATTATAGCAGGTGCCATAATTATTCAGCTTTTAGCTTCTGCAACACTGCTTCGACTTAAAGGTCTTAGAGAAGCATATTTAGCAAGAAACGTGGTTTTGCTTCTAGGCTACATAATTTTAGCACTTATTGTTGCAACAATCCTGGGCGTTAGTGGGGAAAGCATATTGGCAAGTGCTACTTTCTCAGGGCTTGTTTTAGGCTTAGCGCTACAACCAGTTCTCTCAAACTTCTTTGCAGGGCTATTAATACTGCTCTCAGGCTTCATAAGGCCCGGGCAGGATGTGAGGATTGCAGGGGGTTTGCCTGTGCTCCTGCTCTCATTCCCTGCATACAAGTTTTTCAGCAGAGACTATATGATACCGAGCATCAAGGGCAGGGTTCTTGAAATAGGATTCCTCTACACAAAGATACTGGATACCGATGGGCAGGTAGTGAAGGTGTCTAACATGACCTTGCTCAGCTCTAGTGTAGTTCTTGAGGAAGCTGAGGAAAGCAAGGTCATTCAGGTGAGATACGAGTTTCCAGTGATGTGCAATCCGGACGATGTTTTGTCAGAGCTTCAAAAATCACTACATGGACTGCTAGAAAGCGACTATAACCTCTACATTGAGGAGCAGAGCGATAAGCAGTACTACATAGTCTTGCTAAGGACACTCGCACCCCCGCATGAAAAGACCAGGGAACTGAGATCAGCAATTATGAGGGAGTTCATCAAGACTCATAGAAAGCTATTAGCGGAGAAAAAGTGCTGAATTAGCGTTTTAAGCTAAGCGACTTAGCTATGAGCTTTTAATGCAAATTCTTGCAGTATTATGATATGCTACAGTGTGTAGAGGTGTGAGGGAATCTCGGGAAAGGCTATTGAAAGGTATAGAAGTGCTATACTTGAGGGCCCTATAATACCAACATTTCTTTCATTAGGCCTACCCATGCTAATAGTGAGGTTAGTTCAAGACGTTTACGGCATTGTGGATTCGTTTTGGCTTAGCAGGTATCATCAACTTGCTGTAGCAGTTCCGCGGCAGGTCTGGCCTTCTTACATGATCTTTGTGGCATTTACAATAGCCTTTGCATCTGCAAATACAGCATTGCTCGCTCAGTATGCTGGAGCAGCACTTTACAAAGAGTTCTCTAACACTGCCTCAAAATTCGTCTCAGTGTCTTCACTAGGCGGAGTTTTCTTTGGCACTCTATTCTATATACTAGCACCACACATATTTACATACCTTGTGGCAACACCGCCTGAAATATATGGTGAAGTGCTTTCTTATGCTCGTGTTATGAGTGTAGACATAGTGTTTCTGTCAATAAACATGGCGCTAGCAACAATTGTGCAAGCACTTGGAGACACCAGAACTCCAGCACTTTCACAAGCTATTGGAGGTATTGCAAATGTTTTTCTGGATCCCGTGTTCATAATGGGCCTCGGCGTAGTGCCTGCAATGGGGGCTGCGGGAGCGGCTTTAGCAACTGTGCTAAGCAAAGTCATTAGCCTAGCAATTTTGCTGTATGTAATTAGGAAGAGGTATTTGTGGCTAAAGCTTGAAGCAGTGCGTAACGTGGATAAAGAGTACCTCTATACAACGCTTTCCATAGCCCTTCCAATTCTAGTGCTAAATATATCGAATTCTCTTGCCTTCAACATTCAGAACAGGCTTATCAATACCTTTGGAAGCATTGTTGCTTCTGCAATTTCAATAGGCTTCATATTGTTTGACCTTGCAAACACAAGCTTGTGGGGGCTGTCAGAAGGAATCGCAATAATGGTCGGGCAAAACTTAGGGGCACAAAATTTGGTAAGGGCTAGGAGAGTAGCTAAATCAACATCTGTATTCATATTCTTTGTAGTGCTGGTAACAGCCAGCGTAGTGTACTTGTTTAGAATGCCGATAGTGTCTATATTCATAACGGGTCAGGGGCTGCCTCAAGAAGCTGTAAATCAAATGCTTTTCGAACTGGACAGCTTTCTCACCATATCACTATGGACTCTCCCCTTCTTCGCTCTGACATTCTCATCCATATCTGTTGGCAGGGGATCTGGACGCACATTAGCGCCAGCGGCTATAAACATGTTTAGGCTCTGGGGCCTGAGAATATGCCTAGGCTATGTGTTAGCTCTCGCAATGGGTTTGGGCACCATAGGGGCATACATAGCCTTTGCCCTAAGCAATGTTGTTGGAGGCATAGCGTCTATTCTCTGGGTGCTCTGGGGAAACTGGGCAAAGCCTATAATTAGTGAAGCTGGGAAAAAACTTGCTGAAGCAAGGGGGGTAAAGGCGCCAACCCCCATAACTGTGTAAAAATGGGGGGAGTGAGGAGAAGTGCTTAGCAGAGCCTAAGGCTATAAAGTCGTGAAAAGCCACGAACTAGCGCTTTTCTACACACTCTATATCTGCACCTTGCTTAGCGTCTATGGCAAGGATCTTAACACATTGCCAAGCACTAAAGTTACACAATGAACTTAAAGCTTGTGTCAACAATACTTTAGTGTGGTGAAAGGTTTTGAAGGCCGGACTTGTAAAAGGGAATGCTGAGATTTTTGTTGAGGGTGCTCAGAGGAGGTATCCAGGGCTTCCGCTCAAAGAGGAGCCTGTTGAAATTGTTGACATGCCTATACCAGTTGTTAAAGAGAATAGGGTTCTTATAGAGGTTGAAGCGTGTGGTGTTTGCTATACTGATATAGATATAATTGAGGGTAGGGTAAGGTGCAAGTTACCTGTGGTACCTGGGCATCAAATTGTTGGAAGAGTTGTTGAAGCTGGTAAGGGTGTTGAGCACATTATTGGTAAGAGAGTTGGTGTTGCATGGATTGGAAAGACTTGTAACAGTTGTGAATTCTGTAAGAGGGGTTTGGAAAACCTGTGTGTAGACTTCAAGGCAACTGGGTGCGACCTTGATGGAGGGTATGCTGAGTATACAGTAGCTTTTACTGAATATGTATATGAGTTGCCGAAGGCTATAGAAGCTGAGAAGCTTGCTCCACTGCTCTGTGCAGGCTCTATAGGCTACAGGGCATTTAGGTTAGCAGGGGTGTTTGATGGTGCAAGAGTTGGGCTCTTCGGGTTCGGGTCTTCAGCACACATAGTGATACAGATTATAAGGAGGCTGTACCCCTCTGCAGAGATACACGTTTTTAGTAGGGGTGCTGAGCATCGAGAGCTTGCTAAGAGGCTTGGAGCTGACTGGACAGGGCACCCCTCAGAAAACCCCCCGAGAAAGCTACACATAGCCATAGACTTTACACCAGTTGGAGAAACTGTGGCAAGGGCTTTAGAACTTCTTGAGAAAGGTGGAAGGCTGGTTATAAATGCTATAAGAAAGCAAACACCAGTACTCCTAGACTATGCCAAGCACTTGTGGGAAGAGAAAGAGGTGAAGAGCGCTGCAAACGTTACTAGAGAAGATGTGAAGAAGTTTATAGAGCTTTACACAAAGTATGGCATAGAAACGCACGTGCAGACCTATAGACTAGAAGAGGTAAATAAAGCATTGAGGGATCTAAAGGCTGCGCAAATAAGAGGAGCTCCTGTATTGAAAATAAGGTAACGCATTCTAAAGCTTAAATTGAGCTGCCTTTCCTACTAAATTATATGAGCAAGCTTTTCCCAGAGTACTTCTATAGCCCTAGGTACGGCCCTGAGTGGGGCAGTGGAGGCATATTCGGCTTAAAGTATCACAGAGGAGTGCTATACTACACCCTTGCTTTTGAGGCTATAGCAAACTTCATATATGTTAATGAGGGGCGTGCAAGGAGGTACAGATTTGAACAGGTGGGGTCCCTTCCAACGTCTGGTGGAGATACATATAATGCTGTAGAAGCTGTTGACAACACTATATACTTTGGCGGCTGGGTTCACGCTCCAGCAGTTTACAGGGGTAGAGAAGAGGGGCTTGCCGCAACCATATCGTTTGTAAATAAGTATAGCCATGTACACGCATATAACATTGATGAAGACTCTATTGCGTTGCTGTGGAAGGAGAGCTTGCATCACAAAACTGATTGGGTTGGTGAGGTCTCTGAAATAATATATGACGAAGTTAATGATAGGCTCATACTGGCTAGAGGAGATGGAATGATTAACTTAGGGCTCTATCAAATTGACAGAAGGGGTGGGGGCTATAAGCAGCTTTCTTCAAAACCAGCTCTTAAGGGAGCTTTGCTATATGATCACATGTGCTTTGACATTCTAGAGAACTGGGTGCAGGGGGCAAGTGGTGTACAGTGTCTAGATCTCGTAGAGGGGAAAGTAAAGTATACATACTTTGGCGATGTGACTAAGAGAGCTATTGATGGTGGGGAAGTTTTCTATCCCCTAACTGGTGTAGTAGCATCAGCTTATGGCAGGCTCTTTCTCTTTGTTAGAGGTGGGGTGTTTGTTGGCAATCCAATTGATGAGAGTGTAGAGGAGGTGAGGTTTATTAGGCTTTTCGACTTCATCAAATCTGGGTACAACGCTAGGAGAACCATGGCTAAGCCTGTTGGTGGAGGAGTGCTGGTAGCATTTAATGCATTTTCAGAAAATATTGTGAAGCCTATGAATGAATTTGAAAAAATTTTGTTCATGGCTACAAACACTATTGTAGCGCCAAGTCTTCTCGTATATATAACACCACCAACAGCAAGAATAGTTGCAGCTTTTGGCGCCAGGGTAACAGGTATAGAGGTTATGGAGAATGAGCTTCTTCTTGCCTGTAACACCATGGCTAACAGTGGTAGGTATGATGCACAGCCCATAGACGCTGGTTATAGAACATTGCTACCTGTATCCACATCAATACTCAACTCCCAGCCCCCACCAGTAAGAATAACTGCAACAGGTGTGCAAGTTGAGAACAAGGTGTTTGGAGGAATACCTTTAGCAGGATACAAAGAGCCAAGGCTAATCATAAAGAGCAGTAAAAGTAATACACTAACCATATTTGAATACGACTTCAGCTTACCACCACAGCAAGCATGGAGAGAAACTGAAAAACTGAGTAGTGGGAAAAATGTAATAGATCTTCACAGATTTGGCAACGCTATAGTGTCCTTCAAGCTAGAAGAACAGGATCCTAAAGCACTAATTCATATAGACTTGCTATAACCTCACACATGTACTTAACCTAATTACCCATACCAAAAACTTTTTATACCCTACACATCACAAGCAACTTTTGGTGAAACCATGCACCAATGGAGATAAATCCAGGCTTAAACAGCTGTAAAAATGCAGAACTAATTGAAAATATTAAAGAAAGTTCTAATCACGATATGCACCACATAGAGAAAGAGCCTCAACAGATCGCCTTCTTCTGGTGATGTAAATGCCAGATAGCTGGATATATAACCCTAGTGTTGAGTGTGTTTTGCGTGGGGAGTTGGAGAGGTTGCAGTTGGAGAGGCTTAGAGAAGTTGTTTACAAAATCTATAATAACAACTATTACTATAGAAAGAAAATGAAAGAAGCAAAAATATCACCAGAAGACATAAAGAGTTTAGAAGACATCAAAAAA
>JAJHQM010000059.1 GCA_020833345.1 Ignisphaera sp.
CAGTCCTTGAGGCACAGAAAAAAGCTGGTTTTTCAGATGATGTTGCTCACTGGATGGCAGTAAAAGCTATGGAGGTATACGGAGTACTCATAGCATCACACAGTAGTATTGGTGTAGAAGTTGAAACCATTGAGAGTATTAAAAAGGCTTTTGAAGAAAGGCTCTTACCCATAGTACTACCCTACAAAATAGTTAAGCAATTCGATGAACTTCCACACACATGGGATGCAACAAGCGATTCCATAGCAATTTTAATAGCTGGAAAGCTAGGTTGTAAGAGAGCTTTCTTAGCAAAATTAATGAGTAAAGTATTGCATTGTTGGGAATATCAAGAGCTTAACTCTGAAACTTACAATTTAATACAATGGCCAATTGTCGATAAATATGCATTGAAAACCGCTGAAAGATACGGTGTAAAGGTAGTGATATTTAATGCATTAAAACCGGAGGTGTTGAAAAAACTTGTATGTAATACATCAAATATGACTTGAGAGAATCTATAATTGAAGTCATTAAAATGCTACAATGCATATATTGATCCGATAGAAAGATGAGATATCATTACAAAGTTAATGGGATTAGTAGAATTGGTGAAAGGCTATAGTATAGCACTGCAGATGCTGTTACCCGATTCCGTTATTACCATTCTCACAAGGGTTGTAATTACATAACGGATCTGGCGCAAACCAGTCGCCTGCAAGCTCGAATGCTCCGACCCTGCAGCCACCACAGATGTACCTATACTTACAGACTTTACACCTTCCTTTAAGATTTTCAGAGTCTCTTAACTTACTGGTTTCCTCTACCATCTTCATGTAGATCTCTTCTAAGGGTTTATTGAGCGCATTGCCGAATCTTAGTGACGCAAAAAGGCATGGCATTACGTTTCCAGCCGAGTCTATATTGAGGTAATGCCCTATATTGCAAATCCTTGTGTAACCGTAATGTGAAATGCTGCTAGCAAACCTAGCAAAAAGCGAGTCGTAAATAAACACCTCTTGTCGCTACCTACAATCTCTAATACCCTGAGCTACCTCATTCATGAAGTCTTCAAACTCTTTAGGTGTTGGCGCAAAAGTATTGAAAGTACTTTTACCCCTTACAGTAGGCCTAATTCCGAAAATAACACATCGCTCAGTACCAAGCTCTGACGCCAAGTCAAGTACTTGAGGAACTTCTCTTGTATTAGACTTAAGAACGGCTGTTACAAATCCCTGCAGAATCTCATACTTCAGACTTTTTTTACAGCCTCCATCACTCTATCATAGACATCGGGAATACCACATAATTGCATCTATTGTTGCGTGAGTAATGCCGTCTACAGCAACTGTAACCTTAACGCCTGCACGCCTTAATCCCTTAGCAAGCTTCTCACCCCTTTCACCACGTGCTGCAAGCCTCCCGCCCTTAGTAACCACGTAGGGCTTAAGACTAACCTTATTACAAAACTCGCAAAGCTCAACAATATCGTCTCTAAGCAAAGGCTCGCTACCAATGAACACAAAGTACTTCACACCCAATTTAGCCACTTCTAATATCAAGGTCTTTGCCTAATCAGTACTCAACTTCTTAGCACCTCTAGGCAGATAGCAACAATGCTTACACACTACATCACATCTTTCAGTAACAAATCAAAGGACTATTGAAGGGGGTTTGAACTTAGAATTATAATGATGTTTTCTCATAGTGTACTCCTTCCAATAATTTTAATTAAGGCTTAAAAATCTATACGGCTAAGCTAGCCATATGGTGTATACATAATGAGAATTGTAAGTCTGTCTCCTGCTGTTACTGAAACCTTGGTCTTACTGGGTTTAGAAGATGAAATTGTTGGCATAACCCCGTGGTGTAAAATGTACTTAACTAATGTGAATAAGGAGGTTGTGGGATCGTATTTATCCATATCATTTGATAAGCTTGAAAAAGTAAAACCTGACATAGTGTTTCTCCAGTCAAGAGTTCACGATAAGTTTTTTGAAGGTGTGAAGAGTAAAGGCTTTAATGCCTACCTCGTGCCTCTCCCCACAAATGTATACGCAATTATTGCACACATAGTCGTTGATGTAGGCTCTATTGTAAATAGGTACTATGAGGCTAGAGAGCTGGGAGAGAAACTGTTATATAGAGTACTAAAGCTTTGTGAAAAGACAAAGACTGTGAGGAAGCTTAAGGTCTATGTCGAGTACCTATGGCCCGACAAAACTACTTCAAGTACCGGGTCACTAACATTCATAGACGACGGTATTAGAATTGCAGGTGGAGAGAACATATTTAAAGACATTCCCAAGGAATTCTTCAATCCGTTGGATGAGGATATTATTAACAGAAATCCTGAGATAATAGTAGTTAGCCTGGAGCCCCCATTTGAGGATCTCAACATAGAGAATTATAAGAGGCTTAGAAGCTCATTAAGAGATACAAAAGCGTTCAAAGAAAACAGAATACTTCTATGTAGACAAAGTAAAGATGTGAACTTGACCCACTTTGGGCCATCATTTGTTGATACCGTTGAGTGGCTTAGTAAAGAACTTGAGAAATTTAGATAGCATACCGCCTTGGGTTTACATACATAAGGCTTAAAAACCCATACTATGTAACTATGTGGCTAGGGTAGCCATATGCAGGCTAAGTACATAGCTGCAATAGCTGTAGCACTCATACTCGGCGTGATAATAGGGTATTTGCCTCCAGCCACAGCCCCAAAGCCAACAGTTACAGTAACGCAACTGGGTACTGTAACGGTATACACCACAGCAACAGTTACGCAGCCTGTAACTCTACCCACAACCGTTATAACAACCACAACTACGCCTGTTATAACAACTATAACCACTCCATGGCCTAAAACTGTTATTGACGCTCTTGGAAGGGAGATAAGATTTGATGAGCCTCCAAAAAGAATTGTCTCTACAATTCCAAGTATAACTGAACACCTCTTCGTATTAGGCCTTGGCGACAGAGTTGTTGGTGTTGACAAATACTCTAACTGGCCTTCAGAAGTCGCAAGGCTTGTAGAGCAGGGTAAGATAGCTGTTGTTGGGGAGCCTTGGACTCTAGATGTGGAAAAAGTAGTTGCTTTAAAGCCAGACCTTGTACTCATGTGCAGAGGTGTAAAGCCTCAAGAAACTCAGTTTGCACCCAAGCTCGAGGAGATGGGTGTAAAGACCTTCTTCCTGAGGTGCGATGCTGCTAAGGATCAGTACGACATATACGCTGACATCAGAACAATAAGCACGATTTTTGGTATTGAGCAAAAGGCTGAGGAGGTTATAAACAGCATTCAGCAAAAGATAGATAGCATAACTCAGCGCTTAACTAACGTAGCAAAGAAGCCAAAGGTGCTGCACCTCGTCGGACCACCTTCATGGGGGCTTTACAGCACTGGTGGAGACACCTTTATTCACTGGCTCATAACAACAGCTGGCGGTATAAACATAGCTTCTCAATACAGTGGCTGGCCAAGGCTAAGCTACGAATACATACTATCACAAGACCCTGAAATCATAATAGTCGCAGTACATGATGTAGACCCAAAGAGAATCTTTGAAGAAATAGTCCAAACTCCCTTAACCAATACCACAGCCTGGAAAACTGGTCGAGTATATGTATTACTAGATGAAGCAGATGACATGATTTCTAGACCCGGACCTAGAATTGCTGATGCTCTTACCCTGATTGCTAAGGTTATTCACCCTGAGGTATTTGGTGAAGTGCAGAGATCTGATGTTGTAAAGCTGTCATCTCTTACTCCAGTCGTTCAAATAGCTGTTGCGGTGAAGGCGTAGCAACATGGCTTTGCCTCTATATGAAAGGAATATAAAGCATTTTTTTATCTCCCTAACCTCTTTCACAATACTAATAGTCTTCATGTTTGTATTGGCGCTCTCTCTAGGCCCCGCTATGCTGAGTCCCCATAAGGTTTTTCAAGCCATATTTCTAAAACCTTTTGGCTATGCTGTTGATGATAGTGTGAATGTTATTGCTATGCTTAGGCTTTCAAGAGCTCTTGCATCTCTTTTGTGCGGAGCGTCATTAGCTTTGGCAGGCCTCTTAATGCAGACTATTACTAGAAACCCCTTGGCTGACCCCTACATATTTGGACTTTCTTCAACAGCACTAACAGCTATTGCACTGGGAATTATCTTGGCGCCTAACCTCATGGTTCACAAGGCCTATGTCGTAATAGTTTCATTTCTAGGTGCTTTGACTGGTTATGCACTAACACTCTCACTCTCTAAATTGAGTGGAGGCACTAGCTTGGCCATGGTCTTGGCGGGCATTGCTATAGCTTCTCTATTTTCAGGAGCCTCTCACATACTACTCTACGTAGTGCAGCAGGTGATTAAAACCCCATATGTATACCTGTTAATGGGTAGTGCCAGTACTGTTCTACTTAAAGACCTTTACTTCCTAGCCTTCCCCACAATAATTCTCACCATACTTTCTCTTGCATTCTTCAAACCTCTCAATGCTTATCTTTATGGAGATGAATATGCAAAGCAGCTTGGTTTCAACCCCACTTTAGTAAGGGATTTTGCAGCATCCATAGCAGCACTCTTAACAGCAATTACAATAGCCTTTGTTGGCGTTGTTGGCTTCATAGGGCTTGCAGCACCACACATAGCAAGATTTCTTACGGGTTCAGACCACAAATTCGCCATACCAATAACAACTCTAGTGGGTGCGCTACTCACACTAGTTGCCGATATTGTTGTAAAGCTAGTAAGCATGTTTGCTGGCGCTGTTGGTGAGCTTCCCCTAGGCGTTGTAACAGCTGTTATTGGAGCTCCTTTCCTAGCCTACCTCATTATTAAAAAGGTGAGAGAATGAAGATTGTTGTCAATGGGCTGGAGGTCTGGTACAACTCAACACCTGCCCTGAAGAATGTTTCGCTTAAAGTTAGTGGAGGTGAAATGACTTTTGTAATTGGGCCTAATGGCGCTGGAAAGTCTACATTGTTAAAAACAATAGCTTCTATTGTAAAGCCTAGAGCTGGTGTTATTTACATTGATGGAAAGCTCATATCAAGTATCTCACCTAAAGAACTGGGCAAAATAGTTGCTTATGTTGAGCCCCACATCTCGAAATCCATTCCATCAACAGTACTGGAGTTTCTCCTTACAGCTAGGTATCCTCATCACAGCACACTGAGCTTCACTACGCCACGTCAGGATCTAGAGGCTGTAGAGAAGGTTTCTAAACAACTAAATATAGAGCACTTGCTTAGCAGAAGACTAGACCAGCTTAGTAGTGGTGAATTGCAAAGAGTTCTCATAGCAAGGGCGCTTATTCAAAACCCAAAGGCACTGCTACTCGATGAGCCTGCAGCATTTCTAGATTTAAGGTATAGACTCGAAGTTTTAGACTACGTGAGTAGCATAGTAAAGGTGAACAAAGTCATTTGTATTGTAGCAATACACGACCTCTACTTAGCGTCTCTCTATGCAGATAAAATTATTGTTTTAGATTATGGAGAAGTTGTTGCTGCAGGCACACCAGATGAAGTCCTTAAGGAGGAGCTACTCGAGAAGGTGTATAGGGTAAAGGTTCATATAGTAAACATAAATGGGAGGAGGGTTGTTATCCCTGTAGAGCCTATTGAAAGAATATCGCTATAGGGCTTGCATATGAAGACCCTGATTTACCACATAACGTATTATGATTATGACAGGTCTATCTACATACAATTTGCTAAGTGCAACTTTAAGTGCGTTGGGTGTATAAGAAACAGGTTTTCATGGGATCACCACCTCTATGAAGAGAAAGGATTTAGAGAGCTGAGAAAGCTAGGTATTGAAACACTGAGCTTGGAAGAGTTTGCAGAAATTGTAAAGAATGTTGAAAAAGAGTTGAGCTTGAAAAGAGCTGTACTGGGAGGAGG
>JAJHQM010000060.1 GCA_020833345.1 Ignisphaera sp.
AAGTCTTCTAATGGCGTCTGGCAGTAATCCTCGCCTTAGGGACTTCTTTATAAGCTCTTTAGTTGTGAACTTCATTATCTCCTTTCTAACCTCTCTATCTAGCTCAAGTACTCGATCAACATCATCAGTCACTCTGTCAATGGTGTGCCTCCAGTCGGGCTCCAGATCCCATCTACCAATTAGTTTTAGAAATGCTCTGAAGTCTGTGTCAAATGGTGTTGCTATAGCTACATACCCATCCCTGGTCTTGTAAATGCCAAAGGGGTAGAGTATGTAGTCTATAACACCATACTGAGGCCTTGACTTTCCAAAGAGATAGCCAACTAGTATTGGATACACATGTATTGCTGCTAAAGCTTCGTGTGTTGCAATGTCTATGAACTGACCCTTACCACTCTTCAGCCGCTCATAAAGAGCAACAAGAACACCTGTTAAAGCACATATAGCCGCCATTGCCCACGCCACCCATATGCCTGCGCGCAAAGGCTCTGGCCTTACACTCGGGTTTCCTATAAGCGATGGATACCCATTGTATGCTTGTGCTGTTAAATCTGAGTCGGGAACATTAGCCATTTCCTTAGCCTTCTTGGAGAAGTGCCCGTAAGGCGATATCGCTACGTATATCACCTTCGGGTTTTCACTTGAAATACTCCGATAGCCAAGGTTTAGAGAGTCGAGGTACCCTGGCTTAAGAGCATCAATTACAACATCGCATGACAGCAATAGCTTTCTGAGCTCCTCCCTATCCCTCTCGCTCTCCAGGTCCAGGCGAACAATCTTCTTACCAACATTCTCAATTAGGTATGGAATTCCTACACCCTTCACCTTAGCTCCATAGGGAGAGACTTCGCGTAGTGAATCTCCTGTAGGAAACTCAATTCTTATTACTTCAGCCCCTAGCTCCCTCAGGAAAGCCCCAACCATTGCACCTGCAAGGTTAGATGCGGAAATCTCTACTACCTTAATGCCCTCTAGAGCTGAGGGCTTGCCCTCGGGGTTGAACAGCTTTGCAAGAAGCTCATCTCTACTCATACTCATCCCTCTCACCCTTAAACACAGGGTCATTACCTATATCCCATGCGTCTGGTGGGCACATGCCTGGTGCCTGGTCCCAGTAGCCTATAACCCCCTCGTCCTCCAACCTCTTTATCTCCTCATCAGTTAGGCCAAGCCACTTCTTAAGCACTAGCCTATTGTGATAGCCAACAGGTCTTCCAAGCCACTTCACTGTTGGTGGTGTTGCAGATAAGTGTATTGGGAGGTTCGGTATGTGTACTCTACCATACACCCTGTCATTGAATTCAATTATGCTTCCCCGTTCCCACCTCCAGGGGTCTTTGTAGACATCAAGATCTCTGAGGACAGGTGCTGCAGGAAAGCCGTAGGTCTTGGCGTGCTCCATAACCTCGTCAAGAGTTTTTGACGATACCCACTTAGATATTATGTTGTTAAGCTCGCTTACACACTCCCTGCTTCTCAGCATTCCTTTGCATGTGTTCAGCAAGTCCGTGTTCATAGCCTTTGATAGTGCTTCTAACTGCTTTTCATCCATAATTGCTATTGCCACAAACTTTCCATCGCTTGTAGCGAAGATTCCTGAGGCTATTGCAAGTGGGTCTACATTACCTGTCTTACCTATTTCCTCTCCTGCGAGGCTCAGGTATGTAATGTCGTAGAATATTCTGAAGAGGGATTCTGCTTGGGATATGTCTATGTACTGGCCCTTCCCCGTCCTCTCCCTGTAGCACAGCGCTGCTAGAATAGAAGCTGCTGCTACCATAGCTGGAAAGTAGTCCCCAAAGTAGTCAGGTAGCTTATAAAACTCATCAACCTCTGGCCAGCCAGTCTTCATAGCAATGCCTATGATTCCCTGTGCTGAAACATCAAAACTCGGGGCTTTGCTTAGTGGGCCATACTGACCATAACCACTACAGCTAACGTAAATTATCCTTGGGTTAATTTTGCTTAGCTTAGCGTATCCAAGGCCTAGCTCATCTGCAAGCCCTGCCCTCAGGTTTTCTATAAACACATCAGCTTTTGATGCTAGCTTAAAGAGAATTTCACGTGCCTTAGGGTTTCTAGCATCAAGTGTTATCACATACTTATTTGCATTGAGCACAAGGTAGTGCAGGTTTGCTTTTTTAAACATTCTAGCCCACACTGCCCCCAACCTAAACCTGTCCCCCTCTCCAATAGGCTCTACCTTAACTACCTCAGCACCAAACCTTGCGAGAACAGCTCCAACCATGGGCCCATATATGTAGTGCGTTAATTCAAGAACTCTTACACCCTTTAAAGGAGGCTCGCGCTTCTCCCCACTTTTAAAGAGCTTTTCAACAAATTCAAAGTAGTTGCTCATAGGCCTAAGTACACCTCTCTAATCCTCTTATCTCTTTTAAGCTCCTCTGGAGTGCCCTCCATAACAACCCTACCATTCTCAATTACGTAAGCCCTATCACATATGTCTAGAACTCTATGCGCATTTTGATCCGCAATAAATATCGTAATTTTGTAGTTATCTCTCAGAGACCTTATAGTCTTGTAAACTTCTAAAACTATTTTAGGTGCTAGACCCAGGCTTGGTTCATCGATTAGCATCATGCTTGGCCTTGCCATAAGCCCTCTAGCTATGGACAGCATTTGCTGCTCACCACCACTAAGAGTTCCAGCTAACTGCTTTCTTCTCTCCTTTAGCCGTGGAAATAGTGCGTAGACAAACTCTAAAGTCTCATGCCTTCTTCTCCAAGCCTCTCCATGAATTGCTCCCAGAAGCAAGTTCTCCTCTACTGTTAGGTAAGGAAATATGCCCCTGCCCTCAGGAACTATGAAGAGCCCCTTCTTTATTACCTCATGAGGTTCTCTACCATCTATTCTCTCTCCATTAAGCAACACCCTACCACCTCTGGGCTTAACAATACCCATTGTAGTGTTTAAAGTAGTTGTTTTACCAGCTCCATTAGGGCCTATGAGACCCACTATTTCACCCTTTCGAACCTGTAGAGATACTCCCCACAATGCTTTAATTTTTCCATACCAAACCTCAAGACCTTCTAGCACCAGCATTAAAGCACCACCTCTTCACCTATGTAAGCCTTAACGACAACTGGGTTTTTGACAACTTCGTGAGGTGGCCCCTCAGCAATTATCTTCCCCTCATTCATTACTAAAACCCTTTCAACAGACCTCATTATTATTCTCAAGACATGCTCAACCCATAGTATTGTTAATTTAAACTCCTCTCTAAGCCTTTGCACAAGCTTAGCAACATTATCTGCTTCTACTGGGTTTAAACCAGCCATAACCTCGTCAACCATGATAAACCTGGGGTTTGTTGCAAGGGCTCTGGCAAGTTCTAAAAGGCGTTGCTCATATAGTGGCAAGTCCTTGACAAGCACATCTCTTTTCCTCAGCAGGCCAACTATGTCTAAGTAGTAAATAGCTTCTGATAAAGCCTCTTCCAAGGTCATCTTCTTCTCCCTAAACCTTTTGCTTCCAACAATAGCATATGCAACGTTTTGTAGTGCAGTCATATTGCTTATCAGCCTAGGGATTTGAAATGTACGGGCTATGCCAAGCTTAACCCTTTCATAAGGCTCCTTCTTCGTTATGTCAATGCCTTCAAAGACTATTCTCCCGCCATCAGGTTTGTAAAAGCCGGATACCAAGTTTATTAATGTGGTTTTGCCAGAGCCGTTAGGGCCTATGAGGCCCACAACCTCACCTCCATTTATCTTCAACGACACATTATTAACAGCAACTATCCCTCCAAATCTTTTAACTAAGTTGTTTGCATGAAGCACCATTACTTCACCTCTGAAAAGCTTACAACTTTCTTCTCACATAAATTCTAGGCACATACTCTCTGTAGCGAGGCTTTCTATACAAACCCCACAGCCCCTCAGGCAATAGATAGAGAGCTGCAAGCAGTACTGCGTAAAGTCCTAATAATGCTAATCCGCCGATGAATGGCCTTAGCATGTCCCTTGCTAATACCACAAAGTATGCTCCTAGAACAGAGCCGTAAATTGCACTCTTACCTCCAATAACACTGCTAAGTAGTATGAAGATTAGGAGCCAGGGGTCAAGCCATAGTGTTCCTGCAAAAGAGCCATAGTAGTGAGCTATAAGCCACCCCGAGATGCCCATAACACCGCTTGTTAGTGTAAAGATTGTGACCTTTATCTTTTTTGTTTCTATGCCGAAAGACGCTGCCACATCCTCATCCTCATTTATGACCCCGAGCATAAAGCCCCATCTAGACCTGAATATCTTATCAACAATGAAGAGAAGTGTGAGAGCTATGGCTAGGGATATGTAGAAGCAGATAATGTAGTAATCTGTTATGCTCTCTACAGCTATAAGCCTTGTAATCCCTGGTATACCTGTTTCAGCACCAAAGATATCAACACGCCAGTAGACAAGCTCATGCATAATGAATGGCAGTATCATGGTTATTAAAGTGAAGTACAGCCCTCTAGATATTATGGTCAGCGGGCTGAGTGCCAAACCAACAAGAGCTGTGATACCAAATGCCGCTAGGAATGTTAAGGCTGGGCCTAGCCCATAGTTCTTATTAAGAAGAGCAGCTACGTAGCCACCGACAACTACAAAGAAGTTTGGACCAAAGTTTAGCCTACCTGTTCCTATTGTCTGAAAGGCATGCGCAATTGCGCTAATGCTTACAACATTTGCTAGAAAAAGTGCTGAAAGTAGTGTTGTAGGGCCTATTGGTAGGCCGCGCGGCATGAGGAGTATTAGCAGGGGTAGGCAGATCCACAGAATGGCCGCTATTAGCGGGTTTCTCCAATACCTCGGCTCTACATTCCACGCAAACCTCCACTTATTTAGCACATGGATTATAAGCCTACCTCTCCTAGCCTCTACCCTAATTACCATATTGTCTCAGCCCTCGCCAACCCTCTCGGTCTAAGAGCAAGTATTATCACAACAATTATTAGGCATATCAAGCCACTTAAACGAGGCTGATTGAATGTAAAAGCCACAGCGGAATGTATAAAGCCTATTACGTAAGCTGCTATAATTGTGCCCTTTAGGTTGCCTAAACCCCCAAGTACTGCCACCATAATTCCATAGGAGAAGAGTGTCCAGCCTATGAATGGATTCAAGGCCCATATGGGTGCTATAAGTAGCATTATTACACCTGGAGGAATTGAGGATATTACCATGGCTAGCACGAACATGAGGTCAAAGTTTATACCCATAATCTTCGAGTGGAAATAGCTCTGGCTCATAGCCCTCATAATGAGCCCGGTCTTTGTCTTAACGAAGAAAACTACATAGAGAGCAATCATTACTAGCGATACTATGGATACTAATAGAAGCTGCCCAGGGATTTTCAAAGGCCCTATGTCAACAGTTCCAGAAACTATAAGTGTAGGTAGATACACACCTGCAGCTTCAGGATACACAAGGTTTACAGCCTCTTGAGTAAATAAGAATACTAGGAGAAGCGCGGCTAACATATAATCCTCAGCATCTAAGAACTTTCTCACTACAAACTTATAAACAACAATTGATATTACAAACATTAAAACAAACGACAAAAGTATTGAAATTTCAAATGGTAAGCCAGCATCTTGCCAGAACATCCAAGTGCCATAGGCTGGAATTAAAAAAAGTATTGGGTAAGCTACGTAAAAAATTCTTAAAACTCCAGATATTATTGAAAGACCCAGTGCAATTCCTAGGTATAGAGAGCCAAAAAGAAATGTATAAATTAAGGTTAATATTAGTTCTAAGCCCATTTACCTATACCCTGTGTGGCTATGACACTCCCAACTCTTTCCTCAAATCTACAGGCTTTTTCGGAGGGCTAGGGTT
>JAJHQM010000061.1 GCA_020833345.1 Ignisphaera sp.
GTTAGGGTGTGCTGTGGTGGGCAGTGTATTGAGGGTTTGGGGATAGCTAATAGTGGTTTTGCTGGTAAAGATCCTGAGATTGTAATGCCTCAAGAACTCGTTGCGAGGCTAATTAGTGGGAGTCCTAATGTGATTTTAGTTGAGAGGGTTTTGGCTGATGGAAGTAGGGTTCTCTTGCCAAGGCTTGTGCACCCTCTTGATGTTTATCTTGTTACTGAGGATAGAGTTGAAGGTCCTATAAAGACCCACGTTTACATAACTAGGGGAAGGTTTATACTACTTAATGATGCTTTATTAAGCAGGCTTCGTATTGTAATTCTAGACCCTTTTGAGGGTATATGGTGTTTCAAAGACGAGATTGGTAAGAAAGAAAGGAGAGGAGCTTAGCAGTGAAAAGCAAACACTTATTACTGAAATAAAGCAGTGTTAGGTAAAGTGGTAAAAGGTGGCATGGCTATAGAGATAGAGCTAGTTGTTGGCTTTATCAGCATTATAATCACGGTAGTTGCCTCTACAGCTAGCTTAGCTTATTGGTTGGGGAAGAAGTTTACTGCTATTGATTACAGGTTTAAGCTTTTAGAGGGGAGGATCTCCAGATTTGAAAATATCTTCGTACAGTTCAATGAGCTTTTACTCACATTTCTCTATCAAAGAAATGTTTTAGGCGATGTAGAGGCGTCGAACTTGAAAGCAGTTTTAAGAGCTTTACTACCCCCATCAAGATCTAAGTACTATACGAAAGAGGTTTATGAGAAACTTGTTAAGCTTCTTGATAAGGATGTTAAGGAGTACACCATGGAGGATGTGGAGGCATTCAATGAAATAGCAGATCTCATTGAGAAAGAGGGTGAAGAAGCAAGTGATAAGAAGCTTATAGACTATGCATATAAGCTAAGGCTCTTCGCCCTCGTAGTTAAGGTTGTCATTGTGTATCCAAAGCTCAGGAAGCTGGCTGAGAGTAGCAGGCTTGTTAAGGAGCTAACCAATTAGTTGAGAGCTATTTAAGTACTTGTTCAATTCCTTCAAAAAGCCCTTCAAAAGCTCTTTACCAATCTCTTTTTACTAGCTCCATAGGAACCCTTACTTTGCTATTCGTAAACGCCTGTAAATTATCATCCAATGCAAAATAGTAAAATTGATGGTCATACTCTTAGATGAAGACCTCATAGTCTAGAGGAGGCATATAGACATTGGGTAGATTTGTTATGCGCTTATTAGTTTTTTAAGTACTGTTAATAGCATGTGGTTGTGTTGCTTTTGAGAAGATCTTACTATGTTATTGGCGAGAGAACACTAAGGCTTGTGCTAGAGGGGAGGCTTAGGGTTGTTAGTGGTAAGAAGCTGAAGTTCGGTAAGTACACAATTGTTAAGAGGTATATTGTTTCAGGTGTTGTTAGTGGTTGTTCGGGTAAGAGTTAGAGTGTCGCGGGGAGGGAGGTCAAGAATCGTTGTTGTGCTAGTAAATGGTGGTGCGGAAAGCGAAGAGCCTGTAATTGCTTTAAGACCTGAGGACGCCGAAGACCTTGGAATACCCCTAAACAACTTCGATGTCATTGAAGTTGAACTTGCATCTGGAAAAACACACAATCTCATATCAAGGGATAAGGTAAAGGTTGAGCTTCTAGATGAGCAAGGTAATGTGCTTTCCTGTACCTATGCCTATTTAGTTATTGATGAAAATCTTAATGAGCCTCTCATAACAGATGCTACAATAGATGAACTTGGTATTGCTGTTATAAGCTTTAAGAAGGGGTTGTGGAGGCATATAAACGATCCTCCAAACACCATTAGGTATAGTGCTCATGGTTAGTGGCTAGATAGCAGAAATATTGTTTTAACTTAGACATTACTTTATATTCTTCAAACTTTCTTGCGATAGAATTAAAATAATGTAAAAGGTGTTTGAGGTCTTAGGGTAGTGTTTAAGAGTTGTATGTAACGAGCTGTGGTTATGGTGCTTTAATTGTGTGAGACTTTATACTAGTATTACTGTTTTTAAGTGTGTGTATGATAGAGCTGTGGTTATTGAGTGGTTTTATGGAGGTTTTGGAGCTTGTTGAGCAAATAAGTGAGCTTGTTGAGGCTGGGAGAGCTGAGGATGCATGCAAGTTGTTTGATAGGCTTACTCCTCAAGATGTTGTAGAGGTTTTGCTGAGGCTTAGCAATAGTGTTAGGAGAAAGGTTTTGGCGGTTTTAGACTTGAGTAGAGTTGCTGAGGCTCTTGCTTCGCTTCCAATTGAGGTTGTGCATGATATTGCCTATGTGAAGGGTGTTGATGATATTACTAAGGCTGTGTCTAAGCTGCCTGTTGATGAGGCTGCAGACTTTCTATTTAAGCTCCCTCCTAGGACTAGGTCAGAGGTTCTCAGGCTCTTACCCAAGGACTTTTCAAAAACAGTTGTAGAGCTTATGAAGTATCCCCCAGAAAGCGTTGGAGGCATTATGACAACAATGGTTCCTGTGTTCCCAGGGGACATGACTGTAGGGGAGGTAATAAGTGCTTATGTGGAAAAGGTGAGGGTAGCTGCTTACGAGCCTCACCACTACATATATGCTGTTAATGGGAGGGGGGTGCTGGTTGGCTACATAGACTTGAGAACACTGTTCACAAAACCTCGAACAGCTAAGCTTAGCGATTGTGTACAGCCAGTTAAATTTGTTGTTAGAGCTGATGCCGATAGAGAAGAGGCTGCTAAAATTGCTGTGAGATATGATTTACTAGAGGTTCCTGTTGTTGATGCTGAGAACAGGTTCTTAGGCATAGTCACACTAGATGATTTGCTAGATGTTATTTCTAGTGAGTATCAGGAGGACTTGCTGAAGTACGCTGGTATAGCAGAGGCTATTAGGGGGAGTTACATAACTGAGAAGCCCCTTAAACTTGCACTTAAAAGAGCCCCGGTGCTAGTATACCTCTACCTAATGAACAGCATAACAGGGAGTATAGTAGCTGCCTTTACTAGCGTTATTGAGAAAATAGCGCTGTTAGCAGCGTTCATGCCAATGCTGGCGGACAACTCTGGTAACATAGGTGCACAGTCTTCAGCTATGATAATTAGGGGGCTTGTAACTGGGGAAATAAGGATTTCTAGAAGAGACCTCTTATTCGTTTTGAAGAAGGAGTTCATTACATCAACACTCCTACTACTAGTGCTGCTCCCCATAAGCTTTGCAATAGGCTTTACAATACCATTTATAGCAACAGGAAGCCCCCTATACTCACTAAAAATAGCAACAACAGTTGCTATAGCCCTAGCAGTCTCAAGCTACGTAGCAGATGTAGTAGGAGCACTCCTGCCCATAGCCTTGGCAAAGCTAAGAATGGATCCAGCTGTGGCTTCAGCACCAGTGATAACAACAATAGGAGATATAGCAACAGTCACAACATACTTCATCATAGCCTCTCTTCTCTTTCAAATACTTTAAATAATACAGCAGACAGAATTCTCACAACTTTTATATTTAAGCAGACAGGTACTCTTCAAGTAGCTTTACAAAACTCTCTACTGTCTTCACATTAGCTAACTGCTTTGCTAATAGCCTTGCACCAAATTGCTCAGAAACCCATTTAACCAAATACCCTTTCTCCAGATGCAACTTCAAAACCTCTTCAGGTACCAAGCCATGCTTTACTACTATCAACAGCTTTTCAATGCTATTCACCTTAAGAATCACCGGAGTACCTTTCTCATCGGTAAACACATATGCCTCCCCATTCCCTACAAGCCTCCCTTTAACACTACCACCCTCCAACAGTAAAAGCCCCTTATCACTTACAGCAAACCTTCCAGAGCCTTTCTCAACCACAAGCCCCATTTTTACCAACTCTACTGCATACCTCTTAGCAGTCTTAAGTGAAACCCCTAATTTCGTAGCCAATTCCTCAATGCTGAACTCTAAACCAACACTATTTAGCATCTTAACAGCTCTACTAATTGAAAGAGGCATTAACAATACCTTAAAGAGCACCTGCAGTATTTTAAGTAAAAAGCTTTTATGTTGACTCAAACTGGGATGCTAACATTATAAAATTATTACTGCTTTCAGAGCTTGTTTCTGTAACGCAATATCTAACTAAAGTTGTGCATTGCATTAGCTTTTAACGTTTATACAGGTTATATAGATTAAAGCTTTTATACCCATAAAAACACTGTATTTTTGTAACTATTGCTGAGAGGTGATAATAATCAGCGTTAAAGATGTTATGTCAAAGACTATTGTTTCTGTACCTCCAAATACTCCGATAAGAAAAGTTGCAGAAGTTATGTATGGTAAGAGTATTGGCAGTGTATTGGTATTAGATGATCAGGGAAGGCCCTTAGGAATATTCACAGAGAGGGATCTTGTAAGAGTTATTGCACTGGGAATAGACCTGGACACCCCTATTGAGAAGGTTATGTCAACAAGGCTTATAACAGCATCTATAAATGAAAGTGTTGTTGAAGTTGCTCATAAAATGATTGAAAACTGGGTCAGACACTTACCTGTACTTGATGAAAGTGGAAAAGTTGTAGGGGTTATCAGCATAAGAGATGTATTAAGAGCATACGTAGCCGGGTCTACTTTCCCATAGCACTCATATGAAAGTAGCGTGCTTAAGGAGTTCAAGGAGTTTTACAGTAGGCAGATTTAGAAAAGAACTCAAACAATAATCACCTTGCTTCACTAATACACACTATGTACTTAATCAAGCAATCAGCATTTTAACCTCAGCTAGGCTCCTTTAAGGCGTAAATACTTTAGAGTAGGGATGTGAAGAGAGCATTTGAGTAAAGCGCTTTTAAGTAGCCTATAGGTAAACACTTAAGCATTTATGTATTGCCTCAAAGCCTCTTCCGCATGCGTAGAGCATAGAGTTTAAGGTTATGCTGTAGTGAGGTGTTGGTAGTGCTAAGCTATGTTTATGTGGTTTTAGCTGCTTTGCTTTGGAGTTTTAATCCTGCAGTTATTCAGAGGTTTGGAAGGGGTTTGGGTGCTATTACAATAACTGTGTTTAGGGCTGTAGCTGCACTAATATTGCTTGCACCGCTAGCCATTCTTAAAAATGCGCAAAACTTTCTCAATACCCATGCAATTCTACTAGCAGTAGCCTCTGCCGTGATAGGGCCTGCTATTGGTGATGCAGCGTATGCAAAGGCTATTCAACTTGCTGGAGGCTCTCTAGCTGTTATAGTGAGCTACACATACATGTTTGTAGCACAGGCTTTTGCAACGCTTTTGGGAGAGGTAATAGGGATTGCAACTGGTGTTGGTAGTGCACTAGCCTTTCTAGGCATTGTGATAGCCCTTAGCGGTAAGGATTTTGGTAAAGCTAAGCTTAGAGGAATTCTCTATGCAGCTATAGCATCTATTTCATGGGGTATAGGATCAGCTATTATCAAGCCTGTAACAGTACTTGCAGACCCCCTAGTCATTGCTGTAATAAGGCTAGCAACAGTCTTAACAACTCTCCTACCCATTGCCATAGCATTTGAAAGAAAAGGACTTGAAAATGGGCACTGGAACCTAGCCATAGTATCTATAACAACAGGAGCTCTTGGATGGGGCATAGGAATGTACCTATTCCTCTACTCAATAGCATTAATAGGCGTATCAAAAACAGTACTAGCCACAGCCCTAACACCAGTCCTCTCACAACTCATAATAAGGCTCATAACAAAGGACAAGGTAAGGCTGAGAAACATAGTCGGGGCAATACTTGTCGCCACAGG
>JAJHQM010000062.1 GCA_020833345.1 Ignisphaera sp.
AGTAATATATCACGTGATATATCTATGTCGAGGCTTAGGGGTAAGACTGGAGTGCGTGTAAGGGATTACGTTATGTTAAAGATACTTGACATGCTCTATAGAGAGCCTATGCATGGCTATAAAGTTATGAAGCAATTGGAAAGCTCTTTTGGTGTAAGGTTTGGTCCTAGTATTCTCTATCCAGTGTTGAGGAAGTTGCGTGAGATGGGTTTTGTTGTAGCAAGTGAGGTTAGTGTGGGTGCGAGGAGGGTTATTGTTTATGAGATTACTCAAGATGGCAGGGAGTTTCTGGAGAGGAACAGGAGCTCTTTAGAGGCTTTTGAAAAGAGGCTTGCGAGAGTTAAAGAGTGTGGATTAATTGAGCTTATGAAGAGGTTGAGGGAAGTGCTAATGAATATTGATAAGCTGAGTAGTGAGGATGTGGAGAAGCTGAAGAAGGCTATTAGTAGGTTTTTGGAGGAGACTCAGAGCTTGGGGGTTTTTGCATGAGTGATTTGATTGTTGTTGAAAACCTTGTCAAGCGGTATAAGGATGTTGTAGCTGTTAATGGAGCTAGCTTTACAATTAAAAAAGGAGAGATATTTGCATTGCTAGGCCCTAATGGCGCTGGCAAAACAACTACTATTCACATAATTGCAACGCTACTGAGGCCTACAAGTGGAAGGGTTTTGGTCGCGGGTTTTGATGTTGTTAAGCAGGCTGCTGATGTTAGGAAGAGGATAGGTATAGTTTTTCAGGACCCCAGCCTAGATAACCAGCTTTCAGCTTATGACAATATGTATGTTCATGGAAGGCTCAACGGGTTGAGGGGAAGGGAGCTTCATGAGAAGATAATGAAGTTGCTAGAGCTTGTGGATCTAAAGGAGTTTGCTTATAAGAAGGTCATGTACTTTAGCGGTGGCATGAGGAGGAGGTTGGAGGTTGCTAGAAGCCTGCTTCACGAACCGGAGATACTCATACTTGATGAACCCACGCTTGGTTTGGATCCCCAGTCTAGGGCAAAGATATGGGATTACATAAGGTATCTGAAGAAGGAGTTTGATATGACAATACTCATGACCACGCACTACATGGATGAAGCTGAGGAGCTTGCTCACAGAATTGCTATTATGGATAGGGGAAAGATACTGGCTATAGGCACAGCAGAAGAACTTAAAGCAATGCTGGGGCAGGACGTTATATATGTAACGCTAAGAAAGGGTGATGACAGCCTCTGTAAGCTATTTAACTTTGCCAAGAACTGTAGACTGCTTAGCGGCAATAAGCTAGAGCTTGTTGTTGATGACGCCTCTAAGGCACTACCTGAAGTCTTTAAAGTTGTAAACTCGTATAAGCTTGAAGTTGCTGAAGCAAGTTACAGAAGGCCAACATTAAATGAAGTGTTTCTGCATTTAACTGGTCGTGAGTTGAGAGATTCGCTTGAGCATCAACTTGCACCACCAATAGCTAGGGTGAGGAGATTTAGATGAGCTCGCTTAATGCATTTACAGCTATGGTTTATAGGCAGCTGAAGAGGTGGTGGAATAATAGATCGAGAATAGTTATGACTGTGGTAAACCCGCTGGTGTGGATGGTGTTTCTAGGGCTTGGCTGGGGAGGAATATTCAGCCCTCAAAACATGCCAACAGTACCAGGAGTTTCAAATATGCCAGCGCTAATTGATATGCTGAGAAAGGCTGTTGAGAATTACTTTGAGCAGATATTTGGAGGAGTAGACTACATAACGTTTATGGTAACAGGAATTGTCGTTATGTCGGCCTTCATGGCGAGCTTCATTTCAGGTATAAGTGTTATATGGGATAAACAGTTCGGATTCCTTAAGGAAACTCTAGTAGCTCCAGCACCAAGAGGTGTTGTGATACTTGGTAGAATTGTTGGTGATAGCATTGTTGCATCAGTACAGGCGCTGCTAATAGCATTAGTAAGTCTATTGCTAACAACAAGAATTAGCCTCATTAATACCCCAATAGCAATATTTTATGTATTTATAACGACCCTGGGATTCACAGCACTTGGAACAGCAATATCGCTAAAGTTTAGCAGTATGGAGGGATTTCAAATGATTGTGAACTTCACAACAATGCCATTGATATTTGTAAGCGGTGTATTCTACCCAGTAACAACAATGCCAGAGTGGATGAAGTATGTAGCTATGTTCAACCCGCTCACATACTCTGTACACGCAGTGAGACTGTGGCTAGCAGGCGCAAGTGTAGGGTTTGACTATATGAACGCACTAACAGACTTGGCAATTCTAATAGCGTTCACAGCCTTCATGACTATTATAGCAGTAAAAATATTTGAAAAAGCAACGGTAGAAGAATAAGCAAAATACTTGTCACTACTTGACAATGTCAGTAAGCTTAAGCAAATTTAGAATTACGCCATCAATTAACATAGTGTTTTAAGAAATTTAGTTGAGATGTGAGGAAAAAGAGGTTTATTGTTTAGGAAGCCATTTAATTCTTAACCATTCTCACGTAAGAAGTTGAGTATAGCACTTATCACTTTGTCCATCTCTTCTGCAAGAGCGTGACCAGCATTTTCAAATATTATTAGCTTAGCTTTGGGTATGCGCTGTGCCATAATTATTGCATTTTCTACTGGTAAGAGTATATCCTTCTTTCCATGCAGTATTAGTGTAGGCACGCCTATCTGTGGCAACCTGTCATAGGTATCGAATTCCATTATAGCATAGTACTGCTTTAAGAAAGCCTCTTTCGATATGGGAGCTCTAAGCATTCGCTGAACCATGTCCTCAAACGCCTGAGGATTGTTCTTAATGAATTCTTCTGTAAATATTGCCCTAGCCATGAACTCCATTACCTTTCTTGGATTTGCTTCAAGATCATCGAGAGGTACTGGTTGAGGTGGTGGAAGAACCCCTTTCTTAGCACCACAAAATGTTGAACAGAGAACAAGCTTCTCAACCTTCTCCGGATAGTTTAATACAAGCTCCTGTGCTATCATGCCACCCATTGAAAACCCTAGGACATGAGCTTTAGAAATGCCAAGCGCATCCATAAGACCTGCAGTGTCATCAGCAAAGAGCTTTATTGAAAAAGGCTTTTGACCCATATCACTACGACCAGCACCCCTATTGTCAAACAATATCAACTTAAAGTACTTTGAAAACTCTGAAATCATTTGTGGATCCCACCAATCCAAATTACCCGCCAGCCCCATTATCATAACAAGGGGCTCGCCCTCACCCTTCACTTCATAGTAAATACTTACATCTCCAATTCTCACTTTAGGCATGCTATACACCTCTAAATAAAATACTCTTTTAATGAGTGTTATAAAGTTATAAGTTCAAACAATATTATTACTTAAGATACCTCCAAATAGTAAGCAAACTATGGAGAAAGTGTTTTCAAGCAAATGTTTCAAGTCAACTCTCTTCTCAATTGCATAATTAAGGTGGTTTAAGCTTTATAGAGAGGTAGAAAGGTGTTAAAAAAGAAATCTTGATTTTATTTGCCTAGCACTCCTCTACAGGCACTATCTGATATGTTAAGTAGCCTTCTGGCTCCCTCTTTTCAATAGTTATTTTAACTTTCATACCTTGCTTTAGCTTGCTTGGATCTTTGCACTTAACCCACGCTAGTACGTTTATGTTTACTGCTGGTAATCGTGCAATGCCAACGATGTAGTCTGGGTAGTGGCTAAAGCTATAGGGTTTTACGTTTATAATTGTCCATGTAATTAGCTCACCTTCTGTTGGCAACTCAATCCACTCTACCTCGCTCTTAGGGTCATCAGGGCAGTCAACTTGTGGTGGGAATAGTATTCTACCAGTACTCTTACATTTTGTAGCTAAAAGCTTGCCTTCTCTAAGAGCCTCAAAGAACTTCCTGACCTTATCTACGCTGATTATGAATTTGACTTTAAGCTCTCTCTGATCATACCACATTACTATTCCTGTTCTTGGATCTATTAGAATGGGGAAGCCGAATTGAGCTTTAGCAAATGCGACCATGTCCTCCATTTTCTTTAGAAAGGCTTCAAACTCTGCTTTCTGACTCATGGTCTCACCCCTTAGGCTTACTTAAACTGTATATAGTTACGTAGCAGTAGTGTCCTGTGCCTCCAACATTGTGAGCAAGTCCTCGGCCATTCTTTACTGTAACCTGCCTACCGCTTTCTGCTTTGCCTAGTAGCTGCTTTGTCATTTCAACAGCCATGCTCACACCTGTAGCCCCTATTGGGTGTCCCTTGGCTTTAAGCCCTCCATCTACGTTCACAGGTATTAGCCCTCCAACATATGTCTGCTTCTCCCTAATTAACTTTACTCCCTCACCTCTCTTAGCGAAGCCCAGGTCCTCATAAGCCATTATCTCGGCTATTGTGAAGCAGTCGTGAACATCGGCAACATCTATTTGCTTAACAATGTTCTCAGGATCTAGCTTAGCTCTTTTATAAGCCTCTTGTGCAGCAATTCTCGCAGCTTTAAGACCATCATAGTCTTCTCTTTTAGACAGATTAGCAGTACCTGTTGAAACCCCTATAGCCTCTATCCATACTGGAGAATCTGTAATCTTTGTTGCCAGCTCCTCGCTTGCAAGTATTACAGCTGCTGCCCCATCTGTTATGGGGCTACAGTCATATAGCTTTAGAGGCCATGCAATATACCTGCTCTTCATGCACTCCTCAACAGTAATCCTCCTCTGGAACTGCGCCTTTGGGTTTAGGCTACCGTAGTAATGGTTCTTTACAGCAACTTCACACAGATCCTCTTCCTTCACACCATACTTTTGCATGTAGTATGTTGCGTATAGAGCGTAGTAGCCGGGGAATGTAAGGCCAAAGTTTTCAAACTCCCAGAAGTAGTTACCTGCTCTCCCAATGAACTCTACAACTATGGGTGTAGGGCTTTCATTCATTTTCTCAACACCAACAGCTAAAGCTATATCAGCAACACCGGCTGCAACAGCATCTGCAGCAGCTTTTACAGCAGCACTACCAGTTGCACAAGCAGCTTCAACTCTAAAAGCTCCCTTACCCGTGAGACCGCTGTACTCATTTACAACTACTGGAACTAGGGCTTCGCTACTCCAACCCCCAGCGTTGCCCACTACAACAAGATTTATATCGTCTAGACCTATCTTAGCTGTCTCTATAGCCTCTCTAATAGCTTCATATGCTAGCTCAGCAATACTAACATCGTTCCTAACGCCAAATCTAGAATGCCCGGCGCCTACAATAGCGACCTTCCTAGGCAGACCACACCACCAAAAGCATTTGGCAATGCCCTGCGCTTAAAAATCTTAAAAAACCTTCAGCTAAAGCAATTCAAGGATATTTTAATAATGTGAAGAATTTGAAAAAAGAGAAAGTTTACTTGAGTTTCAAGGGTTTTAGGGTAGCTCTATGTGCTTGAATTGCTCTCTTAATACTCTTTTTGCTACTTTTCCTACACTTGTTAGTGGCAGGTTTTCGACTTCTATGACCATGTCTGGCAACCACCACTTTGGTATAATGCCTTTATTGACATAGTTTTCTTCTAGATGTTTTCTGATTTCCTCTAGTGTTAACTTGCCCTTCCACCCGGGTCTGGGAACCACTATGGCTACTGGTCTTTCACCCCATTTCGCGCTTTTAGCTGCTATAACAGCTACTTGTGCTACTCCTGGGTGTGTGCTAATAGCATCTTCTAGTCTAACACTAGAAATCCA
>JAJHQM010000063.1 GCA_020833345.1 Ignisphaera sp.
GCCTTCTCCTCTCTGGAACAGGGTGTATAATCACGCCTCGGTAGCCAGACTCTTTCCAAAGCTTGTAAGCATTTTCTAAGCAGCTATCGAGATTTGCTGTGAAGGAGGTTGTAAAGGAGGCTTTGTAATTTAGATCAAAGCTCAGCTTCACCTTAAGGCCCTGCTCTTCAGCATACTTCAATATGGTGTGCAGATCCTTAGCCTTTGCCACGTAAGCCTTTAAGTGAATGCTGTAAGAAACAATGTCATCACTTATTAAAGGCACTATCATGTTGGCTTTCTGAGGGTGTATTATGAGAATGCCATTGTCAAGCTCTATATATAGGTGAAAAGGCTCTGCACACACCTTTCGCAAGAAGTAAAGTGTTTTTGCAGGTATGTGAAGCCCGAGCTCTTTAGTCAAAAAACCCACTACTTTTTCCAAGCTGTGGTGAGAAACCTTTGCAGGGTTTAGTCTGTAAACCCACGAGTTAGAGAAGCTCTCATAACCTACAATATCCGCTAAAGAGTCTAGCTCTCCAAAAAGCTTTACATTAGCCTCGCCACCCACCCTGATGTAGAGAACCACAGCTAAGCACCCTTGCTAGCCACAGTATTAAGCAAATGCTCTATAACTTCTCCAACAGATCTAAACCCTAGCCTCATTCTAAGGGCCTCTAGCTTCAAGGCCACGCTCCTTGGCAGCTCCATTATAACAGTTTCAGAAGAGCCGAAGGAAGCCATTTCACTTAGCTTATCTACAGCTTCCCTAAGCCTCTCTTCACTAAACTCAACAGAGTCCAAAACCTCTATACCTGTATCCACAAGGCTCTTCCTAATCTCTGGAGGAGTCTCTTTTCTCGTTATTAACAGCATTTTCCTAGGCTTGTAAGTAGACTTATAGAGAAGCACTAGCTGATACTCCTTTACCCTCAGCGAGGCACCCTCCTCAACCCTCTTCTCAACCTCAGCCCTCCTAACCCCCATAGCCTCAGCCAGACCCTCAAAAAGCCCATCAATCCACTTAGACCTCCACTCTTCTGCTGTAAGAGGCTTTCTGAAGTAGCCCTTGAGGTCCCTAGCCCTCTTCCACCAATCCTCAAGCTCCTTAAACTCAACAATAGCATCAGGCCTCTTTATAGGTGGACTGTTAGAGAGATCCACTATGTCTAAAACCCTGCCGCTGTAAACCATTAAGTCAGGCCTGAGCGCTGTGTAAAGGCTCCACACCTTCTGCAAGTCACTTGTATCCTCCCAGCTCAGGGGCCTTGGAGCTTCTAGGAAAAAGCTTAGGTAGCCCTTGCCAATGTTTAGCATTATGAAGTTTGGTGGTATTACTCCGAGCTTCTGCTTACCACTTCTATCAAAATTAAGATACTTGTTCTCCGGGTAGGCAATGCCATACCCCGATTCGCCGAAGAGCTTCATCATTACTGCAAGAGCCCAGAGCTGGTAACACCCCCTAAGGTTTGTTCTAAGAGATGTTGTTATAGCCTTGAACGCTTTCTCGTAAAACTCCTCAAAACTCATGCTACCTCTCAAAAGATCGTAAGAATAGTTAAACACCTTCTTCTTAAGGTGCTGCAGAGGGTCTGAAATAAAGGAGGAGAGCTCTTTAGGCAAAGTGTAGCCAGAAAGGTTAAGAATTTTCACAACACTATCTAGCGTAGCCCTGGCCTCGGAAATCCACGTGTAGGCAGAGTTCAGCTCACTACCAGCAACACTCTTTACAACACATAGCCTAAACCTTTCAAAAAGCTCTACGCCTGCCACATCAAAAAACCTGGGCACCTTGCTCTGGTCAATTCGAATAAGCTTTCTCAACTCATTAAGCATATCAGCAGGATTGCACTCCATAGAGCATCTCTAAAACAGTGTTGCTAAGAAGGGTAATAAACGCTAAGAAGATGTGAAACGCTATGAAAGCCTGCGCAATGCCCATGCTCAAAGCGCTTTCAACGGCCTTATGCCTACAACCTTCACATTCTTTAGCAAAGGAGTCTTCGCATTGTTTAAAGGCTCTTCACAGGTAATGCTATTTGCCTCTCTATGCCATGGAACTGCTACAACACCTCTTGAAATACTGTCAACAACCCTGGCTCTAAGCACAACCTCGCCACACGGTGTTGACACAAGCACCTTCTCGCCATCTATAATGCCAAGCTCTTCAGCATCAAGCCTATTTACCAAAACTATAGATGCTTCAGAATAGGCTTCGCTATTTAGGCACAGGTAGGTGTTGTAGCACTCACTCAACCTGAAGGTTATAAGCCTAAAGCCCTTAAACCCATCACCAGCAGGTGCACTAGCACTGCTAAACCGTGCTTTACCTGAAGCAGTTGCAAACCCATTGACATATAAAACACTGCTGTTGCACACACCATTGCAAGGCCATGTCAAGCCGCTTTCAGATTCCTTTAGCCTCTCTGGTGTAATGCCTCTGTATATTGGCACAGCCTCGTTTATTTCCCTCAGCACCTCTTCCGGCGAGTCATATCTCCTCCAGCCCCTAAGTCCAGCGGCTTCACCAAGCATGGTTAGAAAGAGCCAGTCTGGTACAGCAGAACCTGGGGGGTTGAAGACCTTGAACGACCACATAACCCTCCTCTCAGAGCTTGTGTATGAACCCTCTTTCTCAGCCCACGTAGCCGCGGCAATAATGTAGTCTGCATAGCTAGCAGTTTCACTAAGCCTAGCATCACTTACAACAACAACTTCTGTGTTTCTCAAAGCCTTTGCAACAAGCTCTGAGTTTGGATAGCTTAGCAGCGGGTTTTCGCCTACTATAAAAAGAGCCCTTATCTTCCCCCTGCTGGCGGACTCAATAATTTCAATAGCTGTAAGCCCCGGTTCTGCTGAAAGCTCGTCAGAATTCCACAGCCTCTCTAGCCTCCTCCTAGCCTCCTCATCACCAACCCTCAAGTAGCCTGGCAGGAACTCTGGAAGCGCCCCCATGTCACAAGCTCCCTGAACATTGTTTTGCCCTCTAACAGGGTAAAGCCCGCAGCCCTTCTTACCAATGTAGCCTAGGAGAAGCGCAAGGTTCACAATAGCTTCTACAGTTCTCTCCGCTAGTAGCTGCTGTGTCACACCCATACCCCACAGAATTGAGCCACTACCAGCTAGCGCAAAGCTCTCAGCAACACTGGCTATGGTGCTCCACGGAATGTTCAAAAGCTCTTCACAAGACGCAGGAGTGTAGGGCTCGAGGCTCTTCACAAACTCCTCAAAACCCTCAGTCCTCTTCTCAATAAACCCCCTGTTGTAAAGACCCTTTAACACAATGGCTTTCGCCATGCAGTTAAGAAGTGCGTAGTCTAAGCCAGGTCTCCATAGCCTTATAAAAACATCAGCTATTCTAGCTGTTTCACTCTCCCTAACATCAATAACTATGAGCTGAGCACCTCTTCCCCTAGCCCGCATGAGTAGTGAGGCTAGTGGGGGGTGTGACACTACAGGATTGTAGCCTATAACAAGAATTGCTTTAGAGTACACAAGGTCTTCAAATGGATTTGTCTGTGCACCAAACCCCAGAGCCTTTGTCAAAACCTTAGCGCTGACCGCATGGCAAAGCCTAGCACTGTTATCTATGTTGTTACTACCAACAAGCCTTGCAAACTTCTGCAACAGGTAGTTCTCCTCATTAGAACACTTAGAGCAGCCTAGAAAAGCAACAGAATCGCCTCCATAGACCTTCAGAACCTTCCTCAGCTCAGAAGCTATAGAGAGAATAACAGTACTCCAAGAGGCTTCAGAAAAACGCCTTCCAATTCTCACAAGTGGTGCAAAAACCCTGTCCTTATTTAGAAGTGTGCTTAGAGAAGCACCTTTTGCACAGCCACTACCAGAAACAAAACCAGTTTCCTTATCTATGTAAATATAGCAGCCAAAGCCGCAGAAATGGCAGGCGATTCTCAGTAGGCTCACTTAGTGTCTCACCCCGCACTCTAAGACGCAAGGCAAGTTTTAACCACCTCATTTACATAGATTATGTAGATTTGTTAAAGAGCTTACCCAAGCTATTTACAAGGTTATGAAAAGCTTAAGAGGTAATGCTGAAGAAAGCAGATATCTTAGCTACGGAATACTTGTAGTGGAGTATGATGAACCCTTCATGCACTGAGTTATGATGATTGCTGGGAAGCCTGATGAGAAGAGCTGTTTTCGAGAATAGATATAGAGACTATGTAGAGACCATACGCTCTTACAATGCTATTGCTAAAGGCTACAGGTTTTGGAGGGCAAGGCCGTGGCCTATAACAAGAGTTGTTAAGGGAAGGGCTGTGCTAGACGCTGGCTCAGGGCCGTGTATAAATGGTGTTGAGGTTGCTTTGAGAAGCAGTGGTTATGTTGTGTGTCTAGACATGTCAAAGTCCATGGCATACACAGCTAGAGAAGTTCTGGAGAAGAGAAGGGTCTTGGGAGATGCTGTTGTTGGAGACGCGACAAGCATGCCCATTAGAAGCAGCTCACTAGATGCTGTAATAGCCATAGCGCTTGTCCACCACCTCCCAAGAGAACTGGCATTAATGTTCCTCACAGAGGTGCGGAGAGTTCTGAGAGTAGGGGGAATGCTGCTCGTAACCATCTGGCTATGGAAGCAGAGAAGATTCTTACTACAGACAATCGTCAACTACATAAAGACCCTCGGAGGCTTGCTGGGCTACCCAAGGAGATACACAGTTTACTGGAGGACAAGAAAAGGAAAGTTCAAAAGAATTTACTACCTCTACACAGAAAAAGAGCTAGCTAACTTAATCACCAAGTCAAACCTAAACATAGTTTCACAAGGTCTCGTAGGCTACCTGAAGAACAAAAGCAACAACATATATGTAATAGCAGTTAAAAGCAGAGCATAGCGTAGCACCAAGTCGCATCAGCATTAACACACGTGCTTCAAGAAGCTTTCTATGCCACAGCTATCTTATGTAAATATATGCAAACTAGCAGATAAGTGTAGTGTTAGTAACGTTTTTGGAAGGTGTAATGGATATGCACAGCAGTTCTTGTAGCATTGATAAGCTTGTAGTAATTGAAAGGCTTAGGAGCTGTTCTAAGGATCTTGAGAGCGCTTTTGGCGATGAGTTTCTAGGCTTGGTGCTTTTTGGTAGTTGGGCTCATGGAGAGGGCTAATTCTAAGAGAACTGAAAACGCTTTAAAGATGTCTTTTTGCATACAGTGTGCCCTTTCAGCGGGGTTTGTTGAAAGCAGTTCTGTGTGGTTATGACTTAGTCAAGAGTTTAATAGTGTACCTCTTTGCAGTTCTCTGTTTTGTGTCTAGGGGTCTTACATGAATTTGAATGTTTTGGAGGGTTTTGTAGAGGTTGAGGGCAGGTATCCTATACTTGTTACAGCTCTTCATGGCTTTGGAACAGACTCTTATAGGGATCTTGTCAGGGCTGCGAGGTCTTATGTTAGGTTAATGGGGTTTGTAAAGACTTTTGGCAATTATGGAGAGCTTGAAAGGCTTTTGAGGTATAGCTCAGCTGTAGACTTGTTTACATGGGAAATAGCGTTTAAGGTTGCTGTAGCTGAAGAGCTCTGGGCCTTGCTTCCAACGCTAAGCAAAGTTGATAAGCTTGGCACTTTACCTGTACCTGATTACAATCTTAACAAGGGCTACGCCATTAACAC
>JAJHQM010000064.1 GCA_020833345.1 Ignisphaera sp.
CTATTTTGAAGTATGTTGAGTAAGTAGCTTATTTTTATCTACTTATGTTGCTTCCCATATGTATTGTACTACTGCTTGATGTGTTGGTGCTTCGTGTGATCCTAGTTTTGTTATTTTGAGTGCTGCTACTGCGTTTGCGTAGAGAAGGGCTTTTCTTGTTGTGTACCCCCTTACTAGGCCTGCTATGAGGCCTGCTGCAAAGGCGTCTCCAGCTCCTGTTGTATCTACAACTCTATCCACTTTTACTGCTGGCACTTCTTCGTTTACATCGTTGCCTAGTGCGTAGACTCCTCTTGGCCCTAGCTTTACTGCTACGAGTTCTGGTCCAAGTTCTTTTATTATCTTGGCTGCCTCCTTGTACTCTTCTGGCTTTAGCCCTGTGAGTGCTGCTACTTCTCTATTGTTTAGTGCAACTATGTCTACAAGTTTTATCAGCTTTTCAAGCTCTTTAACACCCTTCGTTGCGAGGACTCTTCCAGGGTCCCAGGAAACTTTTGCATTGCTCTTCTTAGCTATTTCAGCAGCCCTTATGGATGTGTCAATTCTTAGGCTAGCTATGTGAACAAACTTCGCATTTGCAACTATGTCGTCTACAACATCGCTAGGCTCAAGCTCTTCTGCAACCCCTTTGAAGCCATACATTAGTATATCTCCACTCCTATCAATTACAACTATTGTGAACCCTGTTTGACCTTTTGAAGAAACTCTCAGCCCTGTTATATCAACACCCTCCCTAAGCAGCTCATCTACAACTATTCTCCCAAAGCTGTCAAAACCAATTTTAGCAACTATAGCTGTTTTTAATCCAAGTCGCGCGCCATCTATAGACACATTTACAGCTGAGCCCCCGCCGCCCCAGACCTGGTTTAAAACCCTGGCCTCCTCATCAGGCCCTGGAAACTTGTCAACAACAATCCTTATATCAACTAGTGCATGCCCAACAGCCACTAAATCGTATCTCTTACTAGCCTCAGCATTTCTACTCAACTAACCTCGCCACCTCCTCAGGCTCCCTACTCTCGTGCACAATAGCCATTATTGCCTTCACCATTCCCACGGGGTTCTTACTTTGAAACACATTTCTCCCTACAACAACACCCCTGGCCCCAGCATCCATAACATTCTTCACGTCCTGCAAAAACTCAACGGGCTTTTCTCGCAAAGAACCTCCACTCATAAGCACAGGAACTCCCGCTGCAACCTTAACCACCTCTGCAAAGCTTTCTCTAGAACCCGTGTAGTAAGTTTTTATCAAATCAGCCCCGCTCTCCACAGCTGCTCTCACGCCATATCTAACTACCTCCACATCGTACATGTTTTTAATTGCAGGGCCCCTGGGGTAGGAGAGCTGTAGGCAGGGAAGGCCATACCTCTCCGCAGCCTCTCTAATAGCAAACCACAGGCTTAGCATAGAGTCCTCAAAGGGGCTGCCCCAGTAAACAGTTGCTGCAACAGCGTCAGCCCCCAAGGCAACAGCGTCTTCTACATAGCCAAAGCTACTCTGAAGAAGCCTCTGCTCCTCAGGCCTAAGATTTGTCTTACCTGTGATTTTAACTATGAGGGCAGCTCTATTTGCCCAAACATCATGGGTAAGGCTTGCCATGCCAGGAAGCATCATTACAGCATCAACACCCGCATCCACAACCTTCTTCAAAATCACCTTTGGGTCTATGTGCTCTGGTGGAAAGTCCTTTGGACCGTGCTCTACACCATGATCAAAAGCAAATACAACAGCCTTTCCATCTTTCAAAATTCTTTTAAGTCTAACAGCCTTTCCCACATAGCTAAACGACATGCTTCCTCACCACCACTAGTATTGCTATACCTTGCCAAGGCTTTATATCTGCTTTAACTGCTCTGCCTCCTCTTCTTCATGCTCCTCAAGCTTTAGCTTATCCATTTTCTTAAGAGCGTATATGTCTATAACCTCTTCAGCTATATCTATGCTTCTAGCCACTATTCTAGTAATAGCATCGAGAATTCTTGTTATACCTGTTCTACTTGCAAGCTCCTCTCTATACCTACTCCTAACGTCCTCTTCAAGTCTCTTAAGCTTCTCAACATTTCTCAGAACCTCCATGACCATATTCTTGTCAACAAGCATGAAGGACTCGCACGAATCCTTGAAAACACCTATGGCACTCTTATACACCTCAACTAAAAATGTTGGAACTATGTCTAGCTGTATTAGAGACCTTGAAATGTTTACTGCGTGATCTCCTACACGCTCAACACTTTTAAGAAACATTGTCATGTATATAGCATCATAATACCTCAGCTCTCTCTTACTCATTTCATAGGGGTCTCTGAGAATTGCTATGAGCTGTCTTAGTGCTAGCAGGTAGAGCTTGTCAACAAGGTTGTCTCTTGTTATAACAGCTTCTAAAATAGATTTATCTGCTGAGCCTGTGAGGTAAGAAACTATATCTTCATGCATACTTACTGATAGCCTAACCATTCTCTTCATAACACTGCTTAAGTTACTGAGATTAGGGTCAACAACTACCTGAAGCATGATGTTAAATGCATCCTCATCCACTACCTCTAGCCCCATGAGCTTTTCTTTAGCTGTATTCACAGCTCTTTCCACAACCTCCCTTCTAACCCCTTTGTATGTGACCATGAGTGTTGCCGCACCTGCTACATAACCACCTATAATCTCTCTTACAACATCATCTTCAGAAAAAGTCGGATCTACAGAAATAAAGTGTTCTGTAGCGCTACTCTTACTCTGCTTAGACGGCACATAAATTCTGAGAGAAAGGTCTGGCAAAACCTCCATAACAACACTCATTTTAGGCTCTAACCCTATCTCTCTAACCCATGAATTGGGCAGTGATACAATGAATGTTGACTTACCCACTCTCTGTACTCTTCTTCTATATGTAGCCATTATACTCACCAAGATACAGTAATACAGTAAAACCGTTAATAAATATACTGCGTTCATTAACATCTATATATGCATGTAAACATACATTCAAAGGATTCAAACTAGGTATAGTATAGAGTTATTGAGCTATAGTTGAGACTAAGAAAAGCAAGAGTTTCATGTGATATATCTTTACACACCTATATAAGACCTAAGAAAAGCAATAGTGATATTTCTGCAAATTTATTTTTGAAGCTACATAGAGTTGTATAGTGCAAGGTGACGTGGTAATGAGAAGTGCTGTTATTGTTAGGTATGGTGAAATCACATTAAAAGGTCCGCTTGTTAGGAGAAAAATGGAACAGGCACTAGCTAAACATATAGTGTTTAGACTTGGTTATTGTGGTTTTAATGATTTTGATGTTGTGTTGGAGAGAGGCAGAATATTTGTTTATGTTGATAAGAGTGTTAATGATGCAGCTAAGTGCTTAACTAAGGTATTTGGCGTAGTATCTGTTAGCCCCTCCATAGAGATAGACAATGACATTGATGTAATTAAAGAGGCTGCTGTAAAAACTGTTTTGATTGTATCTAAAGAGAGAAGAATTCAGAGTTTTGCTATTAGAGCTAGAAGGGTAGAGAGCTACCCCATTACTAGTAAGGATATAGAGAAAATTGTTGGTCAAGCTGTTAAAGATGCTACTGGTCTAAGGGTTGATTTAGAGAAGAGTGATTTGAGCGTATTTATTGAGGTCAGGGAGAGGAGTGCTTATATATACACAGAAGTGCTTAAGGGTCCTGGAGGGCTTCCATACGGCATTGAGGGAAAATGCGTTGCACTGTTTTCAGGAGGTGTTGATAGTTCTATTGCTATGTGGATGGCGGCTAAGAGGGGGTGCGAGGTGGCGCCTTTGCACATGGTTGCAAGGCCTTTCTATAGTGATAAAGCTTTTGAAAGGGCTATCAATGTACTTAAGGCATTTAGAGAATGGGTTCCAAGAAAAGAGTTTACAGCTTTTTTTGTTACTAATTACGGTGACTTACTTAAGAAAATTGTGGATGGTGTTAAGAAAAGGCTGGTTTGTTTAGCATGTAAAAGGCTCATGCTGTTAATAGCGGCAAGAGTGGCCAAGGAGATTGGTGCAAAGGCTATTGTGACAGGAGAGTCCTTAGGTCAGGTAGCTAGTCAAACTCTAGACAATATATATGTTATTTCAAAGGGTATTGAAATTCCGGTTCTTAGACCACTGATAGGCTTTGATAAGGAGGAGATAGCATCACTGGCAAGGTCCCTGGGCTTTGAAATGGCTATGGTCAGCCTACCGGCTTGCTCAGCTCTCCCAGAGTTTCCTGAAACTCATGCAGAGCCAGGCGCTTTGGACGAATATGAAGGGCTTCTCACAAGGCTTTCACAAGAAGCTGTTTGGGAGGTGAAGAGCGTTGAATAACTTACTGCTTCTCCCCAAGTACTTTCTTTACAGAGCTTCCTGATAGTATTAGAATGCTGTTTTTCGGCACCCCCAATCTCTTTGCAATGACCTCGCATTTAGCTCTAAACAAGTGTAGTGTTTCTACTTCTTTACCTAGCTCTGCATATGCTTCAGCATTTGCTATGCCCTTGGCTATTACAAAGCCTTTGTTCATGTAGATTACAGGTGGCATGCTACCAGGAGTTGCTATTACATCAAAGCCTTCTCTCTCAAGGCTCTCAATGGTTTCGTCTATTTCATAAGCCTTTTCTCTAACAACTAAAGTAACCCTGTAGCCATGCTTAATTAGGCTTTTCGCAAGAATCTTATCTATCTCAGCTTCACCAGCATTATCTAAAACCAAGTAGATTTCCCTATATCTCTTAAGCTCCACAACATCCTCTATGACAGGCTTGTCCCAGAGGGCTTCCTCTAAACTCCTAGTGCTTTCATAGCCCAGCACACTTGTATCTATGATATTTGCCGCTGCAGAGATCCTTATAGCCTCCCCTATGTCCCAGTTCACAGCCTCTAGATACCTTCCAGCAATGCTTGCTACTCTCTTACCAACTTCTCTCAAGCTTCTCTTAGCTTCTGTATAAGGGTCTTCAGATCTTGTCAAAGCCTTTACATATTCAAATGCTTCTACAAATGCTTTTGATCTACTGCTTTCTCTTTCCACAATATCAGCAAGTTTTACAAGCAGCTTTGAGATGAGATGTGAATGACCTAGTGAAATTAGATCCTTGGTTCTTGAATATATTAGGCAAAGCTTGCAGTAAGCATTATCAATCCACATAGCTATTAACAACCTCTACAACAGCTTTAAGATCCTCAGAATGTATCTCCCCCATGACTCCAATTCTTATTGACCTATCCTTTAAAGCCCCCATACCACCAGCTATTACATATCCACGTTTCTTAAGCTCTGCTATAATCTCCCTAGCTTTTTGGGTATAAAATGCTGTAACTGTATAGCTTCTAAAGGGCTTCTTAGCAATTGGCTCTAGCTTTATGTTACTGTAGAGGTGTTCTGCTCTTTCTCTATGAAGTTCGTGATACTTCTCAACACCCATCTCCAGTATGTAGTCTAGCGCGGCATTGAGTCCATATATGACGTTTATTGGCGGTGTGTAGGGAGTTTCCCACTTCTTTAGAAACTGCAAAAACTTCTTTAAGTTCATTGACGGTGGTATGGGGGCTTTTGCTGTAG
>JAJHQM010000065.1 GCA_020833345.1 Ignisphaera sp.
CTTCAACTCATCATTTTCAATCTCTATAAGCATGGCCCTCGCCTCTGCACCTCTATATCTATTGTACACCTCTATAGCTTCCCTTACCAGCTTCTCTACACTACTTTTAGCGTTACCTAACCTAAATCTGCTATTTTGAATCATTTCAAGTCACAATATTAATAAGCTAATCTCACTAATTAGCATATCTATTTAGACAGCGAATGATATAATAATATTAGTAAGGCATTGAAAAGAAAATAGCGTATGTGAATATATGGCGTGAGTTGATGACAATGCTTACGTAGATTGTAAGAGCTTCACAGCTCCTTCTCTAAGCCTCGGTAAAACATCTTCTACATTACCACCTCTAAACTCCACTACATCAACAATGGTAAATCCAGCAGTTTTAAGCATTTCAGCTATCTTTTTACCTGCAACAGGTCCCCACCCAAAGTTTGATACTATAAGCACCTTCTTATTCTTCGGAATCTTACTTATGATCACATTTAGTAGTAGCATAGCAAAGGGAAATACATCTGCATCATACGTTGGTGTGGCTATAACAAATGACTCTGCGTCTATGAGGTCACCAAGCATGTCACTAATAGAGCTCCGATACTTATCTACAAACTTGTGTATCTTTATCTTTGCACCAGCCTTTTGAAGTTCGTCAATAAGTATGTGGATCGCCTTCTCAATGAAGCCATACATAGACATGTATAATACTACTACTTTTCCTTTTTCAGCATCTCCCCTAGCCCATCTATTATACAGTGTAGCCATAGTCTTTACATTTCTGCGTAGAGGTCCGTGAGCTGGGGCAACAATTTCAATACTGTCAAGACCAATGCTAGAGAGCTTCTCTAAACCTTTCAAGACCCAGCTAACATACTTTCCTATAATGTTAGCAAAATACTTTTTCGCATACCATATAAACTTCTCCTGATCACTAGGTGAAAGGTCTTCAAAGAACAGCGCTGAAGGAATACCATAAGAACCAAAAATATCGCATGAAAACAGCACTTTGCCATCAAGTATGCTCACAATAGTATCAGGCCAGTGAAGCCATGGAGTATGGAAGAACCTCAGTGTTTTACCAGCTACATTAGCTTTCATACCATCAGTAACAGGAACAAAATTAGGCTTAATTCCATAAAAACTTTGCAACATATCTTTAACAAGTTGGTGTCCAAAAACTCTAGTATCGCTACTCAAGTTACTAAGAAGTGTCTTTAAGGAACCGCTGTGATCAGGTTCCATGTGGTGTACAACAACAGCCTTTATACTCTTTAGATCTACAACTCTTTTAACTTCGTCAACAAATACATCTCCAAAACCAATTTTCCACCCATCAATAACAATAACATCGCCATCACCTATAATGACGTAGGAATTATACGTAACACCCTCTGGTATTTCCCAAAGAGCCTCAAAATACTTTGTTTCATCATCCTGTAATTGAAGCAGGACAATATCTTTGGCAATTTTCATGTTTACAATTTTAATCATTAATGAGTCACCTCATATGATTCTTAATAAATATTGCACATAATAAACATTTGTTCACTTAAGCCGTGCAAATTAACCGCATTGCTGTGAATATTTGAGCATGTTTTTATAAAAATATCGAAACAATTATTCATTTTTAAATATGGGAATGTTTTTAGGCTTGTTCAATAATGAAACTGTGTTATTGGATTTGAGTGTTTAAGTATTTGCATAGGCGTTGCAAAATGAGGCCGGATAAAGTTGTTGAGGAAGTTAAGAATTTAGAGTGGGTAGAGCTACAGTTTACTGATTTGCTTGGCTATTTAAGAACCATCTTGGTGTCTGCGGATCAGATAAGTGATGAGGTGTTTAGCAATGGCATGGGCAAGCTTGATGGTAGTAGTGTGAAGGGGTTTACGGGGATTGAGGAAAGCGATTTGGTTTTAAAGCCTGATCCTTCAACATTTGCTATCATACCCTGGGAAAAAGGGTTAGGAAGGCTTATATGCGACGTATATAGGGCTGGTAGTAGGTTTGCAAAGGATCCTAGGTTTGTAAGTCAAACTCTCGATGAGGTCCTCAGCGAAGAAGGGCTAAGGTCTTTCATATCGGCAGAACTCGAGTTCTTCATATTTAATAAAGTGAATGCTTATGTTGATGGCTCGAAGCAGTTTTACGAGGTAATAAGCGATGAAGGTAGTTGGACGGGGGTAGCACCTTTCAATAGAGTTAAAGATGGTTACTACGCCCCATACCCTAAGGACAGGTTCGCCCATCTTAAAATGGAGATTGGAAGTGTATTGAAGAAGCACTTTGGGCTTCAGATTGAGGTTTTGCATCACGAAGTAGCAGCAGCTTCTCAGCATGAAATAAACTTCAGAGGAGGGACAGTAACATATACTGCAGACGCTATACAAACAGTTAAATACGTTGTCAAGACATTGGCGTACAGGCAAGGCCTTGTTGCAACATTCATGCCAAAGCCTATTTACGGAGATAACGGAAGTGGTATGCATGTTCACGTCAGCATATGGAGAGGAAATGAGAACCTGTTTTACGATCCTAACGATAGCTATGCAAGTTTAAGTCAGTTTGCCAGGTACTTCATCGGGGGCCTTATCGAGCATGGCAGAGCTCTTTCAGCAATTGTAAGCCCTACTGTAAATAGCTATAAGAGGCTTGTTCCAGGCTATGAGGCTCCCGTGTACTTAGTGTGGAGCAAGGCTAATAGAAGTGCTGCTATAAGAATTCCTGCCTATAGCAATAACCATGCGAGTAAAAGAGTTGAGTACAGACCTCCTGATCCAAGTGCAAATCCGTATCTTACATTCCCAGCAATTTTACTTGCTGGACTTGACGGAGTTAGGAGGAAGATAGACCCCGGAGACCCTGTAGACGAGAATGTTTACAAAATGCCTCCTCATAAGAGAAGAGAGCTTGGTATAAAGGAGCTTCCAAGATCACTTGAAGAAGCATTGGATGAGCTTGAGGCTGATAATGAGTGGCTTAGGCCTGTTTTCTCTAAGGAACTAATAGAGACATACATAGAGCTTAAGAGAGAGGAGGCGAGGAAGGTCAACTCGTATCCAACGCCAGTGGAAATAATGATGTATTATGATGTTTAACACTACAGCAAAACTTATTTTACACTATCTGCTAATTTCAAGTTCTGTGAACACTTTTGAAGTACAAGTATGTGGCCTTCTTTAAAAGTGATGAAGAAGTTAATGTAGAGCGTAGAGTGAGCGATCTTGTCAAGAGGCTTGAGGGTAGAGGCGTTGGAGCAATTGCGATATTTATTGGTGTTGTTAAGGATGTTGTAGAGGGGCATAGTGTACACGAGCTTTTTTACGAAGCTTATGAAGACTATGCCTTAAAGATTCTCGATAAGATTGCTAGTGAGGAAGTTGCGAGAGATGGTGTTGAGGCAATAGAGATTATGCATAGGCTAGGCTCTGCTAAAAAGGGTGAGAAAACACTTTACATAGCAGTAGCGGCGAAGGGGAGGAGAGAGGCTTTAGAAACACTCTCAAGGGTTTTAGAGAGGGTCAAGGCGGAGCCTCCAATATTTAAACTTGAGAAGAGAGATGATGGAGAGTACTACATTATTGGCGAAAGTAGAAGAGTTAAGAAAGAAGAGCTTTAGCGAAATCTTTTAACCATTACTACCCTGTTTTGCTGTCCAACTTTCTCAATTTTAACATAGCCTAGCCTTTCCAATTTCTTCACATGTCTCCACAGCGTGGTTCTAGGAACTGCTGGCAAATCTTTTTGAAGTTCTGACTGAAGAGCAGATCCTCCTCTCTTCTCAAGGCATTTCAAAATTGCAGCATCGAGATCGCTTAAAGCAATACCTTCTCCTTCTCTTCGCGCTCTAAATACTCTCAATAGGAAAAATGCTATAACACTAGCAATGCCAGCACCTAGAGTAGCTATAACTATGTGAAGGGGTATGCCAGTTGCAGGGGGCTTGTTAGGTGCAGGGGTTGGTGTTAGCCGCGGTTTGACAATGTACAATAACTGAAAATCTCTCTCTTCATTAAAATCTATGTAGTAAAGCTCGTTCACAGTTCCAAAACTTGTTACGTTATTTGGCAATGTAAGTAATATGATTTGCGGAGAGAGGAAGAGTCTATACATATACTTACTTGAGAGATTGAGGGCAAGCCTACCTTCAGCAAGAGTTGTATTAGCTACGAAGCTTATAATGCAAACACCTTCTGCTTCAGAAATAATGATCAAACAGTTTGAAGTATAGTTATAGATCGCAGGAAGTTCTTTGTTATCAACTTCAACTGTTAATGAAGGTATGATTGGTGTTGTAGGTAAAGGAACTTCATTTAAGCCTGGAAAGAGCTTATAGCTCATGTTTATATAAGCAACACCATTATCATCAATGTAAACATACGCAATGCTTTTAACATCTTGAGCCTGTATAAAAATGCTAATATGAGGTATGCTCACTAAGGTAAGCAAAGCAAACAGGAATAGGGGGAGGAATTTAGTGTAAAGCTTCATGAATTGTACCCTGTAGACGAGCTTGTCATTTACTTAGTGAAAGACCTTTTTATCTGTATAACGAAATTGCATTTCTATTCATATAAATAGCTCTTCTGCAGATTTGTTAAGCCCAGTGCTATAGAAATATCCTCCTTTGCCTCACCACCGTATATCAATGCTAACTTGTACAGCCTTCTCATAGCTGAAGACTCTAAACGCACAAACATATCAACATAGTCTATTGGTATGGGAACAGCGTTTTGAGATGTGTTTTCCATTACATAGCCAAGTACCTTTTTTACAGCTGCCCGGGGGTATACATCGAGTCTTGTCACCTGCCTAAACACCATGTAACTACACCAACTAGGATTCCGATGTCTTTAGGATTCCAGCTTCACATAATCCCAACTTGAATACCTAAAACATATTAGCTAATTATTTAGAGAGTTAAGTGAAAGTGTGATAGAATTGTTTAGAGTAGTGTTAGAAGCTTTTCTACAAGGCTTGCCAGAGGAACAAGCATGTATAACTAAGCTTAGGGACGCTATGGCTATAAATGGGATTTGCACAGGTTCTCAGCTTGTCTTCGTATGCTCCTTTAACAACACCCTTACAAAGTTTTCCCTCGTAGAGGAATCTGTTAGAAGCTTACAACAACAAATTCTAACAGGACCCTTTAAAGCTCTCACACTTCAAATTGTTATTGAAGGTGAAAAACCGCATGATGTTGTAAAAACAACAGATCTCATATATAAAACTCTAAGAGACTGCGGCATTCTGTTAAAGTTACCGTAAATTCAAGGCC
>JAJHQM010000015.1 GCA_020833345.1 Ignisphaera sp.
TTATGAGGCCTACTAGAAATGCAAACAGTATTACAACTGCTTGAATAGCTGTGTAGTCTCTATACATAATCTTGTCTACTAGGTATGTGCCTAGCCCAGGCCAGTTAAACGTGGTTTCTGTAAGAACAGCTCCGCCAAGGAGCAATGCGAACTGCAACCCCAGGTATGTGACTACAGGTATGAGAACATGTCTGAATACGTGTCTGGCAATAACCCCTTCTCTCACACCCCTGGCCCTGTAGGCAACAACAATCTTCGACTCTAAGATTCTCTCCATATTGCTAAGCGTGAGCCTTGTGAAGGGTCCTGAGAGTACAAGGCCTAGGGTCAGGGCTGGGAGCACAATATGCTTAACAGCATCTACAAAGGCTGTGAAGTCGCCTTGAAGCAGCGAGTCAATGGTGTACAAGCCTGTCACACTGCTTATGTATATTCCTGACGAAAGTCTACCACCTGTTGGGAGCACTCCAAGCCAGCGCCCAAAAACAAGCTGTAGAAAGAGTCCTAAAGCAGGTATGAAGATTATATAGGTGAAAGACCCATAGAGCCTTGCAACATGCTTTAAAAATTCACTCTTACCTTTTCCAGCAATATAACCAAGCCCAACGCCCAAGGCAAAGCTTATGACCATAGCCCACACAGCTAGCTCTAGAGTAGCTGGAAACTTATCTGCAATATCACTAGCTATAGGCCTACCCCTAATTATCATGGAGTACCCCATATCCCCCTTAAGAAAGTTTGCTAAATACTCAAAATACTGCTGGTAAAGGGGTTTATCTAAGCCCAGCTCCCTCATTAACGCAGTTAGCTGCTCCTCAGGAATGTTCTTAGTACCAAGTGCTGCTAGTACAGGATTTCCGGGCAACACTCTTAACACTATAAATACTAGTGTGTAGAGAAGTAGAATTGTTGGTATTATTAGCAGTGCTCTAAAGGCTATGTACTTAACTAACCCCATTTCTTAATACCACTTGAAATTCTCTTTCTAATTCATGAACTTACCTGCACAGCATCTATATACAGACTTAATATGCTTTAAATCATATAGCTTTATATAGTTTTCCATAAACCTCTTTAATATATATGTGGGTGTAAACATGAGTAGAAACCTCTTAATAGCAGTAATAGTGGTTATAATTATTGTTGCTGCCATAGCAGCATACTATTTCGCATACCTTGCCCAGCCAAGAAAGGTAGTAGCACTTGTAATAGGTGTTACAGATAAAGTTACAGACATAGATCCTTCTAATGCTTACGACTTCTTCACATGGGAAGTACTTAGCAATATTATGGAGGGCCTTGTTAAGTATAAACCTGGTACAGATCAGATCATACCTGCTATTGCTGAGAGCTGGACTGTCGGGGATGGAGGCAATGCTTGGGTATTTAAGCTTCGAAACAACGTAAAGTTCTGTGATGGAAAGCAGGTAACAGCTCAAGATGTTGTAAGAAGTGTTAAGAGGGTTATGAAGATAAATGGAGACCCGGCATGGCTGGTCACAGACTTTGTAGAGGATGTCATAGCTCTAGATGATTACACTGTAAAGTTTGTGTTAAGAAAGCCCATTGGCTACTTCCTAGCAGTACTAGCCACTCCACCATACTTCCCAGTGCACCCCAGCTATCCAGGTGACAAGATAGTTAGCGATGCTACTTGGGGTGGTGCAGGTCCTTACTGTATAAAGGAGTTCAAGAGGGATGAATACATAGTCTTAGAAGCTAACCCCTATTACTATGGCGAAAAGCCGAAGGTTAGTAGAGTCATAATAAAGTTTTACAGAGACGCAACATCGCTTAGGCTGGCTATAGAGAATGGTGAAGTAGATATTGCCTGGAGAACCCTGAGACCTCAGGATTACCAGGATTTAGCCAAAAACCCGAATTTAGTTGTTCAGAGAGTGCCAGGCTCCTTCATAAGGTACATAATAATAAATGTTAATATGAGCCCTGTAAACAACGTGCTTGTAAGAAGAGCAATAGCTGCAGCTATAGATAGAAATGAAATAGTGTCAAGAGTGTTCTTTGGAACTATGGAGCCTCTCTACAGCCTTGTTCCAAAGGGTATGTGGAGTCATGTAGATGTTTTCAAAGAGGTGTATGGTGAAGGGCCTAACCTAGAGCTTGCTAAAAGTCTTCTGAAGCAGGCTGGCTATAGTGAAGCTAGTAAGCTAAAAATAGAGCTCTGGTACACGCCCACGCACTATGGTGATACAGAAGCGGATGTGGCAACACTTCTCAAGAAGCAGCTAGAGGCTACAGGGCTCATAGAGGTTGAGATTAAGAGCGCTGAGTGGGCTACTTACGTAGATAACGCAAGAAATGCTAGGATGATGCTAAGCCTCTTTGGGTGGTACCCAGACTACATAGATCCAGACAACTTCTTAACGCCCTTCTTAAAAACTGGTGCAAATAAGTGGACAGGTTCACAATACTCTAACCCAACAGTAGATCAGCTATTAGAACAAGCGTCAATAGAAGTAGACCAGGCAAAAAGATCTCAACTATATGAACAAGTGCAAAGAAAACTTGCAGAAGACACTCCATTCATACCATTGCTACAAGGCAGCCTCACAATAGTCTATAGCAAAAATGTTGGTGGAGTTGAGCTAGGGCCAACAATGCTACTGTACTACTACACCATATACAAAAGCTAAAGTTGGCCAACCTCACACCAATTTCATAAGTTTTTAATTTTCAATTCACTTTCACTTTTTTGCCTAAGGCTGTGTTGAGGGTAAGTCAAGTTAAAGGCTATGAGGACCATCAGTACCCGGACTATTCATCATGCTTCAGGCAAAGTCTAATTCATCATCAAATAGATTTTCACTGCTATGTTTTACTGCGCATCTTTTCCTTTACTTCGTTTTCTAGTGTTATTATACATTCTTCAGTTTTTCTAATGGCGTACTCCACTTCCTCTGGCTGGTAAACACCTTCGTAGAAAGCTTCTTCATGTAGAGTCTTCATTAAGTCGCTGTACAGAGCCCTTAAATCCTCTCTACCAATCTTTCTTAACATCTTTCTCCTTTCACCATGATTAACAGGTTCAACACCTTTAACAGCCTTTATATAGGCGTTTATGGCGATGACAAAGGCTAGAAATGCTTTGTCAGCGGCATTTCTATAGAGAAACATGTCACCTGTTTTCAACGCCTTTTCCAGCTCATTTTTTGCATAGCTTAAGACCTCTTTAGCTAACTCAAAACTCATTGCCTCTCCCTACATTGTAACGAGTAGTGCGAAAGCTTATAACCATATTAATAAAGTGCGAAGTACCTGGGCTTGTAAGGAGTTCAGCGTTTTAATGCCTTAATGGCTAATGCAGCGTGAAAAATTTATTTTGTTGAAAGGTGTGAGTAGTCATGTGCTAGGGCGTCAAGATATGAGTTCTAATCGCCTAAGCTTGGAGAGTATTCAGGAGAGGGCTAGGAGGAATTTTATGAATTTTAAAAATAGAATTGTTGTGATTAGTGGTAAGGGTGGTGTTGGTAAGAGCTTTGTGTCTTCAATGCTTGCACTGGCTCTTGCTGAGCTAGGTAAAGAGGTTGCGTTATTTGACGCTGATCTCTATGGCTCTTCTACTCCACAGCTTCTCGGCATGCACAATGTGAGGCTTTATGCCGATGAGGAGGGGGGTATAGTGCCTGCTGAAGGCCCCCTAGGGCTAAGGGTTGTGGCAATGAACCTCATTATTGAAACACCTGAGGCTCCTGTTGTTTGGAGAGGCCCACTAGCATCAAGAGCAATCATAGAGCTTATGGCAATGGTCAAGTGGGGCTCTGGAGACTACCTCGTAGTTGACATGCCTCCGGGAACAGGAGACATAGCAATTACAATTGCACAGCTCATGCCTCAAGAGACTCAAGCAATTGTTGTAACAGCACCCAATGTGCTAAGCGAAGTTGTTGTTGCCAAGGCTGTGAACTTCGCTGTTTCAGCTGGTTTAAGGCTCTTAGGAATAGTGGAAAACATGAGCTACTTTAAATGTCCACACTGTGGTAAGGAAACAAGCATTATGGGGAAGACAGGTGGAGATCACCTAGCATCAAAATACAGCACAGTAGTACTGGCAAGAATACCCCTAGACCCAAAGGTAAATGAAGCTATAGATAAGGGGGTGCCATACATCATTGCAGAAAGAGAAGGTGAGGCGGCAAAAGCTATCAGAGAGCTAGCCAAAAAGATAGTGCAAATCGTTGAGCAGAAAGGTAATGAGAAAAAAGACTAAAAAGCATTTAACATACAGCAAAGAAATTAGAGCTATGCCGTTTACAACTTTGGAAATGCGACAAGCAGAGCCCGTCAACCATCATAAAGCTTTAGCAAAACAATTGTTAATGTGTTTTGAGGTGTTTAGAAGAGGCTACTTTTTAATAGAGAGTAAAGCATTGTCTTCTAGTCAACTGTTGGAATGTTTGCGAGATCCTTAGCCATGTCTACAAACTCATCTACGCCCATGCCTACAATTTTAGCAGCTGTTCTGAAGTCCCCTGTTTCTATATAGTATTCTAGAGCTATTCTTATCTTTGGTGGCTGTTTCTTTACGAATTCCCAGTTAGCAAACCTCTTTCTGATTTCTCTTGCTTCTCTAAAACGCTCTATCCACTCTCTTAACACATCTTCACTCATTTCAGGTAATCACCATATTTAGCTAAGTCTCTTCCAGAATAAATGTGCTTCGTTTCCTGCTGATAAAGCTCTAGTTCATCCTTAAAGCTATTTACATAACCTGCTCTCCACAGAGCATAGAGTACATCTATGCCTCTCCACACAATAACACTAGAATACTCAGGGTCATAGCTTTTCAAAGCTATAGCACCTCCATTTTCAGTTAAAACCACTAAGTCTAGTCTTTTGCCAACTACTAAGCAAAACGCTTCAGGATAGTCTACAGGTCTTACCGGTAACCTCCTACTTTTTGAAACAAGATTTAGAGCTTCTCTAGAAATATCAGGTAGTTCAGGAAATACTGCCAAACCTCCTTTCTCTAAACCCTCAGCAATCCACAGCAAAGAGCGCTCACTTCTAATCTCAGCTAAAACACTTTCCGGTATGTAAATAACATCAAAAATTTTAAATATGAGCTTACTTTTAGAATATCTAATCCAATCTATTAAAAATGACGTATCAGCTACAGCATTAGCCAATGCTTGGAATCCCCGCTTTAATTCTAAGCTCATTGAATTCTTCCATAGTCATTCCGGCAAGCTTAGCAGCATTATATAGATCTCCTGTTTCTATATAGTATTCTAGAGCTATTCTTATCTTTGGTGGCTGTTTCTTTACGAATTCCCAGTTAGCAAACCTTCTCCTAATCTCTCTAGCCTCATTAAAATACTCAATCCACTCCTTCAGCTTATCATCAATGTTCTGCGGCTCAGACATATGTACTTTCACCATAGTATTTATTGCTTAACAGCTTAAAACACTTCACTTCTAATTTAATACTCATAAACTCCTATAGCTTCTTAATACAATGTAAATAAGGCTACACATGTAAGGAGGAATAGTATTGAGGCTATTTTTAGGAGCTGAACATAGCCTAAAGTGTCTATTATAGTATCTAGAGTTATGCTTGTTACAATATTAGATAAGACGAAGTTGACTTGTCAGTCTCATAACTGTTTCCTTGCCTCTCGCCATCTGTTTTGTAGTTAAAATGGAGAATGATGTTATGCGGTGTGTCCATATTAATGCTGTACATAGTGATGATGAGTATCACTTTTATAGAGCTTTTCACAGATAAAACAAAGTTGGCTATGTAAATGTAAATAGAGTTTTTAAGGCATAGGAGGAGTTTGCTAATGGCTACTATAGATGGTATTTCAAGTCATGCAGATAAGTTTAAGAGAGCTGTAGCTCTCTTCTCTTAGCTCAAGGCCATATGTTTAGTGCTATGATAAGTATGCATTTCTCATAACATTGCTAATTAGGAAAGGTATAGAGCGAGAAATCTTGTAAAGGCTTGTATGTGTCTTTATGTTGTGAGTTCTATTGCTTGTACTATTCTCTGAGCTACTAGTTGTGGGCTTACTGCTATGACCCTCACTCCTCTACTTCTAAGTATATTCACTCCTTTAAGCTCTTCTGATGCTATTTCTAGTTGCCTAGCTCTGTATATTTCAATGAGCTTTTGCGGTAGGCTTTGAGAAACATCATATGTGGTTACAAGGGGTGCAACTACATAAACTCTGTGTCCAAGTGCAGAAAGCTTTGTTGCAAAGTCGAGGAGCTGTTCTGTACCTAGAGCTGTCTTAGTGAATATGAAGATAAAGGTGTGCTCCCTCGGGAGGAGAGGCAGGGTTTTGAATAATACCTCACCCCAGTCAAGCTGCTTCTCCTCTGTACACAGGCTTATGCTTCTCAATGCCTCTAAAACTCTTGCAAATCCCTGTTTCCCAAAGGCAGGGTCTCCAAAAACCCCAATATCGCATTCATTTACGGCTAAAGCTGTCTGAAGATAGCCTCTCGTTGCAGCATACCTAGCTATAGAAGCAATAATTCTTGCGCTATGCTCTACAGGAGTGGATCTTGGAGCTCCTGTCCACATGTCCCTAGAAGAGTTAACTATGTACACAATTGCCTGGTAGCTTTCCCTCTCAGCCTCCCACACTGCAAGCCTTTGTCTAGATGCATAAACTCTCCACACAACTCTTCTAAGCTCGTCACCAGGCCTATAGTCTCTCACATCATAAAACTCAACACCCTCACCAGGGGCCTTAGCCTTGACCAAGCCAGAGCTTCTTGTGTATAGGTAAAGCCTTTTTAAAATAGTGGCTTCAATAGAAGGTGCAACGCGAAAGCTAGAGCCTTTCCAAAGAACAAGGGGCTGGGTCTTAAAGAGCCCTAGCAGATCCCTTAAAACAATGGTTAGAGGTCCAACCTTGTGAGTTCCTACTCTAGCCCCAAAGACAAACACAAGCTCTGCAATTCCTTTTGACGGAACTGCAAGTACTCCTGCTTTACAGCCCTTCTCAAGTCTCAATATAGGCTCGTAGCTAAGGCTATACTCAGCTATGAGGACTGGGTAAAGGCTTTTATTAACGAGCCTAATTCTAACAACAACAGGCTCTTTATCAGTAAAACTATCTATTACTGCCTCCACCTTTAAATTCTCTACAGCCCTTATGGAGAGCCTGATGTGAAGAGACATGGCAATGCCTAAGGCAAGTAAAAAAGCTGCGAAAGGCAGAGTCTCTAACGTGATGAGAAGAGCTATTGCTATTACAAGAGCTGTTACAGCCATGTATGCAGAAAACCTATTTGTAGGCACTATCATATGATGTTAACCCCTATTCTCTCACTAATACTTTTCCCAATCTCTTCAACAAGCCTCACAAGCCTTTTAACAGCCCTGCGCCAGAGGACAAGTATTGGAAGCCAGCTCTTTCCAACAGCCTTTCTATACAGCTTTAAAACCCATTGCAGCTCTCTATAAGCTCTCTTCCTATCACCAAGAAGCTCTGCTAAAACATCCAATGCCTGCTCACTCCAGAGCCCCGAACCCCTGTAAAACTTGAGCATAGCGTCAAGAGTTTGACATAGAGATGCAAAGTCACGCTTTGTCAGCTTCACTTTACCAGTAGCAATGCTTTTTCTCAGCTCTGCAAACACCCCTACTTCCTCCTCTACCTGCTCGGGAAGTCTACTGTCATGAGAAGTCCGAGCGCCTCCCATCACCATTCGATAAATGAGAAGTGTTAGGAGTAATATGACAGCAGCACCCGCGATACTTGCCAAGGCTTTTTCTAGCAGTGTACTTAGAAGCTGGATTAGTGGTGGTAGCCATACAGAGGGGTGCAGAATGATAGCTAAAACTGACGGCATTAGATATAGTAGTGTAGTGGGGTCTTTGGCTAGCTCCCGAAGAGAATAGGATGGATTGTTAAGGAGATCCCTAGGGGAGAGGCTTATATAGTGCATTGCATCAAATATTACAGTACAGTGGGGATTGTTTTCGCACAGATATGAGAAAAGCTCTTGTGTAAAAAACATGTATTCACTTCTATTGGAAGAGAATACTTGGTTTAAAAGTATAGAGCCATCGCCTATGGCAAGGATCTCAACACCTTTAACCAAATCTCTTGATGCAATGGCAAAGGCAGCTTCACACTTGTACACATTTCCATTGGGGTCTGCAAGACATAGAACCTCACTTTCTGAGCGTGCATAGGCATAGCCTATAGCTCCTCCTCCAGAAACTGTAGACGCCTTATCGAGAATTAGTATGTGGCTAGTCCTAATAGTTATGTTTGCTGGCGGATATGGTGATAGCTCTAATCGTGTAGTTTCTCCCCCTCTTGGGGCTGTAACTAATAGAATTCTATCACCATTTATTCTTATACTGGAGTTAAGAGCTTGGAGAAGAGTATTAGAGTATGTGGACTCATCCGCTACGAGAATCTTGAGCCTTGCGCACCTCTCTTTAAGCATGCTAGCAATTGAGTTTGCCTCTTCGCTTCTGTATGGAACCTCAGGGGATATAGTGACATAGGTACAGAGCTCTCCTCTAACTCTACTCAGCTCGGTTAAGCTGTGAATAATGGTAATGCTATAATTTTTAGCTACTAAGTCAACTAGTTGTGAGGTTCCTAAAGCCATTGGGTTTAGAGGAGAAGCACCGACTGGAACACCTGGTGCTACAGGGCCTTTTTCAATAAGTGCTAGTAGCCCTATAGCTATGATCGTAGCTATAAGCGCTGCTGATACAAGAGCTCTTTGCTTAGGAGCTTTTTTCAGTTGCATAGACATAGACTGCTAGCCTCATTATGTAGAGAGCTGCTGAAAGCAGGGCAAAGCCTATGAGTACTGAGAGCAGTGATGTTCCAACAAGCCCTCTTTCCATGTAGCCTATTGAGGCTAGGAGAAGGTATATTGAGAAAGCTAGTACAGCTATGGAAAAAGCTGGGAGTAGGTATAGCAGAACCCTCCTAAACCTAGCTAGCGCGCTCATGGAGCAGCACCGACAAGTCTAGAGAGGGCATTGATAAGGGTTAAAATTGTGTTGCCAAAATCAACATAGCTCTTCTGAATAGCCTCTCCAAGCCCCTGAAAATCAGGTGCTAAAAATGCTCTCCAGCCAGTGTAAGGAAATGCAAGCTTTGTAGCAGACACATACGCTAGCGCTAGTAGGACTAGAGATGTTGCAGTAAGTATCTTTTCACTTCCATAAAACCCAGAGAGTATGTCAAAGGAGCGGCTCAGGAAGATTAGAAGGACGTAGGTGAGCAGTGAAACCCCCATTCTCATCAGCTCGCCCAAGTAATTCAGCAAGTCTGGTAAGAGTATGTTAAATACCATTGTGTACACAGGACTGTAGAGTACAGCAGCTAAAGCTATGTATAAAAGCCATCTAAACACGGGTACGAAGACTACATCAATATCCTCCTCCCTTAGGAGCTCTGCTAGAGCAGCTGATGGTGCTGGGGCTATTGCAACAGCAGTAATTTCACTAACATCCTTGGCAACACTATAAGCATAGAGAAGTGCTGCTAGGGAGACGACTATTTTTGTGATGGGCGAGGTCATTACTGCGTAGAGCCTGGGGTTTGACTGTGGTACCTTAGCAAAAGAGCTTATTAATACAGCTACAGCAAGCGTTACTATAGTTGCTGAAGTGGTGCACAATATTATAACAAGTAGCGGTATTGGCACAGACTTTGCAAGAGCCCAAAACCTTACCCTTATACTTCTCTGCTCCAACCCCCTATAACTAGTAGTTATAGAGTCTAGGGCGAGGTACGCTATGAAGAAAGGTAGCTTGGCTAGTGGTAGGCATGGCTTTGGGCATGTGAATGCCGATAATATGACTGCTGTTGCATAGATAAAAGCATTGCCTGTAACAAAAGCTACAAAAGCTAGTACTGAAGTTGCAATAAGTGCTAAGAAGTTGGGTTGATGCGCTATGCTGAGTAAAGTGCTTAAACCTTTGCTTATGATAATCGGAACCGTATTAGCGAGCGAGGCTAACTCACTATAAAATGTTAGCAGTATAAGGGCTTTGCCTAGAAGCATTAGTGCCACTTTAACTAGAGGCCTTGGCATAATTTGTTAACCTCCTAAATCCTTCTAGAATCCTCTGCCCAGCTTCAGCCCTAAAACCATAGCGGTACTCTTCATAAGCAAAGGTAATATCTCTAAACACCTCTGCAACTCTTGAACTAAGCCTTTCAGAAGCTCTTGCTAAAAACTCTCTATGAGTCTCTGCATCAGCCTTTTTCACACCTGAGATTGCAGAGACTATGTAAATAGAGCGCCAGTATGCCTCCAAAAACTTGTCACCAATTTCGGGTGTAGGTATTTTCCCTATAAATCGCGTCTTTAACCTCTTGAAGAACGTACCTAGCAGTTTTCTGCTAAACAGAAGTGCCAAAGCTATAGAGCAGCACGAGGCTATAGCAATTAATGTGTTGAGCGGAATCCGTGGTAGGGAGAAGCGTAGCTGGGGTGCTGAGGGTAGTTGAAGAGATGGTAGTGGCACGCTTTGAAAAATTGGCAATGGCTTTTCCGAGGAGCTTTGCTGAGGGCCTTTAAAAGTTAATACAAGGTTGCTACTCTTTGCAATTTCAATTTCTTTCAAAGCTGACACCATTTTTGAAAGAATTTCAGATGTGTAAGGGCTTTGAATAGCACTTGCCAATGCTTCAAGAGCGCGAAGAGCTAGAAGTTCATCAGCTGGGCTTAGAAGTTCTGAAGCCTTTAAGCTGTTTAAGTAATTCATAAACACCTCTATATCTTCAGGACTCAGTGTGCTCTTATTCGCTAAGTTAAGTAGGCTATTGCGAAGCTCAGGATTTTCAATTCTTGCTACAGCGTCTTTAAAGCTTATGTTGCTGAAGTTCTTAAGCTTTTCAGCCTCACCTTGGCTTAGCACTCCTTTCTTTGAGAGCTCAAGAATTGCTTTTTCTATATCACTTACATTGATGGGGAGTTGGAATAGTGATTGGAGGTTTCCTGTAGTCTGGGGAAAGCCAGGTGTGTGTCTATCACTCTCACTAATAGCTACAGCCACTGACAAACATACAGTTATAGTTAGAGCTCCTATCAATACTAATATAGCTCTTCTCCTCAAGGCTTTGGCACCGGAACTCTAGATAAAACCTCCTCTACAACTTTCTCAGCTGTAACTCCCTGAAGCTCCAGCTCAGGCTTAACAATAATTCTGTGCATGAGAACAGGTATAGCAACAGCTTTTACATCATCTGGAATAACATAGTCTCTACCACTAGTGTAAGCCCACGCCTTAGCCATTTTAACAAGGGCTATAGCAGCCCTCGGGGAAGCTCCTAGTCTCACAGCAGGATGTCTTCTAGTCTCCTCAACTATAGAGGCTATGTAGCTGTATATAGAGTCGTCAACCTTTACACTCCTAACCCTCTTGAACTCCTCCAAGACCTCCTCACGAGTGACAATAGGCTTCAGACTCTCAATAGCTTCTTCAATTTCGTCAGCTCTCTTCATAATTTCAATAAGTCCCTTTGTAGTGGTGTAGCCTGTGACTACCTTAATTAAAAACCTATCGAGTTGTGCTTCTGGAAGTGGGAAAACCCCCTCCATTTCTATAGGGTTCTGTGTAGCTATAACCATGAAGGGCTCCTCAAGCTTAAATACCTCACCCTCTATAGTAACCTGCCGCTCCTGCATAGCTTCTAACAAAGCTGACTGAGTTCTTGGCGAAGCCCTGTTAATCTCATCGACAAGAAGAATATTTGCAAATATAGGACCCTTTCTAAGAACAAAACCACCACTCCTCTGATCAAAAACGTAGTAACCTATGATATCAGAAGGTAGAAGGTCAGGAGTCATCTGCACCCTCTTGAAGGAAAGCCCCAAGAGCTTTGCCAAAGCCTTAGAAGTATAAGTTTTAGCAACACCAGGAACACCCTCCATAAGTACATGACCCCTTGAAAGAAGAGCTGATGACATGAGCTTTAGCTCCCTCTCTTTCTCAATAAGCACTACTCTATCAATAAGCTCCCTCTTAACCACATCAAATACTCCCATAACTACTAACACCAGCTTCTCTTACAAACACAGAGAAACATTATACTTAATAAGTATAAATGATGCTTTGCATAACCAAATGTTAATAAACATCATTTTCTATATTACTACCCGTACTCAAGTAGTGCATAATCTAAAATTTGTCTAAAGTTATTGCTATTCACATATACTTATTAGCTTCAACAAACAATGCTATTTCTACTTCAATGTTATATCTAGAGTCCATTCTTATGACTATTTTTAATAATAAATTGGCATTAGTAACGCTATAGTAATTAAGCACTGTCAATGCTATAATAGGTCAGCGCAAGGCTAGTCATCACGCTTCAGTAGAAACACGGTTCATCACAATGACTAAAATATGCCCTACTGAAAATATAAGTTGATACTCTCAATTTAGATGTTGTAAAGCTTAGGAGATTGAGAGTTTCTTATAAACAAAGATTTTGTACTAGGCAATTATTTTTATGGCTCATATAACAAAATTTATCGATATAGTGATGGAAAATCATAGGTTTATTAACTTTAGTCTTAGTTAAGTTCTTGGTGTTGTTTTTGAAGGCTATTGTGATGACCTCTACCGGAGGAGTTGACGTGCTTGTGGAGAAGGATATTGATGTGCCTAAGGTTTCTAGTGAAGATGTGCTTTTGAAAGTTGTTGGCTGTGGTATTTGTTATAGAGATACGTTAGCTAGAAGGGGTTTTGCAAGGCTTAGGCTTCCCGTGATTCCTGGGCATGCGATTGCTGGTAGGGTTGTTGAGGTTGGTGACGGTGTTTTGGAGGAGTTTAAGAGGAATGACCTTGTTGTCTCCCTTCCATATGTTTACGATCCTAGGGATCCTAGGTGTGTAGAGGGTGAAGAGAATATTTGTAGATCAAAAATGCAAATAGGTGAGGAGAGGGATGGTTGCTATGCGGAGTACATATCATTACCATACTGGGTTCTAGTCAAGGTCAGTGATTCTGGTCAAGTACCTGAAGAAGCTTATAGCCTTGCATCATGTCCTTTAGGTCCTCCAATAAGAGCGCTAAAAACTATTGCAAAGGCTCAAAAAGGTGAAACTGTTCTTGTTACAGGTGCTAGTGGTGGCATAGGTTTACATGCAGTACAAATTGCCAAGGCTTACGGTTTGAAGGTTATCGCCACGACTAGAAGTGAGGAAAAGGCTGAAAAGATAAGAAGGGTAAGCAATCCTGATCACATAATTGTACACAAAGGAAAGTTTTCTGAGGAAGTTAAGAAGCTGACTGACGGTGAGGGGGCGGACTACGCTATTGAAGCTGTAGGTGGGCCTACACTAATGGAGACTATAAGGGCTCTTAAGTGGGGAGGAAAAGTGCTACTCATTGGAAACATAGACCCATCTCCACAGCAAGTAATGCTTGGGCTTATAATAATTAGGGAAAATAGCATTATAGGTGTTTTAAATTGTAACAAGGAAGAGTTAAGGGAAGCTGTAGAGCTTTTGAGAAAAGGGCTTGTAAAACCGATTTACACAACCATTCCCCTAGACCAAGACCATGTTAGAAAAGCTCATCAAACTCTTGAGAAAGGCGAGTCATTTGGTAGAATAGTTATAAAGCCAGGCTAATCTCTTAACCTTTAAATAAAAAAGAATTTTTGAATATATTTCTAGAGAAGAGTTATATCATCGATAGTTATTGCTACAACGCCTTTTGCAAGCATTTCATTTACTGCCTGTTCTTCTGATCCCGGAGGCTGGTTAATGCCTTTAACAGCATCTATAAGTAGAAACACCTGGTAGCCAAGGTCAACAGCATCTAAAGCTGTTGCCTTAACGCAGTACTCTGTTGCAACACCTGAAACAAAGACTCTCTTCACCTCCCTACTCCTTAAAATGGAGTTTAAATCTTTTTTACTCTCAAGCTCTACTCCCTTGAACCCGCTGTAAGCCTCTTCATCTTCTTTAAAAGCTTTTGAAATTATAACAGCTGATTTCGGAACAATTAAATCTGGGTGAAGTTCAGCACCATATGTATTCTGAATGCAGTGAGGAGGCCAGGGACCACCTCTGCTCTTAAAGGATGCGTGGTTTTTTGGGTGCCAATCCCTAGTAAATACAATTGTTGCATTTGCTTTTTCAAATAGCTCTACATATCTATTTATGGTAGGTATTATGGTAAGCGCATTGGGTACAGGTAGAGCACCTCCTGGCATAAAATCGTTTTGCATATCAACAACTATAAGAGCGTCAAATGGTAGTACCCTGAGTTTAGCCATAGTGGAGTACCAGAGGACAAGTAATATTGTTAAGAGTATTAAGGCTTATCCTAGATAAAGCTTTTAGTATTTTTGTCATCATTATCACCATTGATGAACCTTACCGTCACATAAGTTTATTTAATTACTTACATTACAATCTCTGTATATTGCGTAAGTGTGGCGTTATGTTATGAGTAGTGGTGTTGCTGTTGAGGTGAGGAATCTCACAAAGGTTTATGGAGGAGGTGTTGTAGGGGTTAGTGATCTCACTTTTGCTATTCGTGAGGGGGAGATATATGGCTTGATAGGGCCTAATGGCAGTGGCAAGACTACTACGCTAAGAATTATAGCTACTTTGATTAAGCCTACAAGCGGTTTTGCAAAGGTCTTTGGTGTTGATGTTGTTAAAGAGCCTTTGAAGGTGAGGCAGTTAGTAAACTATTTGCCCGAGGAGGCGGGGGCTTACAGGGATTTGACAGGCTACGATTTTATAAGGTTTATGCTTTCACTGAGGTTTTCTGGTAGGAGGCTTGAAGAAGCTGTTTCCGAAGCTATTGAAATTGCAGGCCTTGGAAGCACATTGAAGAGGCCTGTGAGAACATATAGCAAGGGCATGAAGAGGCTGCTAGCGTTAAGTACTGTACTTGCCTCAAGACCAAGGCTACTGATACTCGATGAGCCTACCACGGGACTCGATGTTGAGAGGAGTATTCAGGTAAGGCAAATTATAGCCAGATATAACAGAGAGTATGGCATTACAGTACTGCTTAGCTCGCACAACATGCTAGAGGTTGAGAACTTGTGCCACAGGGTAGGAATCTTGTATAGGGGTAAGCTTGTTGCTGAAGGTAGTGTAGAAGAGCTTAAGGTAAGAACCGGCTCTAGGAACCTTGAAGAGGTGTTTATGAGGGTTAGGGGGTGAGACCTTGGCGCTAAGGCACCTTGTGATTAGGGAGATTAAAGTTACGCTAAAGAATCCAGCGTTCATAGCGTCTCTCATACTTCTATTCGTCTTCTATGCAGCAGTAGGTGGCGTGACTAGGGTGGGAGTCTCTCAATCAGTTGAAGAGGTTAGGAAAATGGCTATGAGAATACCTGTTGTTGTAGAGGAAAGCTCACCTCTTATTAAAGCTCTTCTGCTGAATCTTAATGCTTCTGTTAGTAATGTAAAGCTCTATCAGAGTGTTGATGAGGCTTTGAGTGAAAATTCCTATGTTGTTGTGTTTCCAAAGGGCTTTACAGAAGGTGCCTTGGCTCAAGATATGCAGAAAGTGCCCATGCTTAAAGCTGTTATTAAATTGGATAGTCTTTCACAAGTAAGTGTGCAGAGCAGGGTAAGTGTTGTGCAAAGCGTGAGGCAGGTAGTATCAAGGCTCCTCCCCGTTACACTAACGCAGCTCTTTAACATAACGATTACTCAAAAGGAAGTTGCTTTACCAGATCAAAACATAGCGACTATTGTATACAACAGGGTGCTAGGACTCACAGAAGTTAACAGCATACTGGGATTCTCAGTAGCAGCAATATTTGTAGTGGCATTTGTAATGGGTATTGCAACAAGCTATGCAGCTACCAATACAGCTATGGAGAAAGTTGAAAAGGCTTTTGAAATGCTCTTAGCACAGCCAGTGCCAAGAAGGGAAATAGTGCTAGCTAAGATACTGGGCTCTATAGCCTTAGCACTTCTAAATGCAGCTGTAGTTCTCATAGCGGTGCTTGTAATGATATACCTCATGGCCTCGCCAGCAAGTAGCACAACAGGAAACGGTGTAGCTACTGTTATAGGCTTTGACGTAGCACTTCTAGGAAAAAATGCAATTACTTACATTGTACTGCCTCTCACCATAGGGCTTATATATAGCGGAGCCATCGGGGTAGTACTAGGCTCTGTATCACCTGATGAGAGAACTGCTAGCGTACTATCAATGCCAATAACCTTTCTCTATATAGGCCTTGGAATCGCAGGCATGTTTCTAAGCCTTCCAATAAACCCTGTTACAGCTGTAATATATGGAGTGCTCGTAGCACCCCTACCCTACGTGTTCATAATATCAGAGCTCTCTAAAAACCCCGAGCTCTTGGCAATAGGCATGGGCACAGCAATAACTCTATGCATAATGGTAATAGCAATAGCAATAATCATATTCAATAGAGACATAGTAATCTTGGGAATTAGATTACCCAGGAGAAGAAAGATAGAGTTAGAATAACATCACAACATTAACAAATACAAGTTAGGTTATCTCTGTGAACAACCAACGTTCTTAACCCTAGAATTCCTCTTTTCAAACACTCTACAGTGTACAAGGATTGCATTACTAAGTATAAGAATAGTAAAGTCACTATATAGATGCTAAATATTGAAGGTCCACAGACTTAGATATTGTAGCTCAAAACCTCCCCAAAACTCCATCTCCATAACTTCTTAATCTTAACATTCATAATTCTCGCAGTCTTGGTGTTTTAAGGCGGTAATATCTTCATTACACTTTCCACTATCATTTAGAATGGATTTTAACGTCATAAATATGAGACTATGGCACTCAATTAGTAGTCTTAAAATTTTATATACCAGCTATAAGTGATATATTAGTGTTGGGGTGTTGCTATGAGTACTTTACGTGTGCAATTGATGAAAGAACGTCTTCTAAAGAAAAAGCCCATGATATGCATTGAACGTGCGAAGTACTGGACGGAAGCAATGATGGAGACCGAGGGTGAGCCAATGATTATTAGAAATGCAAAAGCTCTTGAGAACGTGTTAATGAAGATTTCTGTCAATATTTATCCTGAGGAGCTTATTGTTGGAACTATGGTTAGCGACCCGCCGGGGGCTATAGTGTATCCAGAGGGTGTTGGGCTTCGTATAGTGGCACTTTCTGAATTGGAAACAATTCAAAGTAGGCCCACAAACCCCTTCAGGATTTCTGAAGATGCTATAAGGATCCTAAAGGAGGAGATCTTTCCCTACTGGTGGGGTAAGAGAACAATAGATGCATATGCAGAAAAGATAATACCGAAGAAAATTTATGACTTGCTATACCGAGGTGCGTACTTTGTCTTAACTGAAGTAGCTGGAATCTCCCATGTTGCTGTTAATTACCCCAAGTTGCTATCCCTTGGATTTGAGAGATACCAGGAATTAGCAGCAGAGAGAATTGCAGAGTACGAGAAGCTGAACCTACCCCTCCCTGAGGACATTGATAAAGCGACTTTCTATAAGGCTGCAGAAATAGTCTCACGAGCAATAATCAAATTTGCAGAGAGATATGCAAAGAAGGTTAAGGAGCTAGCAGACATCGAAAAGGATCCAAAAAGAGCTGAGGAGCTTGTAGAAATAGCTGAGATATGTAAGAGAGTTCCAGCAAAGCCTCCAAGAACTTTTCACGAGGCTTTACAATTTATTTGGTTTACTCAAGTAGCATTACATCAGGAGAATTATGAGCAAGGAATATCAATGGGGAGAATAGATCAGTACATGCTTCCATACTTTCTCAAGGATTTGGAGTCGGGTAGGTTGAGTAGAGGTCGAGCACTGGAGTTAATTGAAAACTTCTTGATTAAGCACAACGAGCTAGTTCCGCTATTTGATACTCTTGTAAACACTTATTTTGCAGGATTGCCAACGAACCCTTCAATAACTCTAGGTGGTGTTAAGCCAAGTGGTGAAGATGCTACCAACGAGTTAACCTACCTCTTCCTAGAAGCTGCAAAAAATGTTGCTATGAGGGTTCCAAATATTCACGTCAGGCTTCATAGAAATTCGCCTGAAAAACTGGTCAGGTTCTTAGCAGAGATAATATTATCCGGTACAAACAATGTTGCTATATTCAATGATGAGGTGATAATCAAAGCCTGGTTAAAGAGGGGTATTCCAATTGAGGAAGCGCGAAACTATTCAACAATAGGATGTGTTGAGCTAGCACCTTTTGGAAATAGCTTTACATCCTCTGATGCCGCTTTGCTTAATCTAGCTAAGGCCCTTGAGCTGGCATTAAATAATGGAGTAGACATGGTCTTTGGCGATAAAGTTGGGGTTGATACTGGTGATCCAAGGGAATTCAAATCAATGGAAGACGTAATTGAAGCGTTTAGAAAACAGCTCTCCCACTTGGTCAAAATGATGGTCATAGGCTCTAATGCTTATGAACGGGCAAATCAAGTAGTAAAACCAACTCCACTCTTATCTCTGTGCATTGATGGTCCCTTTGAAGCTGGGAGGGACATAACACTTGGGTCTGCAAAGCATAACTTTACCGGTGTTCAAGCTGTTGGCTTAGCAGATGTTGCAGATTCCCTAGCAGCAATTGAGTGGGCAGTATTTAGAGAACGCATTATTACTATGGGTGAGCTAATAGAAGCTCTCAAATCAAACTTCGAGGGGAGAGAAGAGCTTCGGCAGCTGTTACTCAACAAAGCCCCAAAGTATGGTAATGATGATGATTTAGCGGACAAGTATGCACGCTTAGTTGCACAAATGTATAGTGAAGAAGTTGAGAAATATGAAAATGTGAGAGGTGGGAGATTTATAGCTGGGATGTACTCAATGACAACGCATGTGGGATTCGGCTTTATGACTGCTGCTTTACCTAGTGGAAGAAGGGCCTTAGAACCACTAAGTAATGGTGTTAGTCCTCAGAGTTACTCTATGACAAAGGGCTTGACAGCAGCCATTAAATCAGTTTCAAAAATTGACTTCACATGTTGTCCAAATGGAGTGGCTTTAACATTAACTATAGATCCAAAGCTGTTTGCAGGGCCTGAAGGGATTGCAACATTTGCATCACTACTTAGAAGCATTATAGAGCTAGGTGTAATACATACACACTTTAACGTTGTTGATGTTAATATGTTGCTAGAGGCTCAGAAAAACCCGGAGAAGTATCGCCACTTAGTTGTTAGAGTTGCTGGCTACAGTGCATACTTTGTTGATTTACCAAAAGAAGTTCAGGATGAGATAATTAGACGGTATAGAAGGAGTTTGTAATGGTTAAAGGCTTAGTATTTAATATTCAGCGTTTTTGTCTTCATGATGGGCCAGGAATAAGAACTGTAGTCTTCCTAAAGGGTTGCCCCCTAAGATGTGCATGGTGTCATAATCCAGAATCCCAGTTACCTCACCCTGAGCTGCTTTTTGACGAATCAAAATGCATTAATTGCTTACGCTGTGTTAAAGCATGTCCTCAAAACGCCATTAGGTTTAATGGTAAAATCTTTGTAGATGAAATCAAATGCAATTTGTGTGGTTTATGCGAACAGGTTTGCCCTACGGGTGCCCTTGCAATATGCGGTAAGTGGATGACGGTAGAAGGGGTGATAGAGGAGGTTATTAGAGATAAGGTATTCTATGATAAAAGTGGTGGGGGTCTCACAATCTCTGGCGGTGAACCAACACTACAACACGAGTTTACACTAGAGCTTTGCAAATTAGCCAAGAGTAATAACATTTCAGTAGTACTTGAAACTAATGGTTTTTGTGATAGTACAATTTTTTCTCGTATTTTGAACTGTGTTGACCTGGTGTTATACGATATTAAAGCTGTTGATGAAGCAAAGCACAGGGCATTAACTGGCGCATCAAATAAACTCATACTCAGTAACTTAAGACTCGCAATTGCAAAACATGCAAATATAATTGTTAGAATACCTGTTGTCCCAAATGTAAACGTGACTAAAGAAGAGTTCGACCAGTTTGCAGAATTACTTGCTGAAATAGGTGTAAAGAGAGTTGATCTACTACCGTACCACAAATTGGGAATAGCAAAGTACAAATTATTAAGAAGACCTTATAAACTAACTGCAGAACCACCTTCAGATGAATTTTTAAATGATTTCAAAAATGCCTTCACTAAGCGTGGAATACTTGCAACAATCAGTGGTCTTTCAGCTTTCTATAATATTACAAATGCTGGCTCAAGTTTAAGTTGCAATAATTATAAAGAGGCTTCAATAAGGAGGACAGTAAAGTTTACATAATTAATAAGTTGATAATCTGAATACACATATACAACTTCTTGAAGCAAGTTTACGCTACTTTGTGATTTCAAGATGCTCGTTGCGAGGAATTATTTTATATATGACTTTATTGTTGTTATTATTCTTTCTAAGCTATGGTGTTTACATTTTCAAGTTTAGGTTTTATAAAAATGTGTAGTAAGGGTGGTGTAGTATTTTTATAGAAACCTGTAATAATAAATTGTGCATAGTAACCAATGAAGTTTACTAAGTTAAGCCCTTAATACTCTCTTAACATGTGATGATAAAGATGCTAAATAGATTAAATAGTTTAGATATGTAAATGAAATTCTTCTATTAATAGAAGTTTTTATAGTTGCAGAGGAAACCACTCTAAGACTTTTTTAGCAATTGTTATACAATTTTTAATGCTTTCGTTGCAAGCAATTTCAAATACTGGAATTGTCTTGGATTTGTTTTTGAGCCATTGCAAGACCGTGGCCCAGTTAACTGTGCCTGTTTGTGGGGGTTTGTGGAGATCTCTGTATCCATCGTTGTCGTGTAGGTGTATCTCTACTACGTATTCTTCAAGTGTGTTTAGGAATTGCTTTAGGTTTTTGGTTATGTTGGCGTGTCCCACATCTAAGCACACACCTATTCCTTCACCTATTCCTTCTGCAAGATCTTTTAAATCCTTTGGGCTAGAGCCAAACAGTTCTCTTTCAATTCTGTTTTCTACAGCAACAGTAATACCCCTATCTATAGCTTCTTTCACAACGGCTCTGAAGAACTCTAAATTAACTTCTAGAGGGTCTCTAGACATTGTCTTCAGCGTGTGAAAAACAGCTATTGATGCTCCAAGCTCAGCTGCTGCATTAAGCCACTTAACCATTCTCTTTACAATAGTTTCAACAGGAGTGACATCAGCATTAACTTCATCATAAGGCATGTGCACAGTTTTAATAAACTTCCTCACGTCTTCGCTAAGATCCTTAAGTTCTCTCAGCATAGAGTCCTCTACATGCCTACCGCCAAACACAGCAAAGTTATCGTAGCCAAGCTCTGTGTAGAGTCCTTCTAAAGCCAATGTCCTTACAGCTTCCAGTGGCTTTAGGTTTAGCAGCAGCATTGTGGAAAACACTATCACGAGCACCACCCAAAGCTTATTATCACTTCACGATGTCTATTAAACCGCTCCCTAGATTTAAGCTCTACAGGTGTTACACATGAAGCTAGTCATTATCAGGCACGGGAAAGCCGAAGAGCCAAGACCTGGTGTAAGTGATGAGGAGAGAAGGCTTACTGACGAGGGAAGAAAAGATGTTGAGCATGTAGCGAGGACCTTGCCTTGGAGAGTTGAGGTAGTCTACAGCTCTCCTCTGAAGAGAGCTGTGGAAACAGCAGAAATTCTTGTATCTGTACATGGCTCTGAACTTAGAATTATAGACGAGTTAAGGCCCAAGGCAATTCCTCTTGGCACTATAGCAAGACTTGAAATGAGAAGTGTAACAGCTTTAGTGGGACACGCACCTTACATTGAGCAATTATTGCAAGAGCTCATTGGTGGAGGGAATATGAGGCTGTCTCCAGGGGCAGCAGCAGGCATAGAAACTGAAACCATAGAGAAGGGGAAGGGTGTGCTAGTCTACTTAATAACGCCAGAAATCTGCAAGGCTGTGCATGTACATAGAGAAGACCGCGTGTAGTAATGAGGGCTTGAAATTATGGCTCAAGGCGAGAACCTAAAGGTGTATAAGAATAGCGATGTGTTGAAAATTGTTGGCTTTATACCACCTGGACACACACATATGAGACTTATTATTGTGTTAAGGGATCAGGTAATAGTATTGCAAGAGGCAACTGTAGCTGCTATAGCAAGGGCATATATAGACATAGTAACACATCCAACTAGAAGAGCTGTTGAATTCATTCAGAAGAGGCTTGATAAGAGCTTGAGAAAGCATGGCTATGCTGAGTACCAACTAGTTGAAAGCAATAAGAAGGAGGATGATATTGTAAGTGAGTGGAACTCTATTCTAAAATACGATACTTTATAAAGCAAAAGAAAACAGCTTCTATTCTATGAGAAGGTTTTTGGCATCCCCCAGCTCTAGTATCAGCTTCAGTATTTGCCTTAACGAGTAGAAATCATCAATAGTATCTTCACTAGTTTAAATAATAGAGAGTCTTAAGTAAAACCTCTCTTTTTCTCTGTCTTTGCAATGTCTTGCAATACTTTCACTAAGTCTTTCAGCTTCTGTACATGGAATTACAACTTCAGAATTCTTATCTAAAGCTTTAGCAAGTTCTGCAGGGATTTCACTTAGCGGTACTTCGCCTACATCGTCACATATAGCAATATATGTTAAAAAATGGCGATAGGTTTGAATACTTGGTGCCTCAACTCTGCATAAACGAAGCTTAGCTTTCAACAGTTTTAACAACCTTTGAAACTTTTTGTTTTACATAGCCTAGTGCTACTAGCAATCCATACACTATGGCTTCTGGTCTAGCTGGGCAACCGGGTATGTAAACCACTCTATCAATTTCAACTCCATATCGCTTTAAAATTTCTTGAAGTTTTGGAAAACCTCCTATAGTTGAGTATGTGTCCCACCATATCCCCCCACCAACAGCACACGAGCCTATTGCAGCAACTACGCGAGGTCTTGGCACAGCCCTCAAAGCCCTTATAACCTTTGGCAAGACTTCTCTTGTTACAGGACCTGTAAACAACACGACGTCGGCATGCCTTGGGGAAACAACAAGCTTTACTCCAAATCTTTCAGCATCAAAGTATGGTGTTAGTGCGTCAAGAATTTCAATATCACATGCATTACAGGAGCCACTATTTAGGTGGAATACCCAAGGGCTTCTCCTAACACTCTTTAACTTCTCCTCTAATTTCATATACTTGCACCAAACCTCATACCGAATGCCCTGGCAGTTCGCTTCCTTCTGCAATCGGGGCATATGTTTGCATACTCTTCTGTAATGGGATGCATTTTCATAACGTCTCTGAGCTCTGCTGCAGGGGCAAAGGGTTTGCCACATACAGCGCATTTGCTTACTCTATGTACAACATCTTCCTTCAAGTCCTCAAGATTTGTAGCAGCAAGTTCAAATTCTTTAGTTACAGTAATGGCATTAGCAGGACACGTGTCTGCACACATTCCGCAGAATATGCACCTTCCCTTAAAGTACTCTATAACTATCTTCTCCTTCTCAAATATTATATCTAAAGCATTTGGAGGGCAAACTAGTACACATGCTCCACACCCCCAGCACTTTGCAGGGTCTATGCTTATGGCACCTCTAAATGCTTCTGTAATTAGAGGTGGTCCAAAGGGATATTTCTTTGTAACACGTCCTGTTTTAAATGCTATTGTGAGTAGCTTTAGGGGAGCTGCAATTCTATTTACTTGCATATTTCCTACCCTCTAATAAACTTAAAACCTTTCGGGAACCGGATCTCACATCACGTATTACAATTGCTCTATCTGTACAAGAAAAGCAGGGGTCTATACTGGCAATGGTTAGGAAGGCGTCTGCTAATGGGGTATTTCTAAGCATTACCTTTAGCGCTGGGAGATTTTGATATGTAGGAGCTCTAACTCTCCATCTATATGGCTTTCCATGTCCTGTTATTACAAAGTGCACATCCTCACCTCTAGGTGCTTCAACAGCTCCCACAGCCTTTCTAAATGGCGGAATTTCATATGACTCTACTACTACAGGTCCCTTAGGTAATGCATGTAGTAGTTGCTCAACAATATTA
>JAJHQM010000066.1 GCA_020833345.1 Ignisphaera sp.
GTGTCTGTATACCAACTCGATATTACGAAGATTAGTTCAGCACCTCTAATATATGCTGCTTCTAGATATGGTATGAAGTTCTTTTCACCAACAGGAATGGTGGCCTCATAAACAACCTCCAGACCTAACTCCCTAGCAATATCTCTTACAGGCTTCTGCTCTACTAAACCAAGTGGAGTTTCTTCTCTTAAACCCTTTCTAGCACCAATAGTCCAAGCAGCATCCTCTATAAGTATAGCCACTTTACTAACTCCATAAACATTTTTAGCATCCCATAGTATTGATGCTGGCCACAGCACATTACCATCAAAATCAGCGTGAAACATCCTAAAGACAAACTTGTACTTATCGTACTCCTTCAAAACCTTTAAGGTGATATCAGCACCCATAGAGCCAGCAGCTATTAGTATGTGTGGGCGTTGCGGATATAGCTTTACTCCCTCTTCCATTGCTGCCAGCACTTCCTCAGTAACTCCCTCCACAATTACAACATCTGCACCCCAGTCTACAACAGCTTCTCTATATGCTGCTAATGCTACATCAACTTTTCTCATAGTATTCCACGTTTTGAATTCTATTGGTTGTCCAAGAACACCACCAGCCGCATTGATTTCCTCAACAGCTACACTAGCCGCTATACCCTGTGCTTTAAGTACAGGAATTGTATAGTCATGTAAAACAGCTATTCTTAAGGGGCGTTTTAACTTAGTAATTGGTGGTCTGGTAGGTGTGGGAGTAGGTGTAGGTGTTGGAGTTGGTGTCGGGGTTGGAGTTGGTGTAGGTGTTGGTGTGGGTTTGGGTGTTACTGTAACTGTTTGCGTTACCGTATATGTGTATGGAATTGTAATAGTCTGCGTAACCGTTTTCACCGGGGGTGGTGCAGATGCACCAACAAAATAACCAACAACACCACTAACAACAATCAAAACAACAGTTATAGCAACAACAGCACTTGTCTTAACAGCTGGTACCATTTTATAACACCTGAGCATCTATATTAGGAAAAGAGAGCTTTATAAATTTTTATAAATATTGACTAAAGCACAGTATTAGGTGTACCCAATAGCCTTTTCGTTATAATTCCTTCTTTTGCTAGTAAAGTGGGGTTTTTAATTGCAATATGGTATTCTTTAGAAGGGTTTTCTTACTTACCTATTGCCTTAGCAATTTCTTTGAGTAGTGTCTCTATTTTTGAACTAAGATCTTTTTTCATATCCTTAACTTTGTCGAGTATTTTTAAGAGTATTGGGTATACGGCTTTGCATTCCTCCTCTAGCTCTTCTTCTACATCGCATTTTATGGTGGTGCAGGGAGCAATAAGCTTTGCTAATTGTAGTACCTCTTCAAGGGTTTTGCAGTGTATTCCCTTGAACTCCTTTTTTGTGTACTCTAAGTAACTTTCAATACTATTTCTAAGTCCTTTGCTAGTGAGATACCCCACAACCTCAACATCTTTAATAGCCATAGACGCTAAGTACACTGCCCCTGGGCTTTTCTCAAATAGCTCTGCGAAGTTTCTTGGCAATGCAATTGCATAGCTCTGAAGTGTGCCATGGAGAATACTGTGCACCGCCTCGTGGTGAATCAATGCCTTGAGAAACCTCTCTTCAAGATTCTTACAAGCACTGTAGTCTATGTGTATCCTTGGCCACCCTCTCCAAGCATCATGAGAAACAATGTGCTGTCCAACCACACTTACACCAAGCTCTACTGCTTCTGAAAACATGTAAGAGTGCATGAGTTCTGAAGACTCATAGATATAGACCTCCACAAGCTCCGGACCCTCACCAAACAACCTATACACATCCACCAACTCGCCAAGAACCATTGACGCAAAGTCTTGAGGAACTCTACCAACAACAGAGAGATGTAGAGCTGTAGACCCAATCCTTATGAGCATAGAGATCCTTACAACTCTCTTTTCACACCACACCTAAAATAGGGTCATGCTCTGAAGCATGTGATTATATCATAGAAATTAAGGTAAGGTCATTAAACGTTGTTTTATATTCTGTTTAATATCCGTGTTTTGCGTTGGAAAAATGGGTATTTCCTGGTGTTATATTATGCCTAAACCTGATTTGCCAAAGGGCGTTTTAACAGCATTAGTTACGCCTGTTCACCAAAGAGAGGAGGTGCTTCGAGAATCCTTATCCAGGCTTATAGAATTTCAATTGAAAAGCGGCATAAAGGGTTTTTACACACTTGGCACCTATGGAGAAGGCTTACTACTTTCAGTCAGTAAGAGAAAAAAGATTCTCTCTATGATTACAGAACTTGTTCCAAGCAGTTTCATAATAATAAACAATGTTTCTGCAACTAGCCTTGAAGATAGCTTAGAGCTAGCAAAACACTCTATAGATCTCGGAGTTAAAAATATTGCCTCACTTCCTCTACTGTACTACAGAGCTGGAATAAGAGAATTGATGAATTTCTACAGCAGTCTTGGTAAATTAGAATGCAATCTTTTTGTCTATAACAATCCCTCAAAAGCAGGTATTGATGTTACTCCCGACATTATTAAACAGCTTAGATACAATATACCGAATCTTGTTGGTGTAAAAGACTCTACAGGCTCTGTTGAAAGGGTAATTGATATAGTATTGAACCTGGCAAACGATTTTTACATAGGAATTGCAAACGATACACTAATACTTGACTCCTTAATCTACGGCGCAGATGCCCACATATGTGGAGTCTGCAATGCCATACCAGAGCTTGCAGTAGAAATAGTGAAAAGCTTTGAAAGTGGTGATATAAAGCGAGCTTCTCACCTACAGATTCTAATAGCAAGATTTCGCAATCTCGCAAAGGAATACCACGTAGAGGGACTGGTTTTAACAAAAGCAGCTTTAAAAATAAGAGGAATTGATATTGGTTATCCAGCAGACCCCCTGGCTGCTCTTAGCAATAGCGAAATTACTAGTATAAGAAATGCTTTAGAAAGAATTTATATGGAGGCTGGAATAAAGCACAATTTGTATTTATAACTAAAGCAATGTTTAGAGTTAAGGGGTTTTGAAATGCTTAATTTAGACTTTATTTCTATTGGGGAAGTACTTATTCAGCTTAATAACATAAGCCCAGGACCTTTGAGGTACGCACGGTATTTTGAGGTTCATGTAGCAGGAGCGGAGTTTAATGTGCTTACTGCTTTATCTAAATTAGGATTTCAAGTGGGTCTAATTACCCGCTTGGGAAATGATGAGTTTGGGGAAATGGTTTTAAGGGCATTGAGAGCAGAAAATATAGATACTACCTATGTGAAGATTATGGATGAGGCTCCGACAGGTATATACTTTATCCAGAGGCACTACCCCGTTCCTGGAAAATCTACAGTTTTTTACTATAGGCATGGTTCAGCAGCTTCCTATATGAATGAAGAGGATGTGCAGGAGGACTATGTTAAGAAAGCAAGGAGGGTATTCTTAACAGGAATAACTCCTGCTCTTAGCGAAAGCTGTTATCGTGCAGTTAAGAAGTTGCGTGACCTTGCTCATGACCTTGGAAAGGAGGTTATATTTGACACTAACATAAGGCTTAAGCTTTGGAAAACTGCTGAAAATGCAAGGGCAAAGCTGCTTCCACTTCTACAAGACTCAAAGATTGTGTTTACAAATAAGGAGGATTTAAATATACTATTTCCCCAAACCACATTAGAAGAAGCTGTTTCTAAACTATTTCAAATGGGCTCTGACATGGTTGTTGTAAAGCTTGGTGAAGAGGGGGGCAGTGTCTATACTAAATATGGTGAAGCTTATTATGAAAAGGCTTATCGCACACCTATAATCGAGGATGTTATTGGTGCAGGAGACGCTTTTGATGCAGTCTTCATAGCATCCCTTCTTAAGGGCTTTTCACTGAGAGAAGCATTAAAATTGGCAAACCTTGCGGGTATGATGGTGGTTACAGTTAGGGGAGATATAGAGGCTCAGCCTGATTGGAAGGCTTTAGAAGTATTAAAGAAGTTCTATGAGGAAAAAATGGATATATTGAGGTAGGTTAGTCCATTACTATTACAGGTCTTCCTAAGACCTTGCCCTTTCGCAAATCATCTAATGCCTGGTGAATGCTTTCAAGCCCTTTATATACTGTTATCACAGGCTTTACCTTACCTTGTGCAAGTAGCCTAAGGCTTTCTGCAATATCATACCTTGTGAAGGCTAGAGAGGCTATTACCCACTTTTCTGCAAGACCCCATTCTATAACTGGTAAACATAGCTTACCTGGTGGATACCCTAAGAGCACGAGTTTTCCTCCCTTTCTAAGTGAGTAGAACGCCTGTTCATAAGTAACTATGTCTGTTGGTACGAGCTGAAGAGCTACATCTACTCCACCTCCCGAAAGCTCTACAACTCTCTTAACGGGATCTTCCTTAACGGTGTTAACAACGTGATCCGCCCCTACTTCTAGTGCTTTCTTAAGCTTAGTCTCGCTCCTCCCAAGTGCTATAACTGTACATCCCTTAGCCTTAGCAACTTGAATAGCATTAAATCCTAAGGCTCCCACTCCCCACACTGCTACCACATCTCCTTCCTTAGCCCCAGCAACCCTCAGCCCCTTAAATGGCGTAGCAATGGCATCAGTAGCTGCAGGTGCATACTCCCACGGAACATTGTCAGGTATGGGTAGGACATGAGAGGCCTTTGCAAGAACATACTCAGCATAGCCTCCCAATACATGCCTACCTGTTTCAACAAGGTTATCACATAATTGCTCATCTCCACGCCTACAATAGCGGCACTTCCCACAGGTGTGCCATAGCCATGAGAGAACAACCCTATCCCCTGGCCTTACCCCTTTAACTCCCTGCCCAACCTTTACAACTTCACCTGCAATTTCATGCCCAAGAACTGTAGGCATGAGTGGTGGTGGCGGAAACTCACCATCTATTGTTGCTAAATCAGTATGGCACACCCCTACTGCTCTTACCTTAAGCAATACCTCGTCGTAAGAAGGATCTGGGAATTCTACCTCCTTAATCACAAGCGGTTTCTTTGGCTCAACGAAAAACGCCGCCCTTCCCTTTACCATATAAACCCACCAACTGTAGCTTTACTTAATCACAGTTTTATAAAAGAATTATAGAACTTGTTATAATAATCCTATTTAAACACTTTTACCTCTATGAAAAGAGAGGGG
>JAJHQM010000016.1 GCA_020833345.1 Ignisphaera sp.
TATACCCTAGTAGTGGGCTAAAAGTGAGCTATGTAACTATTGTGGCTGGTTTTAACACGTCTGGTGAAGATGCGAAGCTCTTATTATCAACTGCGTGGCTTTTCAAAGTAGCTGCACATAGGCTATTTAATATCGTTAAGCAAATGCCCGTTCTCCCAGCTTCGGATATAGGCTGGAAGAGCATGTTCTATAAGGCTGTTTATGACGTGATACCAAATAGGAGGTACTCCTACGGGGTGATCACGCTAGTCAGGAGTATTTATGAATCCTGTAGACAACTAGGTGTGGACTTTAAAAGCATTGAGCTCTCCGACTGGCTAATGTTTCAACAGAGTGAGAAGGAGTACCCACCTAGGAGCATAACGCTTAAAAGTCTAAGCGAAGTAGAGGTCACTGTTTTTAGCTACAGCAAGGAGAGCAAGAGGATAGCTTTAAGAGTCAGCACATCAGGTGTCTACAGGAAGTTGCTCAATGCTATTCTCAGAGAGAAGCAACCATATATGCCGAGAATATATGTGAAGTCTTGGAATGCAAGAGGTGGAAAGTTGTTTGTTAGGGGAGAGCTGCAAGTAGCAATACCTACAGACTTCTACTACAAGCACATGGCTAGGGCTAGAGCAAACAATGGCAAGCTCTATGGCGGTGTAGATGTAAATGTGGACAGGGTAAACCTAGTGGTAGTCGATGGTGATGAGAGGCTCAGAGACACTTACACCTTCTGGTTCGAAGAGTCTTCCAGAAAGGGTTGCAAAAGGCGCAGGGCTAGGAGCATTATTGGCATGAGAGTTCACGAGATGCTAGAGTACGCATACAGCCACGGAGTCAAAGTGTTGTTCCTTGAGAACCCAGGGGTGCTTGGCAAGCTAAAGCTTCTATGGGTTAGGAGCAGTGATAGGAGGCATGAGAACTACAACTACGGGGTCTCTGTCTTCAGGAGCTCTGTCATCGAAATGATAGCGTTGAAAGCATCACTCTACAGCATAGAAGTTAAATACGTAGACCCAAAGGGAACAACAAGCTCTAGAAAACATGACGATGTGATGAGGAAATATAGATTAGACAGACACACAGCATCAGCATATCTCATAGCCCTAAAAGGACTTAAACAACTCTAGCCCACCTTATTTACGGAAACAGCCCTAGATGTTCATCTTCATTAGATCGTGTTTATTCATAACATCTAGGAGCTTTCCTCACCAACCCTTCCACTAGTAACACTACTATTTCCAAAGTGGATTCACAAACATTAGAGTGAACAGCGCATACCCTTGAAAGCTGTTATACTGTTATTGGGGCACAGCCCCTCAACAACACACAATATTATGACATAGAATTAGAGCCTACAAACTTAATTTCTAATCATCAATTCTGGTATAGTCCATAACGGTACTTAGTGGCATTCGTGAATATTTGTATTTTTGTTGACAGAGATTACACCTCAGTGCGGGTTCATCAGCTTCACCAACACTCCATGGGTGTCTGTAGAGCATGTTTTGTTAATCTTTGTTTTATTCCTATCTGAAATTTTCGGAAATGTTAATTCTGATATAAACAACAACATTTATATTCTGTTTGTGATATGTAGTAGTTAGCGTTACATGATGTTTGGTGTAAGTATTCATGAGTGCTGAAAACATAGTTGAAAGTATTATTAACAGGGCAAGTGTCTTTAAAAATCGTAGTGTTTTAGACAGATCTTATGTCCCAGACAGCCTCCCGCATAGAGAACGCCATTTAGCCTTATTAGCAGAGCTCTTTAAACCCATTATTACCTCCCCCGGATCTGTTTCTACAGTAGCTCTCTTAATTGGCGACATCGGTGTGGGAAAAACCGTGACAGCCCATGTTTTTGGAAGAGAGCTTGTGAAGGTTGCTGAGAAAAAAGGTATAAAGCTTCGCTATGTTCATGTTAACTGTCATAATGCCAGAACTCTCTATAGTATTGTACAAAGCATTGCAACTGCACTTGGTTTAAACATTCCATTTAGAGGGCTTTCACCAAGAGAAATGATGCTAATTGTACTTAATCACATGAAGCGATACGATCTGCATACCATAGTTACACTAGACGAGTTCAACTACTTTATACAAGTTGCAGGTAACGACGCTGTATACTTCTTAGTAAGGATATATGATGAGTACCCGGAAGCGGAAAAGAGGTTACACTACATACTCATTACTAGGAGCCTTGAAGTTTTAGGATCCCTAGACCCTGCTACAGAGAGCTATATAACAAAGCATATAATTAAGTTTGAACCCTATAAAGCTGCCGAACTATTTGACATTCTTAAACAGAGAAGAGACCTTGCATTCTATGAGAATACTGTAAGTGATGAAGTTTTAGAATACGTAGCAGAATTAGAAGGTTATGATAAGGGTGGAAAAGGCAATGCAAGAGCTGCTATAGAGATGCTTTTACGTGCAGGCGTCATAGCGGATTATGAAGGTTCACAGTATGTAAAAATAGAGCATGTTAGAAAGGCTGTAGGTGAAATTCGCGAAGAACTGTTAGTAGATATTTCAGATAACTTGCAGTTCCTACAATTACATGAGCTTATGATATTAAAGGCTATAATCAGAAAACTTAAAAGCAGTGGTGAAAGCTATGTAAAGATTGGTGATGCAGAAGAAGAATACCGTTACTTATGTGAGCGTTATAACACTAAGCCTAGGAGACATACACAAGTTTATGAATATATTCGAAACCTTAAAAACATGGGCATTATAAACACGAAAATCTCTGGAAAAGGTTTTAGAGGTAGAACAACACTCATATCAGTACCTGTACCTTTAGAACCTCTTGAGAAGAGGGTTGATGAATTAATTGATAAGAAGTTAATTGAAAGAGACTAACACTATATAACTCTTCTACAAATATCGGGAGTCAGCAAATGGCTACCTGGCATAAGTACACCATAAGTATTCCAGAACATATAAAGAAAAAGATTGATGTCTTAGGAAAGTCATGCATTTGGAGTATTATAGCTCACCTTAACTATGTAGATAATAAAACCATAAACATAACATCTCTAGTTAATAAACTAAATAGTAATTATAATTATATTATGAAATGCGTTGAATTAATGAAATCACTAAATATGGTTCAAGAAATTAGGATGGGGCGGGTTAGGCTGATAAAGTTAAATACAGATAACGAATACGTTAAGGCTATTATTAACATACTGAATCTTTAGAATACAACAAAATCTCTAGCTCTATTTCTTCGCAAAGGAGAGCAAGTCCTTTGCTTCTTTCTTTTCCTTACTCTTTTTCATCTCAGACTCCTCTTTTTTCGTCTCTTGCCTTACTACTCTCTCCGCTAAGGCTTCAGCTGCTCTTTTCTCCAGCAGTTCCTTAAGCTTTTTGTAGTGATTTAATACAGCATGCTTATTAGGTCCTGCAAGGATTTCTATCATTTTTTCAGACAGGCCTAGGCTTAGAGCCAATTTTGCTGCGTACTCCGTATTTGAAGTGAATATCACCTTTAGTACGGGTATTACATCACTTTTTGCAGTAGACGTTGATATATGTAAGTGTCTCGCTAAGATTGTTGATAAATCTTCTCTAACGCCCCTAACTTCCTTAAGCTTAGCCATCATGGATATTCTTTGTGGAAAGCTGTACTTTGTCCATTTATCTTTATCTCTTGGATTATTTACTGCTGCCAGTGCTATTCCTGCTGACATGAGATCCATTGCATAAGCTAAAAGATCCCAGTCTCCGCTTTTCACAATTCTGCCTAGATAAACATCAGCCTTGCTAAGGGCTTCATAAGCCCTACATATATCCTCTAGATTAGTATATTGATATGGTATATTCTCTTCTAACCACAGCTTAAGTTGTTCGTAATCCAACTGTGATTGACTTAAAACATTTCTTGCCTGCCACGCATAACGAGATGAAAACAGTAACTTTAATGTTTCAAAGGGATCTCTTTCTTTATCTCGTGGTCTGAGAAGAGCTTTAGCGCGTTCAAGTGTAACTTCACTAAAGCCTTCTCCAACAGCTTGCAGGTCATTTATAGCTGCACGAGCATCCCCTTCAGCTCTTGCAATTATGTATTCTAAAGCATCTTCATTACATTGAATATTCTCAGCAATACAAATGCGCTGCAATAATTTCATTAAATCTCTTTTCTCAAGTTTCTTAAACTGTACAAACTCCGCTATATCTCGTAATATTCTCAGTTTTTGATCCCACGGATTGTTCGCAGTCATAATAACAGGTACCTTAGTTATCTTTACGAGGTGTTCAATAGCCTCAAGACCACCAACATCTTCTTTGTTAGCTACACCATCTACTTCATCTAGTAAAATGAGTTTCTTTTTACTGCTAGCAAAGAGACTTTGTATCGTAGAAGCCCTCATTGCTATTCTTTCTATATCCTCTTTTCTTCTAAAATCACTTGCATTCATTTCAAGAAGTTCGTAACCGAGTTCACTTGCTATTGCTTCCACAAGCGAGGTTTTTCCACATCCAGGGGGTCCGTAAAGCAACAGCGCTTTTTTTGCAACATTAGGCCACTTCTTGAGCCAATCTAAAATCTTTGCCTTAGCCTCTTCCTGATTAACAACATCATTTATTTTCTTAGGTCTGTACTTTATTACCCATGGAATTTTAGCTTGTCCTGACACAACTCAAACCCTTTGTATTTATGCTTTGCCCTGTATTTTCTTCCCAAGAATGCTTAGCCTAGCCAGTAGAGCAGTTAGCTGAATTTCGTCATCAGCTCCTTCAACAAGTCTAAATTGTATTTCTCCTATGTGATCTGCTATTATGACTCTCATATCTTCAGGTATTTTTAGGTCTGCCGAGAATATTTCTCTATGCATTTGCTTTAAAACGTCTATTCCGCTAAGCCCGTATGTCACCATTAGCTCTCTCAATCTATCTCTAGCCTCAATAAATCTCCCAGCAAAGGCTAAATTAAGTATTTCTCGAACTTCCTTTGGATGTGCTAAACCTACGACCTTATAAACATTAGATACAGTTACCTCGCCTAACGATGCTGCTGCTTGGAGTATGTTTATAGCCTTTCTTAGGTCCCCACCGCCAATCTCATATATAGCTTCAAGGCCGTCGAGCTGGCACAGAACTTTCTCTTGCTCGCATATCCACTTTAGCCTAGCCACCACATCCTCTCTCTTGAGTTGTGTAAATCTAAAGGCTGCGCACCTAGACTGTATAGGGTCTATGATCTTGCTTGCATAATTTGCTATCAGTATGAAACGCGTAGTTTCAACAAACATCTCCATTATTCTTCTTAGCGCTTGTTGAGCATCGGCAGTCATGTTGTCAGCCTCATCTAATATTACAATTTTGAATGGAACTTCGCCAGGAAGCTTGCTTCTGGCAAATTCCTTAACCTTACTTCTTATTACAGCAATGCCTCTCTCATCACTGGCATTAAGTTCTAAAACATATCTTCTCCAATCCTCTCCATAGAGGTCGTGCGCTAACGCTAGTGCAGCTGTTGTTTTGCCAGTACCTGGAGGCCCTGCAAAGAGCATATGAGGCATGTTCTTCTCTTCAACGAATTTCATAAGCCTTTTAACAATCTCTTCTTGATTAACCATCTCCTTTAGTGACTTAGGTCTATATTTCTCAGCCCACAATAATTCTGAGATAGCCGTACTCAATATGTAACGCCCTCTCTAAAATTAAGTGTTGTGTTATTAAAATGCTAAATACTTTTTGCTTAATTAAAGGCTAAACAGATTTTAAACAGGATAAGGAATACTATAGTTTTGCAGGGTGCTATAAAATTAGCTTAGAATTTGATATACTTAATCTTGTATACGCTCTAAGCCCTGTAAAGGTCATGGTATTAAAGAGCACGCCTTACATTCCAGTTCTAGGAACTTCTCTTCAAAAAGGTTCTGAAGAGAGAATTCCTAGACTTTATGCACAACTTCTAGAAGAGCTTGGATATGTTGAAATTTTAGATAAAACACCAAGCCCTCAAGAGCTAATAAAGCTTAGGTTTGCCCATATTCAACAAAGATCGTTGCTAGTAAAGTTGGATGACAATTTTTATGCTTTAGTAAGCAATGCAATTACAAAGTTAGAGAACAAAGCTAAGAAGGAGGCCGATATCACGTTACTAAAGGTTGTGGAAAGAGCTAAGGAAGATCTTAATGAAATTTACAACATCAGAATAGCTAACATTTTAAGAGCAGTCCAATTCAAAAACCTGGATGCCATCTCAAAATTCCTCACATTAGAAGAGCGTGTCCTAGCAATGTTACTTTTTCAACTCTTAGACCAATGGTTCCGAAGATATGCAATATCTGGGTGACTTAGCAATGGAAGAACGTATTCTTATCGCACCTAAAGCCGATGAACAATTACTCGATGTTACTAATAACATAGAGGAGTTCTTACACAACTTCAAAGTAGATGGAAAAGCAAAGTATAGAGAGCTTATCAGGAAGATGATTTTGGAAGGAAGGTATGATATTGAAATAGACTTTAATGACCTGATGTCTTACAATCCGAAATTAGCTGAGAATGTAATAAAAAGTCCTGAATACATGTTAAAACATTTCTTAGTAGTGCTAAGAAAGATAGTTGAATATGAAGCACCTGACTATGCTGAGAGAGTATATGAAATAATTCCACGGTTCAGAAACCTTCCACTAGTATTTAAGATCAGAGACTTGCGAAGCCACCTATTAAACAACTTAATAGCTGTTGAAGGTATCGTAATAAGGGCTTCACCACCAAAGCAAAAACTCACAGAAGCCGTTTTTCAACATGATTGTGGAAATGAAGTTAAGGTGCTTGTTACTAGTGACTCTGTTGAAAAACCTCTACACTGTCCATATTGTCATAAGTCTTCAGGCAGCTGGAGGCTTATTGAAGAGAAGTCTAGATTTAGAGATTTCCAACGCTTAGTAATTCAGGAAAAACCTGAGGAAATGCCTGCAGGTAGGATGCCCAGATCTATAGAGGCAGATGTTTATGACAACCTTGTTGATGTAGCGCGACCTGGAGATAGGATAGTTGTAATAGGCATTCTTAAGTTAAGGAGAAGTGATGGTAAAAAAATGAAAAGCTTGCATGATATGTACATTGAAGTTAATAACATTATTGTTTCACAAAGAATGCTGGAAGAAATAGAAATTACAAAAGAAGATGAAGAGAAGATAAGAGAGCTTGCAAAAGACCCTCTGATAAGAAGAAAGATAATTGCCTCAATAGCACCAGCTATACATGGACTCTGGGATGTTAAGGAAGCCATCGCCCTTCTTCTTTTTGGTGGCCTTCCTAAGGTTTTACCTGATGGTACTAAGATACGCGGAGACATACATATTTTAATAATAGGTGATCCTGGTACAGCCAAATCACAATTACTTCAATATGTGGCACGTATTGCTCCAAGAGCTATTTACACCACAGGTAAGGGTGCGACCGCAGCAGGGCTTACAGCAGCTGTTGTTAGGGACAAACAAACAGGTGAATACTATCTTGAGGCTGGAGCTCTTGTCTTAGCTGACGGTGGTGTTGCTTGTATTGATGAAATTGATAAAATGCGAGAAGAGGATAGAGTAGCAATACACGAAGCTATGGAACAGCAAACGATTTCTATTGCAAAAGCAGGCATTGTAGCAAGATTAAATGCCAGGACCTCGGTTTTGGCTGCTGGTAACCCTAGATATGGAAGATACCTTGTAAATAGGTCAATAGCTGAAAATGTTAATTTACCTCCAACAATACTTTCACGTTTTGATTTAATCTTCGTACTAAGAGACGTTCCTAACCCTGAAAGAGATCTACACCTTGCAAGACACATTACATATACACATATGCGAGAAGAAGAGGTGAAGCCAATAATCGATGTAGAGACCTTGCGTAAGTACATAGCATATGCTAAAAAGTTTGTAAGACCCAACTTAAGTGAAGGTGCTAAAAAAATGTTAGAAGAATTTTTTGTTGAAATGAGGAAGAGAAGCCTAGAGGTACCAGATTCACCTATAGCAATAACAGCAAGACAATTAGAAGCTTTAATAAGGCTTGCAGAAGCTCATGCTAAGATGGCTTTAAAAAGTATAGTTACAGAAGAAGATGCAGCTGAGGCAATTAGATTAGTAAGAAGCATGTTAGAAAGCGTGGGAATAGATGTTGAAAGTGGTGAAATAGACATTGATGTAATAATGACAGGAAAACCTAAATCACAAAGAGAAAAAATGCTAATTATAGAAGAAATAATACGTAATTTAGCCAAGGAAGACGGGTGCGCTAAAATCAAGGCCATTGTTAGTAAAGCAAGAGAACAGCATATTGAAGATAAACTTGTTGAAGAAGTTTTAGTTCGAATGAGAAGAGAAGGACTAATATACGAAGTAAGGGAAGGTTGCTATGCACCAGTCATATAATCCTTGCCACTGTTCAATCCTTTGCGCTTATTTCAATTGCTTCATGTTTATTTACAATAGCGTTAAAGGTTCTAAGCATTGTAAGCAGTACAGGTAGTGAATTAGAGCGATGCTTCCCATAGCCTATAGCTCAACAAGCTTAAAATCCTAAAATTATGTATTTAATACGTCCAGAAGCTAATTGGCATAAGGTGAATAGCATGAGTACTTGTAAAAAGTATGTTATTAAAGTTGGTGAGAAGGAAATTGAAATAGATGAAAGAGTTGTAAAAATACTTAATACATATGTGAGAACTGAAATGAGCTTAGAGAAGTTGGCTGAAGAGCTCGGCTTAGATGGATGGAGTGAAGCTTATGAGTTCGTAAAGAAAGTCCCTGCATGGATAGCATGGACACCAGCTATTTTGTGGAAAAGAGAAATGGAGAAATGCGAAAATGCTACTGAGCTAAAAATCGTAAAGATTTGATTGAGTCATTAGCTTAAAACCCAGGTGTAACATTTCTATATCAATTAGAGGGGCCGTCGTCTAGCCTGGCTAGGATGCCAGCCTGGGGAGATATCCCCGTAGCCCAGATCGCTGGTGGTCCCGGGTTCAAATCCCGGCGGCCCCACTATTTTAATATCAAAAATGATGTTCTTACTCACATGCACTACTTACTAATTATTTTAAATATGACTATTTCAGTAATTCATGGATAATATACATTAATAACAGCTAAGACTTATTTTACATAGAAATATGCTATGTCATACATTGGGTATTACTATAGAGCAGGTTTAGTTAAGTCTTTCGTAAAATACTCAAACTCTGGTGTTTAGACAAATGCCAGTAATATTCAAATGTACAAAGTGCGGCACTATTATTTACAAGTTTATGAGGGCTGGTCAGGATTACTATGGTATTCCATCACCATCAGAGCTTATGATAAGGATTGGAAGTACATGTCCAAACTGTGGCAAGATATTGAATAGAAATATAGAGTTAGAGCATATAGTTATCAACTTGCGAAGGTAGTAATGCGATATTCATTCAAACTTTATATTAATGTTTTCATTATCTTATCAAAATGTTTCTTAAGTAAGAAGTTTTTGAACCACATCATGAATTTCACATCATGCATTGCCTTCACATCGTCGACTGACACAATCTTTTTTATTTCTTCAAGTCTAACTGATGTGTATACTGATGACTCTATAACCCTCCTTATTACTTCAATAGGATTATGTTTCCTTTTTCTAATGCACACAATTCTTCCTTTATCATCTATCCAAGGTCCTATAATAGCATTGATATTTTTCTTCAAAAAGCTTATGGCCTCATTACTATAGGCAGGAGGCCCCATGTGAAATTCATAGTCGCTACAGTCCATTAACTCTAGTACAGTTAGAGCTCTACTCATTTCATCATTAATCCATGTATCAACATATACTCCCTTATATCCATACTTTTCTAAAGTGTTCTTGATAACTCGCTGAATTCTTTTTAACTGCCCCCATACTATATCAGGAGAGTTCTTAGTTATGTTGAAATGTAATATTATGATGCAACTACCTAAAGCTTTTTGCCTTTCTTCAATGAGCTTGGCAATTTCATTTACATTTGCTTGCACTTCATAACTTGTTTCAAAAAATTCTATAGCAGGCTTTTCAAGAAATAGCCTTGCCAACATTTTGAAACATGCGTAAGATCTTATAGAAAGTGCCGCTGCAGCATTTCTATCAGGGTCCACAGGATCCACAACTACTAGTACATCCTTCTTAAACTTATCTTTACAGGCTTTTTCATTTCCATAATACTCTTCAATCTCTATACATGTTTTATATGCCCTCCAAGAAATTGCTGCCTTGAGAACGTTTAAAAAGGAGCCATATTTTATAACAAGGAGTTCCGTTAGGTAACCTGAAAAACCTTGCACTTTAATTTCAGCTCCATACAAGTTCCAAGCCCTTAGAAAAGCTTTCAATAGCCTTACTTCATCTCTAAGTTTTTCCTCTAACAACCTTGACTTAACATAGTGAGTATGAAATGGCGTTCTATCGACAGCGCTAATGATATTCTTAGGGTTGTCAACTCTAAATGCAGGGACTATATCTACTTCAATACCATTGACATATGCTGTTACATAGGGATGCGCAGCGTACTTTAGAATTGTATTGTATCCCTGACTCTGTAAACACCTTGTAATGATGTTAACAAATTCCTCATTAATCCACTTAGTATCGTATCTAGCAGGGTCGAAGAGAATGAACATGTCTAAATCCACTTCATCCTTTAAAAAGGTATCCTTTGCTACTGAACCTTGTAAGGAGGTTTCGAAATTTATTAGCCCCCTTGATTCTAAACAGTAGTGAATCAAAGCCTTAATTTCTTCATATACCATCATTAATTTTCTCTTTATGTCTTCGCCTGGCTTTACTCTTGCCAAGACTTTTTCAAAAATGCTTGTTATAAGACTTTCATTTGAACTTGATTCGCTCATCAGCTCCTCCACATTTTATTTTCCTCATAAGATTTAAACAGATTTCTTCAATTTGGTAACATGGATATCGGAATATATTGGTCCTCTTGGTGTAAGAGTGCTTTTCTTCAGCTTTATCTGTGTAATTTCTGAGAGTCCAAACTCATAGTTTACGTATTCAAGGAATAGAGGCTTAAGCTTTTCTAAGTTTTTGTAGCTCCTTAGCCTAGCTATAGTTATGTGTGGAGAAAATTCATGTTGATCTCTTTGTACTTCCCTTAAGCCTCTTCTCATGATTTCAGAATCTATGATTTTCCTAATTTCAGTTAATTTTTCGAAACCTTCAACTACACCAACCCAAATAACTCTAGGTCTATTTGTACTTGGAAAGGCACCTAAGCCAGCTATTTTTATTATAAATGGTTTAACAATGCTAGCTACATACTCTAGTACCTCCTTAGTTTGCTCAATAGTACTTAATGGCACTTCTCCAAGAAATCTTATGGTTAAGTGAATATTCTCATCTTCAACAAACTTTGCATCAAGACCCAGATCCTCTAAAACATGTTTTAGCTTAATAATTCTCTTCAAAGTTTCTTCATTCTCTATCTCTATGGCTATAAAAGATCTAATGAAACTCATATCTAACCCCTGCAATCAACTTTTGTAACAATTGTATTAAGGTTTACACCCAGTAATAGAGATTCTTGGTTCTAGCGCATTCACCGAGAAATGTTGAGTTGTAAGCTTATAAACCTTTGCACATCACTGATTTTAATAATAATCTCTTATACAATACCATAAAAGAGGGTTACTTAAACATGCCGTGCAAGACTAAAGTAAAAGTTAAAGACCCTACATCACATCTAGAGACGGTAATCGCACCCGAAAAAGTCTACGTGATAAAGAATAGCAAAGGCAGTACAATAAAAGTAGGACTTTTTATAAGCCCTAAAACAGGTCATAACTTCAGAGCGTTATTGCCTTCAGAATACGAGTGCTAAAATAATTTAGAACGTAATAGGAGAAATTTAATTGCAGTATGAGTATTTTGCCATAATATATATGTATTAATTAGGTAGAATATTAGCAGCATTTTAAAGTAATTGACTTAGAATAAACATAAATTTTATGAAAAATATCCTAGGTTTACCTCTTTATTACATTGCTTCTTCTTCAAATTTTACAGATTCCTCTCCTTCCTCTGGAGGCAATGGCACTTCTTTAATTCTTTCCTCAACTTCTTCTGCAAGCTCTGAAAGTATTATTCTTATTTCTTTTACTGCTGGCTTAGCTATTTTCTTGACCCCTCTATGTCCAGGTAAGTATATGGCTCTGACTATATTTGCTTCTTCTAAGCGTTTAACATGAGTGCTGATGTTTGCTTTGCTTTGACCAAGTTTTTCAGCCAAGTCCTCTATCCCCATATCACCTTTAAATGTAAGACCAATTATTCTTAACCTAGTTAATGATGCTAAAGCACTAGCAATTTTCTCTATAAACTCCTCGCCAGCAACATACATCACATCTCCTTCAATCCAAATACCTCTACGTGTTTTGAGTTCTCTCTGTATTTCTCCAACCATAATAACCACCTACATCTCCAAATTAATCTAAAAAGCTTAAAGTATTTTACTTTTACCCTAAGTTTATTAGAATAAGATTTAGCTTCAAATTACTATGAGGAAAGACAGCATGTTATTAATTTAGCACATGTAACATCTCATTTTACAATTCTTTGTACCACTCTTCTGGAAGACCTAGTTGTACTGCTATAGCATTTATCGCTCTTCTAATCCATTCACGTAATGCAGCATCCCTGTTAGATGAAAACTTGCTGCTCCATTCCTCTACACCAAGCTCGCTAGCTAAAAGTGCTATGACATCTTTTGCCTTTTCCCCTTCAACTACCCTGGGCTTTGCTCCTGCTTTAATATTATATTCAGTTATTTGTTGGTATAATGTTTTTGCATGTTGATCTAAATCAATCTTTACGCCTAATACTTCATAAAGCTTTGGCAAGATTTTTTCAGCCCAACCTCTATGAAATCTACATAGTCCTGCATTAGATATTTCAACTTCTTTAATGATACGAATAGCAACAGTTTTCCCAAATTCTTCTGGTTCTGTAAATGTTGATGTATAGTTTGTCCAATACTTGCCTGTCACAGGCAAGGGTAAGAGAAACCCTGGTGTCCAATAATAGTTGGGAGTCATATACCCCTTCTCTCCATAAGGCTGATACACTATCAGATCCTCAAATCTTATTCCAAGTCTCTTTACTCTATCCATAAACATTTCATCTAGTTTCCTCGCTGCCTCCCTAACGCCCTTTGCAATCACTTTAAGCACTTCTGTCTTCCACTCAATAAGATTTAACATAAGCTCTTCTGCAAGTCTAGCATTGATAGCCAGTTCTTCTATGTTTAGTAACATTGGGTCAAATCTTGGGTTTTCACTGAGGCCTACTTCTTGAGGCCGTAGAAGCCCTTTATATACAGCTTCAAGAAGCCATGCAATAACATGCCCTATTGTTATAGTATCAAAACCTAATTGATCTGCTAAGTCAATTAACTTTACTGTTAATTCTATCTTGAAAACCCCTATCCAAGGCCCTAAGCCGTTTGACGGCTCGTAATCCAGCTTTTTACCTCTCCAAATCTTCTTACATGCCGCTGGACATGGCTCACCACACGTTGTCCATGTCTTAGCTTTATCAAAGCTTTCCTCTTTTACTGGTTTCCAAAAATGCTCTAGTAAAAGATCCACTATTCTCTTTCTCATCGCTTTATGCAAATATATTGTATTATAGTTAAACAGAGGCAAAGACTCCCTGTAGTGAGGATAATTTACACCAAATGTCCCCCCTGCACCAATACTAGGATCGTACCTATACTTAATCGTAGCTTCAGTAACAGCACTAGCGTAATCTCTGCTTAATATTCCTTTCATAAACTTAGACAGTTCAGCGAGATCTGCTAATTGTCTAGGTAATTCTGGCTTATAGTTACCCCCAGCAATAATAGCAATCACGTTATGCGCTTGTGCCAATACGCTTCCAGGTCCACCCCTTGCTGCAAAATCTTCAGAACCCATTACAAGCTTTTTACTAGTGAAGTCAATATCTATTGAAACAAGGGCTCCATATATAGTTCTTAATGCCGCTGGTCCTACAACTATTGGTCGTGCCTTCAATGTTGATATTACATCCCAATACGTATCTACTAAATATTTTTCGAGTGCATAAGCCCCTATGTATCCTCCATAACCTCTATATATCTCATTTAACTTAAACATATCAATGCTTTCTATACTAATGTCTCTGACTCCTTTTTCATCACCCTTCACAAAGACTATGGTAGGCTCGCTACTTTTACCCTCAATTGAAACTACGTGAGCTCCGCATCCTATAAACCTATACGCAGCACCGCCCATTTCAGATACATGCATACCACCGGTTTCAGGGCTTCGAAACACAGCAACAAGCCTATGTGATCCAAAAAGCTTGCTACCTGCAAAGATCCCTGAGCCTAGCACAAGAGCATTTGCAGAACTAAATACATCCTTATTCCAGCTCTCTAGTTCATTATGTATTCTAATCCCAACATCTATAGGTCCTAGCACCTCATCAACATAGAAGTTACTTAAGGCCCATTTCTTGCTACCAACGTCTAACCTTAGCACAGTATACTTAAGCAAATCAACCTACACCTTTAACTCTCCATTACCTACAATTACTTTGCTATAAAAAAGGTTAAATTATTTTAGAGTATAACTGTTAAGACTTACTAGTACAGTAATTAACATTAATAGATGTTTTAACAAAGCTTGCAAAGTATTTATATCTCCATTAAGTAAAGATAAGGTTTTTGTTGGCAATATATGAAAATAAAAGAGGTTATAAATAAAATTTTATGGACTGTAAAAGAGAGGAAAGAGCTTGAAAAGTACCGCTTAATTATAATTGATAGAGTTGATTCTACAGGCTTTAGAGAAATTCCATTTACACATATAGTTAGAGTTAACAATAATTACATTTATGTTATTAATATAAAGAAGGAGGTTGTAGCAATACCTCTTCACAGAGTAGTGAGAATAGTTAAAGGTTATGAAACTATTTATAAGCGAAAAAGTAATTCAAGCAACATTTAAGACCTCTAATAACTATCCACAGTCTGTTGCTACTTATACATATTATACATAAATACATTGTAAAAGTTCTTAAAACTTCATATTTTATTGGTTTTGCGAAAACACAAAGATTTAAATTTCTTATAGATAATTCTTCTTACCGTGGTTACGTGCTATGGAGATGATGAGCAATAATATGGAAAGAGATGATGAAATAAGCATAGAGTCCCTGAATGATTTTCTGCCTACAGGACTTCAAGGCTTTATAATCAAAAGAGGTGCTATAGGCGATTATAATGAGATTATTCTATCGCTAATATCAAGAGTGCTTACAGCTCTATATAGAGATGTTACCAAGAAAATTGTACTTTTTAGAGATAGAGAGGCTTATAATAAAGTTATTAAGGCCCTTCTTCTTAATTTTAAACAACTTGTCTTGCACATAGCCCCCGAGGTTAAATTACTAAACATAGATTTTGCTATAATTTCAATGATTTTCTCAAGAAAAGTCTATACCACTGCCATCATTTATAGAGAAGATAGAATTAATTTAATGGACTATGTCAATCAAAATGTAAATGCTATTATGATTGTAATATCCGATAAGAATATGCAACTAACCGAGGCGTCTCAGCTTTGTCTTAACTTTTTAAAACAATACATGAAGAGGTATTATAAAAAATTTTCAAAAGTTCTTCAACTTATAAATGTCTATTTGATAGTTTTAGCTGTTGACAATAAAAATGTAATAAGAATTAAACTAAGAGAGGAGTATGGAAAGGGCACATCCTTAATAATACCTGTTAACGTACCTTCGTGGGACATAGAGCATTTGCCTGATAGACTTAAAGAAGATATCTTTACTCTCATCATAGAGCCTCTTAATAGTAATACTCAATATGCTCCTAGAGGTATTATAGTGATAGGTCCACCAGGAGTTGGAAAAAGTGTGACAGCAGAAGCTATAGCTAAGGGACTCAATAAGAAGGTTGTAAGAATAAATCCCGGTATTTACAGGTCCATGTGGTATGGAATGACTGAAAAAACCTTGTTATCCATTTTCGCAACTCTGAGAAATAGAAAGGACATAGTTGTACTGATAGATGATGCCGACTTTCTAATTAATAGATTCAATGCTATTCATGAGGCATTTATAGCTGAAATGAATATCTGGCTTGGTGTGCTTCAGGAAAGACATAGACCTCTTGTTGTCATGACTACTAATACTCCTGAGATCTTAGACCCAGCAATGCTGAGACCTGGTAGGCTAGACATATCGATTTTTGTGGGGTATCCTGATAGAAAAATGAGAAGAAAAATAGTCTTAAATTTATGTAAAATGTATGGTATAAAAGTGAATGACGAACTTTTGGAAGATATTACAGTGAGAACTAGGTGGTTTAATGCAGCTGAGTTGGACTCTGTCATCAGGATGGCTGCTAGTAAGGGAAAGGGCATTATAGATAACAATGCTATAGAGTGGGCTCTAAGGAAGATTCATGTAAATGAAAGTGAAAGAAGAATTATTCAGGAGAACATAGCAAGTTATATTGCAAAAATGTCTAATATTGTAATACATTACGTGCCTAAAGAACATGAAATATGATTTACAAAGTAAGTTTTACCTTGCTTGCTTATATCTCTTTGGATTTTGTCATGTTGAGTTGTACAGGCTTTAGCTCCTTTTCCACAATAGTTATAAAAACTATAGAATTTCCTAAGTCAACGCCATAAGTACAACTTTTTCCTGCGCACTTAAATGTTGACATGACATTATATGGATGTAAATTCTCGTTTCTTCGTCTGCAGTAGCCTTCATATCGTATGCAATTTATGGCTGAAGCTACTAATGCTACTACGATGAACATTAATATTAAAATCATTGAAAGAATCTGATCCAACACCTGTACACCATGAAAGTATTTTGAAAGTTTCAGCTTATAAGAAGGAACTAGGGTTACTAGCGTATAACCTATAGCATACCTAAGTAATATTTCTTAACATGTCGTTAACAATATTTAACTATTTATGAATATCCAATTGAATGATGTAGAAGTCCTAGTGAAACAGGGGTTCTTCGTGTAGTGTAAATGAAGCATAACACTTTCGGTATACTCTCTGGTCTTTTAGCAAAATGTTCAAAAACTTAATTTACTTCTTAGGTGTAACTAGGGCACATGACAAAGTATGTATTTATAACAGGAGGAGTACTGAGTAGTGTTGGAAAAGGTGTTACCACGGCATCTGTAGCGTTGCTCTTCAAGTCCATGGACTATAACGTTACTGTAATAAAGATAGACCCCTATCTCAATGTTGATGCTGGTACCATGAATCCTTATGCACATGGCGAGGTTTTTGTAACTGAGGATGGTGGTGAGACAGATCTTGACATTGGTCATTATGAAAGATTTTTAAATATGAATTTAAGTAAAAAGAATAACATTACAGCTGGGCAAATATATTATGCTGTTATAATGAAGGAAAGAAAGGGTGAGTATCTGGGTGCTACTGTACAGATAATTCCTCATGTAACTAATGAAATAAAACAAAGAATAAGGGAAGTGGGTAAAGAATATGACGCTGATCTAGTTTTCATAGAAATTGGAGGAACTGTGGGGGATATAGAGGGGCTACCTTTTCTTGAAGCTGCAAGACAAATGAGATTGGAGGAGGGATTCAATAGCGTAGCGTTTATTCATGTTGCATTAGTTCCAACGCTTAAGGTTACAGGAGAGCAAAAGACAAAACCTGTTCAGCATAGCGTACAAGAATTGCGAAGAATAGGAATTCAACCAGATATAGTGGTTGCTAGGTGTGAGCGCCCCCTAGATCCTGAAGCAAAAAGCAAAATAGCGCTATTTAGTAATGTACCTCCAGAAGCCGTTATATCAAACTATGACGTGGCTAACATATATGAGGTTCCAATTATTTTAATGAGGCAAATGCTGCATAAAATTTTAGCTCAAAGACTTGCCTTAGAATGCAGAGAGCCTAACCTATCACCTTGGCTTAGCTTTTTAGAGAAGGTAACTAAAAGCGTAAAGCCCGTCAGAATTGCAATGATAGGTAAGTATACTAAGCTAAGAGATAGTTATATAAGCATTACAGAAGCTGTAAAGCATGCATCAGCATATCTAGGTATCAAGCCTATTTTTAAATGGCTTGAGTCTACAGACATAGAAAATGGTTACATTGACATAGAGAAGGAGCTCGCAGATATAAATGGAGCGTTAATCCTCCCCGGCTTTGGAAAACGAGGTACAGAGGGTAAAATTAAGGCTATTAAATACCTAAGAGAGCACAATATACCAACGCTCGGAATATGTTTCGGCTTTCAATTAATGGTTGTTGAAATAGCAAGAAATGTAATTGGACTAGATAATGCAAATAGTGCTGAACTTGACCCCATGACACCTCATCCAGTTGTAAATCTCTTACCATCTCAACAAGGTATAAGCACTATTGGTGGTTCTATGAGGCTAGGTGCAATAAATATTAAATTGTATAGAGGTAGCAAGGTTTACGAAGCCTATGGAAGGGAAATAATCTCAGAAAGGCATAGGCATAGATACGGTGTAAATATAAAATACATTGACGTGTTTGAATCAGCTGGTTTTACTGTGAGTGGTGTAAGCCTTGATGATGAGAGTGTTATTGAATTTATGGAATTAAAGAATCATCCCCTGTTCATAGGTACACAGTCCCATCCAGAGTTCAAGAGCAGACCCCTAGCGCCATCGCCTCTTTACATAAGTTTTCTTAGTAAGGCCTCTCAATAACAAAGTCGTATCATAAAGAAGAGAAAGTAATAGTAAAATTAAAAGCGCTTCTGTGAAAAATATCACTAGATACGAAGAGAAAAACTAATGTGATGAAACTTACAAGGTGTGAGCCTGTTGCAATGAACGATGAACCCGCGACTGATTCCTTACTAAGAAAACTCTCTGTAATTACATTGGATGACATACTAAGAGACATTAACATTAGCTTTATTTCGAAGGAGGCATGTGATGTTGCAAAGAAATACGGCTATATGCCATACATGATAGAGCGTTATTTTAAGATGCTAGGATATGAGGAGACAATACAACTTTTAGAAGCATTTGAATATTTCAAGAAAAGGCCCTCAATATTATGCAACTATCTTAAGCTTAATTGCGAAGCTCTTTTAGAGAAATTAAACCGCCTGGGCTTTTACCTAAAAAGAATAGAGTGGTGCAGCTACTGCTATGCTGTTGACTCCGCCCCTGCTTCACCATCCATAGGCTCTACTCATGAGTATCTCAAGGGGTATTACTATGTCTATAGAGATATGGCATCTCTAGTACCACCGCTAATTCTAAACCCTACTGAAGGCTCAAAAACTTTAGATATGTGTGCAGCACCTGGCGGTAAGGCTGTACATCTCCTCTTACTAATGCGAGATTCAGGTCTTTTTATAGCAAATGACATCTCTACAAGAAGAACTGCATCACTTTTATCACACTTTACTAGAATGGGGTTTAAATCATATACTATTCTAAATGAGAATGGAGTTGAGCTTGCAAAAAAGTTGAAGTTGAAGTTTGATTTCATACTTGTAGATGCTCCCTGTAGTGCCGAAGGAGGAATAATGTTTGACCCCAGCAGAAAATATAAAACCTCTCTTAGAGACCTTGCAAAACTTGTTGAGAAAGAGATAAAACTTTTGTATGTAGCAACGTTGCTTGTTAAAGAAGGGGGCAAGATTGTGTATACAACATGTAGTATTGCACCAGAAGAAAATGAGTACGTAGTTACAAAGGTACTTCAATTAAATAATGATATAATCGTTAAAGATCCTCCATTTAATTTCTGGTCTCAAGGTCTTTCTAAGTTCTTTAATATGGAATTTGATCCTAGCATTAGAAATTGCATTAGAATATGGCCTCAAAGGCATGGCATGGAAGGTTACTTTATATGTCTACTCAGTAGAGAATAGTATAATAAGGTTAAAATAGTGTTCTTAACTTATAAACATTGCGAGAGGATGTGAGGCTTGGTTAACATCAAATACGATGTAATAGTGGTTGGTGGTGGTGTAGCAGGTCTCTATGCCTCATACCTCTTAGCTAAAGCCGGTTTAAAGATCGCTACCATAGAAATGAAGAGCGAAAAAAATGTTGGCAATAAGGTATGCGGTGATGCCATTGGAGCCCATCATTTTATAGAACTTGATCTAGAACCTCCAGTACAAGGGTTTGATAAGGATCACGAGTATGACGGTGTTACATTAATTTCACCTGATGAAAGTAATTCTATTGTCGTTACTGGTAAAGGTTATTCATTAAATAGACGGAATTTTGGACTACGATTATACAGAATGGCAGTTAATCAAGGAGCAGAAATGTTTCTGGAGCATTCGTTCTTAAAACCCATTATTGAGGGTTCGAGGGTTGTAGGAGTCGAAGTTATAAATAAAAGTGGCTCTAAGAAAGGCTTAGAGGGAAAGGTCGTCATTGATGCGTCAGGTCCTGTTGCCGTTGTTCGACGTAGCCTTCCTAGTAACTGGTGGGTTTCTGAGCCCATTCCTAAGGAAGACTACAACGTGACTTATAGAGAGGTAGTAATGGGAGACTTTGAGCTTGATGAAAGGTATGCTTACATATATCTTAATGTTGATGTTGCTCCGGGTGGCTATTGGTGGCTGTTTCCGAAGGGTAGGGGTATATATAACATAGGCTTAGGGGTTCAGTGGAAAGACGGAAACCCTAACCCCAAGACACAGTTCCAAAAATATGTGCTTCCAAAGTTAAGTAAAAGAATTAATGAAGTTATTCACCAAGGCGGAGGTCTTGTACCTACACGTAGACCCATACCATGCATGGTATGGAATGGCTTTATTGTAGTAGGTGATGCAGCAGCAACAGCCAATCCTGTTCATGGTGGTGGAATAGGCTCAGCAATGCTTAGTGCGAAAATCGCTAGTGAAGTTATTGTTGAAGCTCTTGAAAAAGGCGATGTTAACCTTAAGAGCCTCTGGAGCTATCATGCAAGGTTTCATAGAGCTTATGGAGCAAAGCAGGCGTCTCTAGATGTATTAAGGATGTTTCTCCAGAAGATGACAAATAGTGAACTGAATTTTATATTCAAATCAAGACTTGTTAATGGAGATGAAGTTTATGATATTGGTTCTAAGGGAGGTTTAAGCATTTCAATTCTAGAGAGAATAAGATCCTTCACCTCGCTCTTAACAAAGCCTAGATTCCTATTAAAACTCTATAAACTTAAACAGTACATGGATAAAGCTCGTGAGCTTTACCTGAACTTTCCACAGGATCCGAGCAGGTATACAGAGTGGTATGGGCAGGAACAAAGATTTTTCAAGGAGTACATAGAATGGCTTAGTACTGAAATGAGGTGAAAAATTATCTCTAGTGACATTAAAAAGAGAATTTCTGCTTGGCTAAATATTATCAGAGTTGGTAATTCAGTAGCCCTTGGAATTGCCTCAGTCGTAGGATATGTACTTGGTAATGGAGTAAATGTCTTGAGCGCTATTAAGCTGTTTTTCATAGCCTTTTCTATTGGTGGTGGAGGTAATGTTATAAATGACTACTGTGACAGATATGTAGATTCTATTAACAAGCCTTGGAGACCCATACCCTTGGGATTAATAAAGCCTAGAGAGGCCTTAATAGCATCTTTAGCTCTTTTTACCTCTGGAATACTGTTAGCGTTTTCGCATTCCATTATTTGTGGTTTAATAGCTCTAGCCGCAACGATTCTCGTGTTTTTGTATTCATACAGCTTAAAGAAGGTATTTCTTATTGGTAATATTGTGATAGCTTTTTTAACAGCACTGGCAATAATCTATGGTGCTACTTTTTCCCAACTTACAGTACATGTAGCCTTAGCATCTTTGTATGCATTCCTTTTTAACTTGGGAAGAGAGTTTTTAAAAGGTATTGAAGATGTTGAAGGAGATAAGGCTTTTGGTATAGCTACTATAGCTGTGCTTTACGGATCACGTACAGCTTTTCATACATCTGTATGCATATTTACGATACTAATAGTTCTTAGTGTAATGCCTATAATAACCCTTAGTTATGGTATTGCCTATACCATATTGGCACTCTTTGTGAACTTCATTATTATAGTCTCCCTACTACGCGCAAGGACCTTGAAAGCTTCAGATGCTTTAAAAGCCACCAGAATGCTAAAAGCAGCTGTTTTTGCAGGACTTTTCGCGTTCTTACTACATTCTTCCTTCTGACTTTACTCTCTGACCTCCTTTAAGCTCTGCTTTGGCTGTCCACAGGCCCCTATATTCATCGAGTTTACATCTGTTATTTGCAGAGTCGTTGAGGAATACTAGACCTATTTCAATTTATATTATTGCCAAACCCGTATCTAAATGCTTAGAGGCAATCACAGTTTTAATCTTACTCATCATCAAAACAATCAAAATAAATAAGGCTTATAAACTATTCTACTTGTCTTCGCTTTAAGAGGCGAGGTTTTAGTTATAAAGTCAACTCTATAGCGAAGACAGCTCTTCTTCAATATTATTAAGCTTATTCAGATATAATGCTAAGATATATAGAAGGTCTGAGAGTCTATTAAGATAGACATAGGTATTACTATCGATAATGCGTTCCCTAAGCAATTTAACAGCTCTTCTCTCAACTCGTCTACAAATAGCTCTGATTACATGTAGGAGTGAAGATTCTACCGATGACCCTGGTATTACAAATCCCCTAGGTGTAACAACTTCATTTGATAGCTTCTTTATGACTTCCTCAATTTCATTTACTACACCTTTGTCAATAGGTGATGGCTTCTTCCCTAAAGTAGCGACATAGCTAGCCATACTCATTAATCTTTGCTGAATCTCAGTAAGCACGTTTATTGCATATCTGTATTTCTCAATATCACTATTTCTCAAATACGCTTTAACTAGCCCAATAAATGAAATTAATTCATCTAGTTCACCAATGAATTCGATTATGGGAGAGTCCTTTTCAATTCTACCTTCAACAATATCTGTATAACCATTGTCACCTCGATGAACAGGTTTAAATACCATAATACCTAACCCACACAAGAGCTTACATGAATAAAGTATAATGTATAATTAGCATAAAACTTCATATCATGAGTTTAAGGTGTTGCTAATGTCATGAACATTTTATGCTTGCCAAATCTTAAATGGACTTTAGACAATGCATATGTTATCTCTCGAACGCTTAGAATTATTTTGAGGCTAACTTCGACAGCTACTTCGTTTCTTTTTAAAACCTACTTTATAGTGGAGGCTGAGCTATGCTTACTAAGCTCCTTACTACAAGTTCAAATCTATCAATTTTATCTACTTTAAATAATAGCATTAAACGCTCATCTGTTAAGATCTTCAAGATTGCTAATATAAATGACGTTATCGTGTTATGGAGGGTATTGCAGAAGTACTTACAAAGTATATCAACAGGCGTCTATGAACAATGCTTATTCACACCTGCTCTAGGGGTTACCCCTTATATATCAAGAATACATAGAATGCCATTTTTTACTCATCAGGTATTTACTATGGTTAAACGACACTCTATATCTTCACCATCGAGTTTCGAAATGTTAATACAAGATTCTATGGTCTGGATTGAGAAGTTCTTAAGATATGGTTTTTTAGAGAAAATAAACAAAGAATTCAATATTTACTTTGCAATTTACTATGA
>JAJHQM010000017.1 GCA_020833345.1 Ignisphaera sp.
CCAAAGGTTCTGCCATGAAAGGAGTTAGTGAAGTGTACAATCTTCTTCCTATTACTAACAGCTCTTGAAACCTTCAATGCAAAGTCAACAGCCTCACTACCACTGTTCAAGAGGTATGCATACTCAAACTTTTTTGGCACAATTTTTGAGAGAATTTCCAGCATTTCTTCTCGAATCTTAACTCTAAATGATGTAGAAGCAGTTGTAACTTTACTCAATTGCTCAATAAGAGCCTTAGTGATGTGCGGGTTTCTGTGTCCTAAGAAAGCAACACCGTGACCTGTGTGCATATCGAGATACTTATTGCCATTAGAATCCCAAACATACTGGCCCTCAGCATAAGCTATTTCCAAACCCCTGTCCTCGTAAAACATGAGGTACTTTAACATAGCATCACCTACACTAGCTCTTAGCACTCTCTACAACTTTGCTTATTTAGTTAGCACTTACCTTCTCATCTGAGCCTTTATGTACTCTGCAATCTTTAAATGAACCTTTACACCAGTAGCTGCAACTGTGTTCTTAAACTCTGGAACAGCATTTATCTCGTTTACCACATACCCCTTCTCTCTATCTTCAAACACATCTATACCAGCAATTTCAACACCTATTAGCTTTGCTGTTTTGAGTATAAGCTCTCTGAGTTCCTCATCTATTTTAGCCGGCTCTGCCTTGCCCCCTCTAGCGGTATTCGTTATCCAGTGGTTGCTAACTCTGTATATAGCAACAGGTACTTCATCTCCAACAACAAAAACTCTAATATCCCTGTTTGGCTTATTAACAAATTCTTGAACCATATGAACCTTCATAGACGGGTTAGGGATATAGCTTCTGTGCTCCAACACAGACCTCAGCTCCTCGTCGTCTCTAGCCATTGAAATTAGTCTTCCCCAGCTACCATCAATAGGCTTGAGGACCACGGGATATCCGAGGATCTGAGCGGCTTTGTAACAAGCCTCTTCACTAAAGGCTATGAGGGTTCTGGGAGTCTTTATACCATTTCTTACTAGTATGGATAATGTCCACAGCTTGTTCATTGCTATGGCTGTTGAAGCAGAGTTATTTACTACTCTTATTCCTAGGGACTCTAACGCTATTGTTGAGTTTAAGGCTACTGCATGACTTATAGCTCTCTGCAAAGCTATTTCGGCATTAGCTAGCAAAGCCTCACTCTTTAACCCGTTTTCCCCAACACGAAGAATTGTGTTATACAAGTGAACAGGTTCTAAATCAAAGCCAACTTCTTTAGCTGCATCAAGAATTGCTCTCTCCTCCCACCTCAAAACCTCGTAAATCATTATGCCTTTGGCAATAATCCTCACCTCTACTACTCGCCCCAGTCCTCGCCAACACCTTCTAGAGGCTTTACTTTTACAATGTTATTTTCTATTACTACCTCAAGCGCTATACCACAGTCGTGCTCCACTACCTCACCAGCCATGACATCGTCTGGTAGTGACACCTCACCTCCACATATGGGGCACTTAGCCTTTACAACCATATTTTACACCAAAATGGCATAGGTATTACAATGCAGAGGTTATGTGCAAGCAGGGAATATATGCGGCACTCTAATAATAATGTGCGGATTCATGTAAAGAATACTTACACACCTCGCACTAGCAATGTATATTAGCTGTACCAAATCCCCAGCGCCTGATAAAAGTGAACTTAGTAAGGTTTGCACTGCTTTATATAGAGCTTCTGTATGGAAATTAAGTACCTGTAGGTGTCAAAACTGAAGAAAAGAGTGTGTGTAATAGGGGCCTCTGGGTATACAGGAGGAGAATTACTAAGGCTACTAGCATATCACCCATATGTAGAGGTCGTTATGGCAACTTCAAGAGAGTATGTAGGTAAGCCTATACACTACGTGCACTTCAACTTGCGTGGAGTATACAGAAACCTTAAGTTTTCAGAAGCCAGCATAGATGTTGTTGCTAAGAATTGCGATGTAGCGTTCTTATCGCTGCCCCACGGGGTTTCACTTAACTATGTCCCGAAAGTCCTTGAGCTAGGCATACCTGTAGTGGATTTAAGTGCGGATTTTAGGTTAAAGAATCCCGAGCTTTACAAGATCTGGTACGGGTACGAGCACCCCTATCCAGACTTATTAAAAAAAGCTGTTTATGGACTGCCGGAGCTTCATAGAGAGGAGCTGAGAAATGCTAAGTTAATAGCATCTCCAGGCTGTAATGCAACTGCAGGAATTCTCTCACTTCTACCCCTAGTAAAGCACAAGGTTATAGACCTTAGCAAGATAGTTATAGATGTAAAGGTGGGGAGTAGCGAGGCAGGGTCTAAGCCATCTATAGCTGATCACCACCCAGAGCGTGAAGGTACTATAAGACCCTACGAGCCTGAAGGGCATAGGCATGCAGCTGAAGTAGAGCAGGAGTTGAGTATTGTAGCAGGGCAGGGTGTTTCAGTGTCTATGGTTCCTCACGCAGTTAGTAGCATTAGAGGTGCACTAGCGTCTTCACACGCATGGTTACTGCAAGAGCTGGAGGATTTAGAGTTGCTTAAGCTTTATGTAGCTACGTATAGAAATGAGCCCTTTATAAGAATTGTTTATAAGGTGCCTCCAGGGTATCCAGATCCAAAGTACGTTATAGGCAGTAACTATGTTGATATAGGTTTTGCTACTGAAAAGAGGCTAAGGAGGATAACCTCATTTGCTGCAATAGATAACTTGGTTAAGGGGGCAGCGGGACAGGCTGTTCAAGCATTTAACATAGCCATGGGCTTTGAAGAGACAGCAGGTTTGCAGATTTTACCTCTAAAACCTGCGTGAAGGTGTAGAACAGTGGTTATAGTTGTAAAGGCTGGTGGAAGAGCTTTAGAAAGAAACATTGACGGCATTGTTAAGGATATTGCTGAAGTCGGGAAAAAAGAAAAGGTGGTGTTTGTTCATGGCGGAGGCGATGCAGTTACAGAAGTGAGTAAGAAGCTTGGTATAGAGCCAAAGTTTGTTGTATCACCTGAGGGAATAAGGAGCAGGTATACTGATGAGAAAGAGCTTGAGGTTTACGTCATGGTTATGGCGGGCAAGGTAAATAAAACCATAGTTTCAAAGCTTATAGCGTTGGGCGTGCAAGCCATTGGTATATCAGGTGCTGATGGCCCTACACTAATTGCTGAAAGGAAGAAGAGGATAATAATTGTTGATGAAAGGGGCAGGAAGAGGGTTATAGATGGGGGTTACACCGGCAGAATAGTGAGAGTTGAACCGGGGCTTTTACAGACACTTATAAATAGCGGCCTTACTGTGGTTGTAGCACCAATTGCTATAGACACAGAAGGTACGCTTCTAAATGTTGATGGCGATCAAGCAGCATACGCTATTGCAACAGCTTTAAAGGCATCGAGGTTAGTCATATTAACGGATGTAGATGGGGTAATTGTAGGGGGAGAACTTATTAAGGAGATAAGGTCAAGCACTGTAGAGAAGCTTCTTGAAAGCATAGGGCCTGGAATGAATAGAAAGGTTATGCTTGCTGGAAAGGCTGTTGAAGAAGGTGTTGAAAAGGCGATAATTGCGTCAGGTGTTGTAGAAAACCCTGTCATAAAGGCACTTAACGGAGCTGGAACAGTAGTTTTGCGGGGTTAGAGATCATGCCCATTGACGACACTGATATGAAGTTGCTTAAATTGCTAAAGGAAAACGCTAGAACTCCCTACTCTAAACTTGCACGTGAGCTTGGCATTAGCGAATCTGCTGTGAGAAAAAGAATAGCTAGGCTTGTGAAAACTGGTGTAATAAAGAAAATGACCATAGAGTATGAACTTGAAAACGAAATTAAAGCAGTAATACTTGTAAAGACACAGCCACCCATACCAGTTCCAGAGGTTTCTAAAAATATAAAGAAAATAGCTGGAGTTGACATAGTTTATGAAGTTACTGGAGAATATGACATAATAACAGTGGTTAGAGCATCTGGTGTTGATATGATAAATAAGTTCATAGACGAAATTCGCTCTATACCAGGGGTGGTAAGCACTTACACAATGGTAGTGTTGCGTACATGGGTCTAGACAAAAAATGTTACATAAGCTTTTAAAGCTTGTACTAGGTAATTAAGTAGAAGTCAGTAACATTGATATTGATTGTGCTGGGGGGTGTGTAATGCGCCAAACAGAATAGTTAAGAAAAAAGTCGCTGTAAAGGCACCCGCATCTGTAGCTAACCTTGGACCAGGTTTCGATGTTCTTGCAGTTGCAATTGAAGGTCTCTATGATATTGTTGAGGTTTCTCTCACCGCTGGCTCAGGTAAGGTATACGTTACGTCTCAAGGTTTTGATATACCCTCTGGAGAAGGCAATGTTGCTTATCATATAGCTAGGCATTTTATGGAAAAACACTCTATAAGTAATCATGACTTGTATATTGTAGTTAAAAAGGGAGTGCCACCGGCAAGTGGTCTTGGAAGCTCTGGCGCTACATGTGCAGCTACGGCTTTCGCCCTTAACGTTTTATTTGATGCTGGGTTGGAGGAGGAAGCACTACTTAAATTAGCCGGTATTGGAGAGGCTTTTGCAGCAGGCTCTCCTCACTATGATAATGTAGCGGCAAGCTTATTTGGAGGCCTTGTAATACTTGACCTAGTGCATGGCAAGGTATTCAAGTATGTGCCTAAAAGAAGAATTCCAGTAGCTATTGTAATGCCAAAGCTAAAGAATCTTACAGCAATTAGGAAAACAGAGTATGCTCGATCTATCTTACCTAAGCATATAAGTCTTGAAGTACACATAAAGCAGTCCTCGGCTTTAGCAAAACTTCTCTATGGTATTCTAACAGAGGATCTCAAGGTCTTTGGTGAAGCAATTTCGACAGACTATGTTGTAGAGCCTTGTAGAGCTAGTATAATTCCGTTTTATAGTGAAATGAAGAAGCTAGCCTTAAGCGAAGGTGCCTATGGTTTTAACATAAGTGGTGCTGGTCCTTCAGTTTTCATAGTGCATGAAGATGTTGTTGCTGTTGCAAGGATTGGAGAAAAGGTTAAAAGCCTTCTCAATGAGAGGGGGGTAGAAGCACACGCTTTTGTTTCTTACGTCTCCCCGAAGGGAGCTGAGGTAGTAGAGGTGGTAGAATGAAGAATGTAAATATAGCTGTAATAGGCTTTGGAAACATTGGAAGAGCCTTTGTAAGAGTACTAGCTCTAAAAAGAAAACTGCTAGCTAAAAAGTATGGCGTAAACATAAATGTTGTTGCTGTTGTGGATTCTAAGGGTATGGTGATAAAGCCTAGCGGACTTGATGACTATGAGATGCTAAAGCTCTGCGAAGTTCCAAAGTCCGGTATATACATGTTCGGCTCCTATGCGAAGCAGGGTGTGAATGTAGAGGAGGTATATAGCAAAGCGGCTCCTAATATCCATGTAGAGCTTACACCAGCAAATTACGTATCTGGAGAACCTGGCTTCACAAACATAATGCTTGCATTGAAGAGCGGAGCTCACGTTGTCACTGCAAATAAGGCACCGCTTGTGCTTCATTACGAAGACATTATGGCAGAGGCTAGGGTCAGAAAGCTTGCTGTTAAATTCAGAGCAACGGTTATGGGCGGAACACCATTTTTAGAGGTGTTAGCGAGTATGAAGAGTCACGACATAGAGAAGGTGGAGGGGATACTAAATGCCACCACAAACTATATCCTAACAGAAATGCATGATAATTTGCTTGACTTTGAACAGGCATTGAAAAAAGCACAAGCACTAGGCATTGCCGAAACAGATCCTACACTAGATATAGAAGGCTTTGACGCTGCTGCTAAGCTTACAATAATATCATATGTTATAGGAAAGCCCATAAACATAAACAGCATCTATAGAGAGAGCGTGACTAAAATAACGTTGAAAGATGTGCTGGATGCTGTCAAACAAGGCCAAGTCATAAAGTATATAGCATCTCTAGATGCTCAAAAAATGGTGGCTTCAGTAAAGATTGAGAGAATACCTAGGGAAAATGTGTTTGCACAAATAAATGGTACACTAAATGGTGTGAAGATTAAGAGTGATGCCACAGAGCTCTTCTTTATTGGAAGAGGTGGTGGCAGGATGGAAACAGCACATACAGTTCTTGACGACGTGTTAGAAGTGGCTTTGAGGTGGTTTACTTGAGTGAAAGAGAAAGCCTATGTGCAATTAAGGTAGGAGGCTCTCTATTAAAAGATGGTAAGTCCTACTTGGAGGCTGCTAAGAACATAAAGAAGTTTGTTGATGAAGGACTATTACCAATAGTAGTGGTAAGTGCTGCAAAAGGTGTTACAGACGCTTTGCTTGAAGTAACAAGGGGGGCTGCTGAAAAACTTGGCAAGGTTTTTGATTTGTACATGGGAATAGCGACAGAATTAGGGTCGCAAAAAGTTTACAAAAGGGTTTTGGAGGAGCTCGAATTGCTTAAGAGAATAACTAACTCAGTTATAGAAGGTTATGACCCTGTATTACAAGATCTTATACTCTCCTTTGGAGAGAGGATAAGCAAGGTCTTAATGGTAGAAGCACTTGAAGCTATGGGTGTGAGAGCACTAGAGCTTAATGCTCGCGAGCTTATAATAACTAATGATGTGCATGGAGATGCAACAATAGATTACGTAACAACAGCAAATCACTTAGAGAAGCTAGTCAACTCAATTATAAGTACAGCCGCAGTACCGGTAATAGAGGGATTCATAGGTGCTACAGAAGATGGTAGAGTTACAACCCTTGGTAGAGGAGGTTCAGATTATACAGCCACAACAATAGCAGCACTTCTTAGGCTTAATGATGTTTACCTAGTAACAGAAGTTGATGGAATTATGACAGCAGACCCTTCAGTAATTCCAACTGCAAGGATTGTGAAGGTGATGAGCTATAGAGAGGCTATGGAAGCAGCACTACATGGTGCTAAGAGAATAAACCCAAAGGCATTTGAACCTCTGGAAAAGTTCTATGGCTCTGTAGTGCACATAGGCTCATGGAAACTCTTTGGCACGAAAATCGTTCAGGCAATTCCAAAGGAGCATAGGGGGCCAAAGGTAATGATGCACAGATCACTTCACGAAATGCCGTACATAGCGATTATAGGTGAAGGAGTTAGTGATACAAGTTTTATTAAAAAGGTTATTGACATACTTTATGAACAAGGTGTTGAAATTATGGGGCTTCAGACATACTACTACAGGCCTTCAATAATAATGCACGTGAAGAAGGGAAGTGAAGTAAGCACTTTAAAGTTGCTTCATAAAAAGGTTTTTGAGGAGGTTGATTAAAATGAAACGTGTTGCTGTACTAGGTGCCACTGGCTTAGTAGGCCAAAGATTTGTACAGCTCTTAGCTAATCACCCATGGTTTGAACTCGCACTTGTAATGGCTTCTGAAAGAGGTGCTGGAAAGACTTATGCAGAAGCCGTTACATGGGTTTTAGAAAAACCTTTACCTAAACAAGCTTTTGAACTAACACTTTACCCAATTAATGTGGACCTGCTGGTTAAGGAGAAAGTAGATATAGTGTTCACAGCACTACCACCAGATGTTGCTAAGGAGCTAGAGCCTCAGCTGGCAAAAAGAGGCATTATTGTAGTTTCTAACGCAAGTCCTATGAGACTTGAACCAGACATACCTCTGCTTAACCCAGAAGTTAATGCAGATCACATTGACGCTGTGGAGGTGCAGAGGAGGAACAGGGGCTGGAGTGGGGCTGTTGTGAAGGTGCCCAACTGTACTACAGCAATAGCAACACTATCCTTGAAACCTCTAGCGGATGAGTTTGGCATTGGTAGAGTTGTTATAGCAACAATGCAAGCGTTATCAGGAGCAGGGCTTACGGGCGTTCCATCAATGCTCATACTCGATAATCTGATACCGTACATAGAGGGAGAGGAAGAGAAAGTAGAGAATGAGTCAAGGAAGATACTAGGCTTCTTTAATGGAAACAGAATTGAGTTCAATAACTCAATATCTGTTACAGCAAGCTGTCACAGAGTAATGGTTTTAGAAGGGCATACCGAGGCCATTTTTGTTGAGCTCAAAACTAGGGCTACAGTAGACGAAGTTGTCAAGGTTATGGAGGAATTTAGAGGCAATAAAATAAAGGGTATGGGGCTTCCAACAGCACCTGAAAAACCTATTGTAATTAGAAGAGAGGTTGATAGACCTCAGCCTAGGCTTGATAGATTAGAGGGTAATGGAATGAGTGTTGTAATTGGAAGAGTTAGAGAAGATAAGACGCTGAATGGCGTAAAGTACATTGCTCTAGGACATAACACCATAAGAGGTGCGGCAGGTACAGGAGTCCTAATAGCAGAGCTCTTAGTTAAAAAGGGCTATGTATAATCGCATTTTACGTTTGTCCTTCTCTAAGAGACTCAAAACTCTTTCTTAAGTTTGATAATGTAGTTAGCAATTGGTTTAGCTGATCTCTCAACTGCTTTAAAAGCTCTAAAACTTTTTGGGCCTCAGTAACTACTTGTAATGTTGAATACCGCTGAAGCATTATCTGAGCTACTCTTTTTATCGATGTGTACTTTCTTGCCCATTGAGGAAGCACGCCTGAACTTCTCAACTCACTTAGCTTCCTTGTCAAGGTACTTACATCAACACCCAGTTTCTCGCAAGCCTCCTCAATACTGTGTGAAGATGCTATAGCGTTAAGCACCTCAAGCCACTCTTGCTTAATATTTAAAGGAGTTGCAAAGAGTGTTTCAAGGTAATCTGCAAGAGTGTTCTCCATAACCTCCCTAATTACGACTTCAAGTTCCTCACTATCGACTAGAAATACATCAGAAAGCTCCATAACCTTAACACCTAGTTTTTCTGCAAGTTCTTTAGCAGCATCATCGGCAAAGCCCTTGCATATGATCATTGGTTTAACCTCAGCTATAATCGAGTTTACATATGCTTGCCTAACCCCAGTCACATCAATTCTCCCAGCCTTTATTTCAACACCCCACTTAACACCATTTTCATCTTCAACAATAGCATCTATCTCCCCAACTTCAACACCATTTATTGAAATCTTCTTTCTGGTCTCTACAATCTTAAACCCAAGCTCCTCTAGAACCCTTAGCGCAATCCTCTCGCTACTTAGCCACCTCCTAGATGGTGAAAGCCCGTGCTTAGATGACATGAGCTTTACACACCATGAAAATCTAATGCTTAGGATAGCTTATAAGGTAATTGTCTTTAGCTTTGCACACCTCCTGAATATTTCCAGCAACGTACCTTAGCTCCGTTAACCATAGATACCTTTGGCATTTCTTGTTCACATATGCTGCTTGCCCAAGGGCATGATTTATGCATGGGGCATCCTACGTCAGAGAATTCTGGCTCAATAGACTTAATGTATTTTGAGCTCTCCACAAGCAGTTGAGTATAGGGATGGAGAGGTCTGTAGAGTACTTGGTTTACAGCTCCCTCTTCAACTATATATCCCCTGAGTAGCACCGCTATTTTTGTTGAGAGGTAAGCTACAACGCTTAGGTCGTGAGAGACTATAATGTAACTACACCCTGTAATATCCCTCAGCTCCTTTAGAATGGCCAAAATCTCTGCTTGAGTAACTACATCAAGAAATGAAGTGGGCTCATCAAGTAGTATTAGCTGGGGTTTTAAAATGAGGGCTCGCGCAATTGCCACTCTCTGCAGCATTCCACCACTAAGCTGATATGGATACTTGTCAATAACTGAAGTGCTGAGATGCACTAACTCAAGCACTTTTTCAACATACTTAGCAATGGTTGCTGAAGGGGCTTTGAGTATTCTAAGAGGCTCTCCCACAATATCTCCTATCTTCATGCGCGGATCCATTGATGAGTAGGGGTCTTGAGACACATACCCTATTTTTGACATTACTTCTTTGTAGGCATCACTACTACTATAAATGTCCTTTCCCCCTATGAATACCTTTCCTTTTCTCGGTTTTACAAGCCCTAAGATGCTTTTTAAAAGAGTTGTCTTTCCAGAACCGCTTGCCCCCACAATACCGTAAACCTCACCATAACCAACTTGAAATGTTATATCCTTTAATACATAAATTTCAGAACTCCTAAGTCCACCCCACTTAGGCTTCCTATAAGAAACCCACAAGCTCCTTACATCAACTAGGTTACGGCTCTCCAACATGCAACACCATGTGTTTTCGATACATATTTCAGCAAGGGCACTGCTTGACATGTATTTACTCTATAGGGGCACTTACTCTTGTAAACACACCCAGATTCTCCGACACCTTCTATGGCACTCACTCTCATACTATTTGTAAACACCTTCTTCAGAGTAGCAGCCTCTATTAGTAGCATTGTGTATGGATGTAGGGGTTGCGATAAAACTTCCTCAACCTTACCCACTTCAACAACTCTACCCCCATACATTACGACAATGTAGTTGCAGACATGTGATGCAAACACAATGTCATGTGTTATTACGATAACTGTTATTCCAAACTCAATAAGTCTCTTTAGCAAACTTCCAACAGAGCTTCTTAGATAGGCATCGAGGTTACTTGTAGGTTCATCAGCTACAATAATCCTGGGCTTAGCAGCTAGTGCTAGTGCTATGGCAACTCTCTGTGCCATACCTCCTGAAAGTTGGTAGGGGTATAGTTCGAGAACCTCTTCATCAAGTTGCATTATAGAGAGGTACTTTACTATAGCTTCTCTGACTTCAGCTTTAGACACGTTTTTAGCTTTGCTTTTCATTACATCCTCAAATAACGCCCTTACCTTTAAGTATGGATTTAATGCGGAAGAAGGGTTTTGCGGAATTCTCACAGCAATGCCTCTAGCAGCTTTAAGGTTGTTCTTATCGTTATTTATGACTACAATGTTATCTACAACAAGATATCCTTGTGTAAGCACATATGGTGGGAGAAGTCCTGAAATTGCATTGCCTAGTGTTGTTTTTCCAGATCCGCTCTCTCCAACAATACAAAAAACTGATGTTTTTGGAACTTCAAAAGAAACCTCCTTTACAGCCCATAAAATGCCTTCATCTGTTTCATAACCTATTGAAAGACCTTCTGCCTTCACAATACTCTCGCTATTTATATCCATGACTTCCACCTCCTCCTTAAGACAGGGCTTATATACTCGCTAAGCCCATCCCCCATGAGTACAAGGCCTAGTGCCAAGATTAGTAAGAATATGCCTGGGTATATGGTGATCCACCAGTAGGTTCTAATGTACCTAAGCCCATACCCCATGATCATGCCCCACTCAGGCAAGTCTATTGATTGAGCAGAGGCTGTGCCTATGAGGAAGTTTATCGAGGCAATCTCTATGGCTATAGAGCCCGCATCTCCAATCGCTTGCACTAATACTATTGGAAGGGTATTTGGCAGTATATGCTTAAAAATTATGTAAGCTCTGGAAGCCCCCATAACCTCGCAAATTACAATAAAGTCAAGTTCCCTAAGCCCTCTAACAATTGTGTATGCCGTTTTAGCATACCAAGGCCACCATGTTAGCACTAAGGCCATGATAACCGTTAACATACCTCTACTAAATACTACAACGAAGGCTGCGGCAACTATAAACGATGGCATTACCATGAACAGCTCCGTTAAGTAAGTCAAGAGCTTTTCTACAACACGATTACCGTACCCTGCTAAAATCCCTAAGAAAATACCTAAGAAAAGGCTTAGCAGTAGTACTGAAACAACTTGAAGTAAAGCTATGTGTGTGCCAACAAGTATTCTGCTAAGTAAGTCTCTACCCATTTCATCTGTTCCAAATAAATGCGAAAGTGAAGGGCATGAGAAAGGAAGGCAGGGTGGAAGCCCTTGTCTGGTTAGCGCCTCTGGAGATACGAGACCCCAGCCCTCATCTGCATAAGGAGATGCGATAAGCCCTACAACACTTAGAAAAACCATAGCAAGGGTTATTGCAAATCCTAACCTAAACTTAGGGCTTCTCTTCAAGAGCTTTGCAGAGTCAAGAGAAAGCTGCTTAATCATATCCTCACCCTAGGATCAACCAGCTTGTGAACTATGTCAGCAACTGTAAAGGATATGATGAAAGCTATTGAAACCACTGTTAGCAATCCTATTATTAGCGGATAGTCATTGTAAGGTATGGCCTTTGCCAACGCAATACCAACACCCTCTCTTCCAAATACACTCTCAATTGTTGCAACATCCACCAAGCTGTATGCTATGGTAATACCCATTATCTGTGCTAAAACAGGAATTACACTACGTAACGCATAGCGCTTAACTGCATACCAACCGCTTATACCATATGAAAGGGCCTGTCTGAAGTACTCTTCATGTAGCTTTTCTGATAGTGAAATCCTAACAATTCTCACAACTAATGCAAATGGATATAGTGAGACTAGTAAAGCTGGAGGCAGCGTCCTTGTTAAAGCGTCAAGAAATGCATCAATTCTTCCACTAATTAAACTATCTATAATGTACGAACCTGTGACAATAGTTATTGTGGGTTGGTATTCAACTCCTATTCTTCCAAATACATTTACGTTAAGAGCTTGTAGAATTATGAGTGTAAGGGCTGCTAACCAAAACCTTGGGGAGGCTATGAGAATTGATGTAAGGGTGTATATAGCTTTATCCCCTAGCGAACTTCTGTAAAGAGCTGCAATTGAGCCTATTAGAATGCCCAGGGGTATGGCAATAACATATGCTATTATGAGAACCTCAAGAGTTGCTACAAGACTCCTGATAGCAATCGTTGCAACAGGTTGCTTAAATCTTAATGAAACTCCCCAGTTAAAACTGAAAAATCTTGTAGTAACCTCATATAGCTGAATATAAAAAGGTTTATCAAGGCCTAGCTCTCTTACAGCAATTTGTATTGCTTCAGCTGCCTTAGGACCCTTCGGCTTTCCAACCCATGTGTACGCAGGGTTGCCCGGCATGATGTATATCAATACATAGGACAGGGCAATTACTCCAAAAATAATGAGGATACTGAGCACCACCCTTTTTAAGACGTATGCAAGTAGCATTTCCGCTTCCTAGCTATGTCAACACTTCAACATATTGGAAGAATATTACGAAGCTATACATGGGGTTGAAGGCACCTTCTCTAAACCTAATCTTATCACTGTCATACACAAATGGATGGACAGAGTCACACAAGTTTAGCGCTATAGCCTCATCAAATATCGTTTTCTGAGCCTCTACATAGAGATTCAATGCTTTTTCATAATCTCTACCTTCAATAACGAACGCCTCATCAATAATCTCATCGTAATCGGGATTCACATAACCACTCCAGTTCCACACAGTATTGTTGCTGTGAAGTAGGTAGAGAAAGTCGTAGGGAGTTGCGTAGGTAGGCCACCAATCATTTACGATAATGTGAGGAGCCTCTTCAAGATTGCTCCACACAGCCATTCCCTTCTCCTTTACCTGCTCCCATGGCAGGGCAATGATGTTTACCTCTATACCTATTTGTTGAAGAGAAGCTTTAAGTAGTTGGGCAAATCTCTCTTCTTCTTCATAACCAGAGGTTATTACAAGCTCTAGCTTAGCGTCAGTTATTCCAATGCTCTTTAAAAGCTCCTTTGCCTTAGTGAGATTGTATTCGTAATGCAGACCCTCTACATGTCCTGGAAAGCCGTAGGGAACTAAGCCACTACCAAGCCTTCCATAGCCTTGAAATGCTACTGGAACTATATCATTCCATGGAATGGCATATGCTATGGCTTTCCTAAACTCTGTTATATTTGTAGGCCATTTCCGTACGTTAAACATGAGGATAAAGTTATAGTAAAACGTAGCGTTATAAACTTTATAGCCAAGCCTCAGGAGGTTGGGAATGCTGGTCTTAGGAATATTTGTAGCAATATCTATATTTCCTGATACAAGTCCTAGCTCTTGTTGAGCAGGCTCTTCAACAATTTTTATTATAACAGTATCTGGAGCGTTTTGGTTATCTATAATACTCCAGCCCCACCACTCATCGAATTTCTTTAGAATAACCTCTGATTCAGGCTTATATGAAACAATTTTGTAGGGTCCAGTACCACAATAATTGCCTTGTTCAAACCACATCCTTATGCTATCATCAGTTAGACTAGATGCGTTAGCATACTTCATTACATTGGGGCAGTATATGTATGCAGAATATGCTGCAGATGCTACGAGGTCTAGGGGGGCAGGATACCTAAGCTTAAACAGTACAGCAGTATTGTTAAGCGGTATTACATCTTCAACAGAGTCCCATATCCATCCACACCCAACCCCCTTCTCATTATATAGCGCCTTATTTCTCATAATGGTAAAGCGCACAGCATCAGCAGTAAGAAGGCTACCATCATGAAATCTCACATTTGGCCTTAACTTAAATAACCATGCAGTGTCGTTAACTTTAAGCCACTCTACAGCAAGTGCTGGTTTAAATTCCTTAGTCAGTGGATTGTAATACAAAAGAGGCTCATATACTAGTCCAAGTACTATTATCCCTATATCATCTTCGGCTCCCGGATCTATACCTGTAATCACATCCCTATAAGCATAAACAGCAATCTTCTCTTTTCTCTCTAAAGGCTGTGTGGGTGTAGGGGTTGTAAGTTGGCTTGGTAAAGGCCTGCTAGGTGTTATATAGTAAGTGTATGCAAACACTATTGATATAGCTACAATTAAAACTATGATTGTAGCAATAGCCACGTATTTCCTATTAATCGGGCTCAAGGCTCTTCGGGGTCTTTGAAGAGTGGCGTGGGCTAATAAGTTTTAATTGTGATCAGCTAAACGGGGTTCATCACGTCTCAGGAACCGGATTACTCATCATTAGCCAAGAAAGCCTCTGATTTTTGCTAAGGCTATTACATGTGGCTCTACTGGATTAAGCTCTAAAATATTTTTGTAGGTCTCGTTTGGCTCAGGCTTTATCCCCATGTAGTCTAGAGCCTCATTAACCCTCTTCACAATTAATTCATCAAGTCTTCTTGATACAACGGAGGGTATGTAAAATTGTGCTTCATACTCCCACTCCTCTGTTAGGTACGGCATATAGTTAAGTATTTCATCTATCTCATTGTTTTTATAAGCCTCAATAACAAATTCTGCGTCTAAGAATATTGGTGGAAGCCCAAGGACATACCATGTGGCTGTATAAACAATTGCTCTAGGAACATTAAGTAGCTTATCTTCTAAACCAAAGGCTCTACCATACTCTCTCCATGTAACCCTATCTCTAGTTGATGGAATGCAGGACGCGTATTTAATTAAATTATCGAGATACCTTGTTACAGTTTTTCTATAGCTTTCAGAAGCCCTACGTACTAACCTAATGATGCTTGCCTCTACCTTCTTTATAGGCTTTCCTAACCACTGCAGGATTGATGAAGAGACTTTCCGATACTCACTGTAGGGAACGTCATATCTTACTGCAGATTGTATAGTTGCTGTTTTATAGCCTTGGTAATGCCGAACCTCGTAATCAACTAGCTTCGGATTGTTTATTCCACCTCTAAACGCTGGTGAGCCCATGCCTATAATGGGTTGAATGTCCATATCAAGCTCTTCATCTATTTTAGATAACTCGTGTAGTGCATACATTAGTGCTAGAGCTGAAGCTATGTGGCCTGCTTTTACAGCAGCATCGCTTTTGCCCAGAAATACTCTCATGTGTCGGAGCTCTACATTGAATTCCTTTAATGTGTTGTAGAGAATTGTTACGAACCTATAGATTTCCAAAAACCTACTACTATCCTCTACTAGAGGAATGAGCTGTATATCCATTTTTGGAAGCCCGAGCTCCTCGTAATACACCTTCATCTTCTTTATTATAAGTCTCTGTACAAGTCTAATAATCTCTGGCTCTTCAGTCATGGGCAGAATAATCCACTTTACTGCCTGGGTGTTCAAATGCTTGTAAGAGTAGTAATTTGCTATAAGCGAAGCCTCTACAGAAAGTGCAACTCTATCTATATCCTCGAGTCTCGGGTTTGGTATTCTTGGAGTCACAAAAAACTTTTCCCCTATAGCAATACCAAGCCTGCTTGCCCTTAGCACAATATCTTTTGGCTGTGCATAAGGTGTAAGCTTCCCCTCATAGTCACTCATAACCTCATCACATTCAAACATTGTAAACCCTTGAATAGCTTCATCAACTTCGTCCTGAGCCGTAACCCTTACTGTAGCATCTGGGTGTTGAGTGCACATAAGTCTTGGTATAAACTCTGCCACGTTAATCTCCTCTTGAGAAGTACTTTGTTATTGTATCCGGGTCTTTAAGCGCATGTCCTGTAGCAACCAACACCGCTACATCACCTTTATCTATTATCCCAATTTCTAAAGCCTTTCTGTAACCAGCAAGAGAAGCTGCACTTGCAGGCTCAACGCCTACTCCTTCATACACAGCTAAATCTCTCATACTATTGACTATTTCATCATCAGAAACTGTTATAAACACTCCGCTAGACTCCTCAACAGCTTTTAAAGCCTTTAACCAGTTGACAGGCCTCCCTATTCTGATAGCGGAGGCTATTGTCATAGGCCTTTCAATAGGAATCAGTGTTCTACTCTTTAAGGTCCAGGTTTTTGCGAGAGGTGCTGCTCCCTCAGCCTGTACTCCCACCATCTTAGGCAGCTTTCTTATTAAACCATAGTTGTAGAGCTCTTTGAATCCCTTCCAAATAGCTGAAATATTTCCAGCGTTTCCTACAGGAACAAATACGTAGTCAGGTGGTTCTCTCAGCTCATCTACGATCTCAAAAGCAAGGGTTTTCTGCCCCTCTAGTCTCCATGGATTATAGGAGTTAAGAGGATACAAGTTCCTCTTACCATTGATCACAACCTCTGTAAACACCTCCTCTAGCGCATCATCAAAAACACCATCAACTTCCACTATCTTTGCACCGTGAAGAAGCGCTTGAGCAAGCTTACCCTTAGCAACACCTCCACGAGGCAGTACAACAATACATTGCAACCCAGCTCTCGCCGCATATGCAGCTGCTGAAGCTGCAGTATTGCCAGTACTAGCGACAATTACACCTTCAACGCCAAGGCTCTTAGCAATGGTGATTCCCACGGTCATTCCCCTATCCTTAAAGCTTCCAGTAGGATTAGCTCCTTCAAACTTCACAAATACATTACCATTCATAGCCCTGCTAATTTTTATAAGGGGAGTTCCTCCTTCACATAACGTTACAGGCTCTATATCATTATGTAGTGGAAGAAGCTCGCGGTATCTCCAGACTCCAAACCTTCGCCTTCTTGCTATGCTCCAATCAAACTCTGTGTTACTAGGCATTGTAACCTCTAGTAAGTTTCTGCATTTAGGGCATAAGAAGAGCCAGGGATCTGCGTCAGCAGTATATTCGCAGGCTATGCAACGAAGCTTTACGCCATTCTTAAATATACCAACACTTTTTCCTTGGGTATGTACAAGCCTAGCTATGTTTCCAAGATATCCACCAGCACTTTTAACTTTTCTTGTGCAGGGTTAAAAAATCTACCTATGCATTACTGAGCTGAACTAATTTTATGATAGAATTAATAACATCTATGGTCTTGCCATCACCTCCCAGGTCAGGCGTCAGCACTTTGAGCTCTTCAACTGTTTTACGAACTGCTACATCTAATTTGAGGGCTTTTTCGTAGAGCTTGTAATCTGAATATTTTTGAGAGAGGTAAAGTAGCATAAGCTTAGCTGACTCTAGCTCGCCTATCGGATTAGCCACACCCTTTCCAGCAATATCAAGCGCAACTCCGTGAACAGGCTCAAAAACAGCCATTTTTTCACCTATTTGAGCAGAACCGCATAGCCCTAGGCTTCCTACAACAGCTGCTGCTACATCTGCAAGTATGTCTCCATAAAGATTAGGTGCTACCAAAACCCCAAGACTCTCAGGGCTCTTCACAATGGTGTAACCAGCTGTATCAACAATTAGCTCATCTGCTTGCAGCTCAGGATACCTCTTAGCAACTTCAAAAAACACGTCTCTGAACAGGCCATCAGAAACCTTAAGTATGTTAGCCTTGTGAACTACTGTAACCCTCTTAAAGCCATTGCTTTTAGCGTAATTAAAACCAAACTCAGCAATTCTCTTAGCCCCTTCATAGCTTATAACCTTCAAAGCTAGGGCAACTCCTCTGTAAAAACCCTCAAGACCTAAGTAAAGATCCTCAGTATTCTCCCTAATGATAATGAAATTAAAGTCCTTTAATGAAAAGCCCTTAAAGCTGCGAAAAGGTCTAACATTTGCATATAAATCTAGCTCTTTTCTAAGAAGCACGTTTACACTCTTAAACTCCTTTTCATGTGGAGGAGTATAGAGAGGTCCTTTTAAAATAGCGTCAAGTCTTTTCACAACATCAAAAAAATCGTCCTGAAGTACTTTACCTGTTTTCTTAAAGTACTCATAACCACCATAAAGCTCTACATACTCAAAGTCGAGCTCCAAGGCGTTGAGCACATCCATAGTTGCTTGAACTATTTCAGGGCCTATACCATCGCCCTTAAGAACGCCTATTCTGTACTTCTTGACCATAGCAAACCACCCCACCTCTTAATGTACTCAATAGCGCCTCCACTAACTAAAATTTCAAGAATTTCCTTTGGGTAAGGTGCCACCTTTTCCTCAACACCTTTAGTTACGTTTTTAACAATACCATTAATTACATCAACCTCTATAACATCTCCAGTCTCACTTACATCTGGAATGACTTTAGCTATAACAACAGGTAGCCCTATGTTTATAGCATTTCTATAAAAAATATGTGCAAAGCTCTTTGCAACAATAGCCCCAACCCCCACAAGCTTAAGTAGCCTGGGAGCCTGCTCTCTGCTAGATCCCTTACCAAAGTTCTTTCCAGCAACAATTACATCACCTTTAGACACAAGCTTATAGAAATTCGGAATGACATCCTCTAGTACGTGAACTGCCATCTTGTTTAAATTGTCTATTGCTTCAAACTTGTACTTTCCAGATATTATGTGATCTGTACTTATATTGTCTCCGAGTTTCCAACACTTTCCACGCACAATCATTAGGAGCACCTCAAGAAAGATACTTTCTCGGATCAGCAATTCTTCCCTCAATAGCTGAGGCAGCTGCTACTGCAGGTGATGCTAGGTATACTTTGCTTTCCCTATGCCCCATTCTACCTGGGAAGTTTCTATTGGTAGTAGCTACAGCAACTTCGCCAGACGCTAAGAGCCCCATGTGAGCACCTACGCAAGGACCGCAGGTAGGTGGCGCTATTACACACCCAGCCTCTACTAGGGTGTCTATATAACCTCTCTTTAAAGCCTCTCTATACACCTTCCTGGAGGCTGGTGCCACTATGCACCTCACCCCCTCCTTTACCCTTCTATTATGGAGGATCCTCGCGGCCACCTCTATATCCTCTAGCCTACCATTTGTACAAGAACCTATAAACACTTGATCAACTTCAATACTGCTAACCTCATTAACACTCTTCACATTATCTACATCTGGTGGAGCGGCAACTAGAGGCTCTAATTTAGAAACCTCTACAGGTAGCTCGTCCACATACCCCTCTTCCTTATCCCACTCAACGTCTCTGAAAACATTATAACCTCTTTCAGTAAGCCACTTCCTAGTAACCTCATCTACTGGGATTATGGCTGATTCAGCACTCATTTCTGTACACATGTTTGTAAGAGTCATTCTAGAATCTATGCTGAGCTTCTTGAGAGCCTCACCTCTAAACTCAACAGCTTTTCCAAGCATACCATCAGACTTCACCTCTCCTAGTATGAAGAGTGCTATATCTTTACTCATAACACCCCTCGCCAAAGAGCCGCACAGCATAACCTTAACCGTTTCCGGGACTCTTAGCCAGAGCTTTCCAAACATCATAGCTATAGCAGCATCAGTACTCCCTACACCAGTAGCATACACCCCTATAGCTCCAATTGTTGGCGTATGGCTGTCAGCTCCAACAACAATCATACCTGGCCTAACCAACCCCTCTTCCACTACAACCTGGTGGCTAATTCCATAACCTACATCAAAAAGCCTCACACCATACTCCTTTGCAAATCTCCTCATCTCTTTATGAACAGTTGCAGCAGCAACATGGGGTGCGGGGGCTGAGTGATCGATAAAGAAAAATGCTCTCTCTACAGCCACCTTTCTTTTGAGTTCAAGCTCTTTCTCAACAGCATCTATGACTAATGGTGCAGTACCATCCTGAGCGTAAACAGCATCTATATCTACTATAACAATGTCTCCTGGCGATACAGTTTTATTCAAAGCCTTAGAAACAATTCTGTCTATTAAAGCCAATACACAGGCACCTTCTTTCAAAAGTCTTTGAAAAACGCTACTTAGCTGTAATTATCGTGTCTTATATTGGGATCCTGGTGTTTCCTGAAAATACTTCCTAACTATTGCAAACATCTCACTATCTGTAAGAGGCTCTACTCTATTATTTTTATTGAAAAGCTCCACAACTTCATTGTATATTGCAACAACTCGTGGGTCATCTTTTGATATGCTATTAATGCCTAGGTAGTTCTTCAACCAAATTACAATGGCTGATCTCCCAGAGTAGGGTGTTATAGCAACTGAGTAAGGAAGTCCAAGCACTTTTACTGGGTCAAAGGGTAAGTACACCTCTGGGTTCTTTAAAAGGCCATCAGCATGAATTCCGGCTTTTGTTCTAAACGCATTTCTCCCTACAACAGGGTAATGATCAATAATTTTTAAGCCCATTTTCTCAAAGACTTCGGGGATCTTGGATATTGCCTTCAGATTTATATTACTTGTTCCTACAATGCTTGCGTAGTGTAGTGCCATTACTTCTAGAGGGCAATTGCCTGCGCGTTCACCAATTCCAAGTAGGGTACAGTTAGCACCTGCAGCTCCATACATCCATGCTGCTATATGGTTTGCTACAACTAAGCCAAAGTCATTGTGTCCGTGAAACTCTATGTATTCCTGCGGCATTCCCGTAGCTTTCCTAATAGCCTGAACTATGGCGGGAATTCCACGTGGTGCAGGTACTTCTGGAAATGGTAAGCCGAGCCCAAGGGTGTCAGGAAGCTTTAGCTTTACAGGTACTCTATACCTCTCGCTAAGTGTGAGAAGAGTCTTCACAAAGGGTATTACAGCTCCGAAGAGATCTGCTCTTGTTACGTCTTCAAGAGAAGCCCTAACTACTATTCCATGGCTCAATGCCTTTTCGGCAACCTCAAGGTACTTCCTAAACGCCTCTTCTCTAGTAGCATTAAATTTGTATTTAATGTGGTAGTCAGATATTGACATAAGCATAACTGTTTCATCAAGCCCCATATCCATAACTAGCCTAAGATCAGCCTCCGTGGCTCTAATCCATCCAATAACCTTTGGATACTCATAGCCATATGACAAGAGCCTCTTTACAATTTCTCTATCTCTCTCAGTATACAGAAACACCTCAGCACTTGTTATAGCACCTCTTCCACCGATATCTGCAAGCAGTTCATAAATTTTCTCACACTCCTCAACTGTAAACACTCTCCAACCTTGCTGACCATCTCTAAGTGTTGTATCTGTAAGAAATATCTTGCTTAAGTTGTCACGAATCTCAAGATCTGAAACAGTAAAGCGAGGCACTGTTTCAAATGGATAAATCTCTCTGAAAAACTTCATTTCACTAGACATAAGTTACACCATTCCAAAGTTTGCATAGGGGCTTTTTTAGGTGCTAAATCTTGTACAGACCTAAAATAAGTAGCTTTGTATTGCATAGTGCGAACTCATGTAGCTTAAGTATAGCGAAACCGTTTGGAGTGATAGACGCGTTGTGCACGGAATCATACCTTTGCTCTGCACACTCAGATTTTTGATGGTGCTGTTCGTGAGCCATATTTTAAATACTGTTTAGATGCTTAAAGCAGGTATAAGCAGTATTAAACAGTAAGCTTAAATACCCTTGTTATTTAGTAGTTGAGGTAGTGAGTTAAATGGTGAATTTCGTTTGTCGAAAGGTATAAAGTACTTGTTGTAGATAGAGTATCGCTAAAGTTCTTGAGTAGCTTAAATAGCATGAGATTTGAAGTATGCTACAGCCCAGGGATCTCGCTGGAAGAGCTTCTACATGTTGTACATGATTATCATGTGCTTGTATTTAGGGGTAGGCTTAGGATAGGTAGGGAGGTTATTGATAGAGCAGTTAACCTGAAGGTGTTGGCAAGGTACGGCATAGGGCTTGACAATGTTGATGTAGAGTACGCCATAAGGAAGGGAATTGCTGTTGTAAATGCGCCTAAGGCTTCTGCAATTAGTGTAGCAGAGCTTACAATAGCATTGATGCTTATGGTGTTCAGAAGGCTTTACAGCCTTGTTCACGAGGTTAAGGAGGGTGGATGGCCCAAGGGCAAGTACATTGGAAGAGAGCTTTACGGCAAGACTCTCGGAGTGGTAGGCTTTGGTAATATTGGTAGTAGGGTAGCGCGTTATGCAAGTGCACTTGGTATGAAGGTGCTTGTTTACGATATTAGAAATGTTTCACAAGAAGTTGTCGAAATTGGCGGTAGGCAAGTAGAATTTGAGGAATTGTTAAGCAGAGCTGATGTAGTGTCTCTTCACGTACCACTAACACCACTCACCTGGTGCATGATAAACGATAAAACGCTGTCTCTGATGCGAGATGGCAGTGTATTAGTGAACACTAGTAGAGGTGAGGTTATAGATACATATGCTTTGTTAAAGCATGTTGATAGGCTTGGCGGAGTTGCTCTAGATGTTTTAGAGCAAGAGCCTCCAAAAGATGAGTGTCTCTGGAAACTCGTGAGGCATCCCAAGGTGATTGTTACACCACACATTGGTGCAGAGACGGAGGAGGCTATGGATAGAATAGCAGAGGAGCTTGCTAAAAACATAGCGGAAGCGGTGAAGTGGGTTTGAAGTACCTTACTCCAGGACCTGTACAAATTCCAAAGCGAGTCATAGAGGCTATGGCAAGGCAGCCGCAGTTTCATAGAGCAGAGGAGTTTAGGGAGGTTTTTAGAGAGGTTGTAGAGAAGCTAACAAAGGTCTATAACGCAATCCCTATAATTATTCCTGGTACTGGGACTCTAGCTGTTGATGTAATGGTGTATAACTATGTAGATCCCGGGGACAATGTTATAGTTGTCATTAATGGAGAATTTGGTGAGAGGCTTGCAGAAGCAGTTGAATCAAGGGGCGCTGTTGTTCAAAAAGTGGGGTGGAGTTATGGAGAAGCTCCGCCACCAGATGTACTAGAAGATGTTATTAGAAAAGTTGGCAGGGTGAAGGCGGTGGCTGTAGTGCATAATGAGACTAGTACTGGTACTACCAACAGGTTTATAGAGAAGTATCAAGATGTTGCAGATTCTCATGGAGCTGTGCTACTTGTTGACAGCGTTTCAATATTTCCAGCAGAGGTGTTTAAAAAGAGAGTAGATGTTATAGCCACGGCATCGCAAAAGGCCTTCATCTCTCCACCTGGAGCAGCAATATTATACCTATCTAAAGAGCCTACAGCAAAAGCCCCCATACCACCGTCAATGAACTTAAAGAAGTTTTTGCAGTTTCTAAAGAAGTGGGAAACTCCCTACACACCGCCAATAAACGTCATATATGGACTCAATGCCGCGCTAGACTA
>JAJHQM010000067.1 GCA_020833345.1 Ignisphaera sp.
GTATACTATTGCTGTTGTTCGTCGGGTATTTAAATTTAATAAGCTTTACTAATACTAATGCTAAGTCTAATCTCTTGAGTGATCTTTATGGAGCTTTTGAAGAGTGTTTTAATGTGTGTAGAGAGTGTTAGGGGGTATCTCAGGTCTTCTGCTGTTCGTTATGATATTGTGGGGGCAAATCCTTTTGGTGATGTGATGAAGGGGTTTGATATTGAGGCTGAGGAGATTGTGAAGAGGTGCTTGTCTCAAATACTTGGTGATGTGGCTTTTTTGAGTGAGGAAACGGGGCTTCAGGTCTCTGGAGCTCCAAAGTGGTTAGCTGTTATAGATCCTGTTGATGGTAGTACTAACTTTTCTTATGATATACCCTGGGTCTCTGTATCAATAGCTATTGCCCCTTACAAAAGGGGTGCTAGAGTACAAGATGCCGAGTTAGCTGTAGTTGCAGAGGTGTTTAGGGATGTAACTTACGTGTATAGAAGTGGTTTTGTTGAGGTTCTCGGCGCTAAGCATGGGGAGAGAAGGGCTTGGCCTGCACCCATAGTGCTGGGGTATTTTGAGAATGAAGCTTCGTGCAAACCTGTACTGAGGTATGTCTTGAGTAGCCCGAGGAGACTTGCTGTAAGGTCTCTTGGTAGTGCTGCTCTCGATATTATCTATGTTGGGCTTGGGAATGCAGAGGTGTTTATAGATGCTAGGGCTAGGCTTAGAAATGTTGATGTGGCTGCAGCTATAAGAATAGCAACAGCATTGGGAGCAAAAGCTGTTGAGTGTTCAAATGGGTTTAGAGATGCTCTTGATATTGAAGTTGATGAGGGTAAGAGGATTAAGTGCCTAGCTGTTGCCTATGGCGATGAGCAGCTCACCAGGGTGCTACAGGCTCTACAGTAATCTCGGCTAGCTGTGCTTCAAAAAGTTTAACAAGTTTTGCTAAGGCTCTAAACCTGATAACCTTCTTATTCACAATAATACCGCCATCGCTGAAGTCACTTGAGAAGAAGGCTAGGGTGTAGACAGGCTGAGCCTCTACTTCAACACCTTTAACCACGTTATTCTCTATGCAACACAGGTGCTCTAAGGTCTTTCTAACAGTACTTGAAGCTATTCTAAGTGTGTACTCCCTTATTTTCTCAGCTGGCATTACATACCTCTTAGTTCTAAAGAAGGCTCTGTAGGGAATAACAACATCCCTAAACTCTGCTACTCTTTCAATGATTTGATAAAGCCTTATGTAGTTATTGTTCACAACTTCGCTAGCCATTGCATTAAGATTTTGCGCAAGGCTTATAGCGTTGCACTCCACATTGACAACTTTCTTAGCGTTAAACGGCATGCTATCTACAATACTTGTTTTTTGCGATACCCTGCTAAACAGCATGAGCATTGCATAAGGGTTTTCACTGAGTTGTGTAAAGAGGCAGTCGAGTAAGTATGCATCTCTAGGCCTACAGTTTGGAAGCCTTGTCATTAGCATTGGCAGCCAGAGAAACTTGTAAAGCTCAGTGGAAAACCTCTTCAAAACCCTTGTATCAACATGTACGTACCTGTATATGATGCCCACCCTCTACAGCCTACCCTCAGCATCAAGCTTCTTCAAAAGCTCTATATTCTTAGCCTCACTTTCATCAATTTTCACAGTGCTTATCCAAGCCTCAAGAATTTCCCTAGCTAAGTACTCCGTCACAAGCCTTCCACTTAGCGCAAGCACATTTGCATCATTCCAAAGCCTAGCCCCCTTAGCAGTTTCAGCATCATTGCAAAGAGCGGCCCTAACCCCCTTAACCTTGTTAGCAGCTATAGACACCCCCGTACCGGTGTAGCATATCACCACACCCCAGTCAACCTCACCACTGGCAACAAGCCTCCCCACTTCATATCCAACGAGAGGCCAGGGCTCGGGTCTTCCAGTCTTCACAGCGCCAATAGGAACTACTTCAAAGCCCTTCTCCTTCAAGTACTTAACAACAGCATTTACAGCTGGGTAAAGGTCGTCAGCACCCACGGCAACTCTTTTTCCAGGAAAACCCATTTCAAGTCCCACAGCATATGATATGGTATGCACAGGATAAAAGCTTGCATTAAGTTAAAAGAGCTTTAGCAACACAATAGCAATTCAAATACTAAAGCGTAATTACTGTTAACACCTCAACACTCTTAAAGAACAGCTAGCTAAAGCTTTATTTCAAAGGTGAATCTCTTTGTGTATTGATGTGCTGCGCGACATGGCTAAGGCAATTGAGAAGGAGAGCTATAGAAAAACAGTGTTGAGCATATTGAGTGATCCTAAGCTTAGCTTTACTGAGGTAAAGCCGTTGATAGAGCTGTGCCAAGCCCCAGCCGCGCCGAGAAAACACCATTTCTTCACAGGGGGTTTAGTGCTTCACACGCTATCTGTTGCCTTGATAGCTAAGAAGCTTGCTGAGGTTTTTAGAGATCTTTATGGGGTTAGCATAGACGATAGCCTTGTTGTAGCAACAGCACTGCTTCATGATATATACAAGTTTTATCAGTATACCCCAGACCCTATTAACGGTGGGTATAGGGCTAGGGAAGACTGGTACCTGAGCCACGATTACGCAATTGTAGCAGAGCTTGCTAAAAGAGGTGCTCCAGATGAGCTCATAAGAGCTGTTTCTGAAGTTCACGGACTAGCACCCTTCTCAACAATAGAGGGCTTGGTGGTTCACTTAGCCGACTCTATAGACGCGAGATTTGGTGAATACCTTCAAAACGAGTTACTAGCAAAAATTAAAGAAGTCGAGAGGGAGGGATGCGCTGTCCATAAGGTTCTCGACGAGCTGGTAAAGAAGCGAGGTTTAAAAACAGCTGTACAGCTAATGCAACAAGATGTTGAGAAGTTTGTTATAGAGCTAAAAGAGTTGTGCAAGCAGATATTAACCACAACACAAAGCAATGTAAAAGGTTAGAGGAAGTGCGCATTACTTCAAGGCAGGAGAGTTAATGTGCTTGTAAAAATCTTGAACAGCATTGAGCTTTAAAGGTTTCTCAAAATTATTCCTTATCTAAACCCCGGGGGCCTTATCTTCAACACCTCCTTGTTTACTAATGTCGGCGGCTCTCTACCTTCGTAAAATGCTATTAGATTTTCTGCTACAAGTTCCGCCATCGCATGTCTTGCTTCATATGTTGCTGAGCCTATGTGTGGTGTAAGGACAACATTTTTAAATGCTGTTAGTGGGTGGTTTGGTGATAAGGGTTCCTCCTCAAATACGTCTAGCCCTGCACCTGCTATCCAGCCTTCTGAAAGAGCTTTTACAAGTGCGTTAGTATCCACAACGGCTCCTCTAGCTGTGTTAATCAGTATTGCTGTTCTTTTCATCTTCCTCAGCCTCTCTTCATTAATCATATGGTAAGTTTCTTTTGTTAGCGGCACATGTATTGTTACTACGTCAGCTTCCTGCAACAGTGTATCGAGGTCTCTATATTCAGCGCCTAGCTCCTTTTCCAAAGCCTCATTTCTACTGCGGCTATAGTATACTACCTTCATTCCAAAGGCCTTACCCATTTCTGCAACCCTAAGACCTATTCTCCCCAAGCCTATAACACCAAGAGTCTTTCCCCTTAGTTCAACTCCGAGTACCATATGTGGATGCCAGCTTGTTTTAGTTCTCCACCACTCTCCCCATCTAACAAAGGTATCTGCTTCTACAATTCTCCTGGCAACAGCTAAAATCAGAGCCCACGTCAGCTCAGCTGTAGCTTCTGTTAAAACCCCTGGCGTGTTTGTAACATATATTCCTAATCTAGTAGCGCACTCCACATCTACATTATCATAGCCTACCGCATACTGCGCAATTATTCTAAGCCTTTTTGCTTGCTGAAGTAAGTTACAGTCTATTCTATCACTTAATAGTGTTACAAGTGCATCAGCAGACCTCACCTTATCTAAAAGTACTTCATATGGTGGTGTTTGATACCTATCCCACACCTCTACATCATAGCACTTCTTTAGCTTTTCTATTACATCTGGAAACAGCTCTCTAGTAATAAAGAGCCTGGGCTTTGACATTTCTCAACCCCGCATCTTCTTTAAGCAACTCAAATTATGAAGCACTATAAATATTGATGAAGCTTTTTAATTAAAATGGCGCTTTGAGAAAAGCACTTTTCTTGGCGCAAGCTTTTAAAATCATGAAAGCAGTGTTCATTAAGATTACGTTTAGCAACTTTAAAATTGGGCATCACACACTTAAATCATTGATGATGGTATGTTGTCAGGTGTGAATGCTATTCTTGGTTTGAGGTTATTTCTCTTGAGAATTTCTATCACATGGGGGTAGAGAATCACGTACTCTTCATCTATAGACTCTACGAACCTTGGGTCAATTTCCTTTAGCCTCTTTTTAAATTTAGAGTAGCTTTCTTCTGTACTAAAGCTAAGCATTATTGCCGGGTACACCTCTACACCAGGCCTGAGCCCGGCTTCTACAAGATTCTCCAGCGCCTTGAATTGATACTCGTAAAACTCTTTTCTTGCTCCAGTAAGCATTGCAAATTCCTCTTCTGTTGCCCCCTTAAAGGACACTCTTACAACTAGGTTGCTGTGGCTTGCAAGTTCCTTTGCGTACTCCCTATCCCTTCCTATTAGAAGGCCGTTGGTCTCGAGAATAAATGTGAGGTCTGTTTCGTCAAAAAGCTTGAGTAGCTCTAGCAGGTGGTTAAGAGATATTGTTGGCTCTCCACCGCTAACCCTCACATAGCTGTAGCCCCTCTCCCTGGCAATACTGTGAATCTTCTCAAAGGCTTTGATAGGGCTACAGAACTCTCCCCTATCTGTTGTGTGTGTAAACCTCCAGCTCCAGCAGAACTTGCATCTAAGGTTACAGCCAACAACATCTCCTGTTGCTATGCCTCCGTACCACTTCCCGCCTCTGAACCTATAGTACTTCCTCTCCTCAACTCCAGAAAC
>JAJHQM010000068.1 GCA_020833345.1 Ignisphaera sp.
CTTCAAGGCTTATACCCAGGGTTACGGAGTACACACTAAAAGTCTTTAGAAAATCAGTTTTTGTAGCACTTAGCCTAGCTCTTCAGCGCTTTTTTGAAGGTGATTACCGAAGGGGTATACGTCACATTACAATGCTATAAGGCACTTGTTGCGGTATATGGCTGGGTTAAAGGGGTATGCAGTTCCAGTGTCAGATAAGGAGGTTATAGAATCAGCACCACCAGAGCTTAGAGAATTTGTGAAGCAGCTCATAAAAATGAAGAGGAGTGAGAGTGTTGGAGAGGAAGATGTAGCAAAGGCCTTGATTAAAGCCTTTGACGCAATAGCACTAATTCTCAAGTTAAAGGCTCTAGATGTTAAAGGCGTAGTGAAAGCTCATAGGGCAGAATACGTGCTTAGTACTAGTGTTTGTGAAGAGAAAGGCGAACTTGTCGTAAGGCTGACCACGTTGAGAGAAAACAGCATTGCTACACTAAAGTACAGCACTGGCGGTGTAGAAGAGGTGAAGACGGTAGTGTGCAGCGAGGGGTGATAAGCTTAAATACAAAAACACATTAAAAGAGATGTGATCAGAAAGGAGTATTCAGTTTTAATAACAGTGCACTTATGGTTAAATAATAACGCAGATGCATATTGCCAAGTAGCTTTAAAATCTAAAAGGTTGCTAGCAGTAATTCTCTTTAGTATTGATGAGGGAGGTTTCAACTGAGTTGTGATGAGCTTGTAGGGCTCTTGCTGAGTTGCTTTCAACCTGGTGTGGGTGTTTTATGAGGTTTCGCGTACTTGAAGTTAATATAACTACTGCTTTGTCAAGATCTGGGCTTCCAGACCTGGACTACGCCTTGAATCCCTACATTGGGTGTTCTCATGGATGCCTCTACTGCTATGCAAAAGAGTACACAAGGTTTTCTGAAGTTGCTGAGAATTGGGGGTGGGTTGTGGTTGTTAAGAGAAACCTCTTAGACGTGCTGGCTAAGGAGGTTAAGAGGGTTAGGAGAGGCGTTGTGGGGCTGGGCACAATTACAGATGCTTATCAGCCTATAGAGGCTCTTTACAAACTTTCTCGCAAAGCTATAGAGCTTTTAGCTGTCAATGGTTTTAGCATTAGCATACAGACTAAGAGTAGCCTCATTTTAAGGGATTTAGATGTGTTAAAGAGGTATTCTAAGCAAATAGATGTTGGCTTTACTATAACCTCTACAAAAATAGACTCAGAAATGCGTGTACTAGAGCCATTCTCCTCTCCTCCAATGGCTAGGATAGAGGCGCTCAAAAGGCTTGCTAGAGAGGGGATAAAGACATGGGTATTCTACGGCCCCATAGTGCCAGGCTTTAACGATGATCTAGAGGAAATTGCAGAGGTTTTGCAGATAGCTAAGGAGATAGGAAGTGCTGTGTACTTTGATAAGCTTAGGGTAAAGAAGTTTATGTGGAGAAACAGCCTTCTGGCTGAGCTGGCTAAAAAGAGTTTAGAGTACAACTGGGGTAGGTTTATGGATAGGGTATTTGCATTGTGTCAAGAGCTTGGAGTTGAGTGTAGGTATGGATTCGAATACGCAGAGGAGGGAGCTAGTGTAGAGCACTATAAAACTCTTGATGAGTACATCTCTAGGCCACAATAATGAGTTGTTGTGTGAAATTGCATGACCATGGTCAGGGTAAGCTTATTTGTCTTGTTATGAGTTTTCATAAGTATTACTATAGTAACGCATATTAGTATGCTTTGATATATGGGCATACTTGTGTTTTACGGTGTTAGATATGGTAAGGCTTGTGTCTAGGTATAGCCCTCGCGAGCTTCTGACTAACTATAATTTAAAGAGCTTGTCTATAGCTACTATAGCTAGTCACTCGGCGCTAGACGTATTTGATGGTGCTAAAGATGAAGGCTTTAAAACAATTGCCGTATGCCAAAGGGGTAGGGAAAGGCCTTACTTGAGGTTTAAAAGAGTTGTTGACATTCCTTTAATTCTCGATAGGTTTGCTGATGTTGCAAAGCCTGAGAATGTAGAGTTTCTTAGAAAGAATAGCTCAATATTTGTGCCTAATAGAAGCTTTTCTGTATATGTTGGCTATGACGTTATTGAGAACTCCTTTCCTGTGCCAATATTTGGAAATAGGTACTTGCTGAGGTATGAAGAGAGAGTTGGTGAGAAAAACTACTACAGGATTCTAGATGAAGCTGGTGTGAGAAGACCAAAAACATTCTCAAGTCCTGATGAAGTGGACAGGCCTGTTATGGTTAAAATGCCCCATGCTAGGAAGAGGGTTGAGAGGGGGTTCTTTGTTGCTGTTGATAGAGATGACTTTTGGAAAAAGTTTAGAAGGCTTGTGGCTGATGGTGTTGTGAGGGAAGAGGATTTGACAAGAGCGTCTGTAGAGGAGCTTGTTATTGGTGCTCATTTCAATGTTAATTTCTTTGCTAGTGTAGCTAGAAAAGATGTTGAATTGATCTCTATAGACAGGAGGATTCAGACGAATTTAGATGGCTTCCTTAGGCTACCGGCCAGTGTACAGGTGGAGCTCAGTGACTATGTGGATGTTGAGATGATTGAAATAGGGCATGAAATGGCAACAATTAGAGAGAGCATGTTAGAGAAGCTGTTTGAAATTGCCGATAAGTTTGCCGAAGCGTGTAAAAGAATTGAGCCACCAGGAGTTGTGGGGCCCTTTACTCTTCAGCTCTTTGTAACTTCTGATATGGATGTAGTTGTATTTGATGTTGCGTTTAGAATTGGTGGAGGTACTAATGTTCATATGGGTATAGGTGGGCAGTACAGCAAGCTTTACTTTGGTAAGCCAATTAGCATGGGCAGGAGAATAGCTATGGAGATAAGGGAGTGCATTGAGCTTGGATGTCTAGAGGAGGTTGTAACATAGGTGCAGCTAGAATGGAGCGTGTATGTGTTTTTGAGTGGAGGTATGGCTCAGAGGAGATGAGGAGGCTCTTTCTCGTAGAACATATTGTGAAAAGGTATGTAGATGTTGAAGTGGCGGTAATGCAGGGGCTGGAGGAGGCTGGATTAGTGCCGAGGGGCTGTGCAGAGGTTTTGAGGAAGTGTGCTGAAGGTGTGAAGCCTGAAGAGGTGTATGAGAGAGAGGCTGTGACGGGGCACGATATAGCTTCACTAGCTTACATTCTTGGGGAGCGGTGTGGAGAGTGTGGCAGGTTTGTTCACTTAGGTGTTACAAGCTATGATGTTGTTGATACTGCGTGGGCACTTATACTTAGAGACGCTCTGACCATATTGAAGAGAAGACTGTGGAGAGTTATAGAGATGCTTATTGAGTACGCTGAGAAGTACAGGGATACTGTAATGGCTGGGAGGACACATGGTCAGCACGCGATTCCAATAACCCTTGGCTTTAAGTTTGCTAACTATGTTTACGAGCTCTCAAGGGGGTTAGAAAGGCTTTGTGAAGCTGAGAAAAGAGTTGTAAGAAGCAAGATTTCTGGTGCTGTAGGTACAATGGCTGCTTGGAGTGGTAAGGGGCTTGTTGTAGAGGCTGTGGCATCGAGAGTGCTCGGTTTAGAGCCTCACGCAATATCAACTCAAGTTGCGCCTAGAGATGGCTTTGCAGAGCTTGTTACGGATCTGGCGATCTTGGCTAGCCAACTTGATAGGTTTGCTCTGGAGATTAGAGAGCTTTCTAGAACTGAGATAGGGGAGGTTTATGAGGCTGGTAAGAGGATTGGTAGTAGCACTATGCCGCAGAAGAAAAACCCTGTTACAGCAGAGAGAATATCTGGGTTGGCAAAGGTTGTAAGAGCCTTTACAATTACGGCTTTAGAAAACATACCGCTTATGCATGAAAGAGACCTGACTAATAGCAGTAGTGAAAGGGTTCTAATACCCCATGTACTTCTCGCCGCAGATCAAATGCTCTTAGACATGGAGAAGCTCCTAAGGGTCTTACACGTTGATGAAAAGGCTATGGAGAGAAACCTACAGCTAACTAAGGGTACAATAATGGCTGAGGCAGTTATGGTTAAGCTTGTGGAGAAAGGCGTGCCAAGACATGAAGCACACAAACTCTTATCAGAACTTTCAGCAATGGTTAGCAATGGGGAGGACTTTTACACCATTTTAGTGAAGAACGAAATTGTAAAGAAGTTTTTAACCCCAGATGAGTTAGTCAAACTGCTTAATCCTGGGAGCTATTTAGGCAACTACAAGGAACTCATTGATAGGGCTGTGAACTATGCTAAAAGTGTTAAGGCTTTGTGCGTTACGTAGCAACTTGAGCTATACATGATAGTCGCATACGTGAATATGCCCTGCAAACTCCACTATAGATTCTCCATAGACTTTTCTCAGAATATCACCTCTCAACACTTCTGCTGGCTCACCTATAATGTAAAAGCCCTTTCCCAAAAGCATTATGGTGTCTGTGTATTCTAAAAGCACTTCTGGATCGTGGCAAGTAACTATGATTATGCTATTTCTCTTGAGTTCGTTAAATAAGTGTGCTATGTCTATCTTACCCTCGGGATCTACTGAAGAGAGAGGCTCGTCGAGAAGCATTATAGGAGCTCCGCAGGCGAGAGCCTTGGCTATTAAAGCTCTTTGTCTTTGACCTCCTGATAATTTCCATATATTCTTGCCCCATGTGCTAGGCTCTAGCTCAACGTGCTCCAAAGACTCTCTAACCCTACTCCTAAGCTCCTCTCTACTAATCTCTACACCTCTCTTCCTATAGCAGAGCCTTGCACCTACTTCAACAAACTCCCACACACTTACTGGAAGCAAACCTACTTGCTTAGTCATAGCGAGCTGTGGGAGAAGAACCATGAACCTTCCAGCAAGCTCAGGCTTTGCTGTAACATCAACACCATTTACAAGTACACGTCCTTTCAAAGGCTTCAAAA
>JAJHQM010000019.1 GCA_020833345.1 Ignisphaera sp.
CCTCATTTAAAAGCCTGAGCTGGTTTTCAATTATTTGCCAAGGGTAGGAGGAGACCCCAGGTCTCTTAGGGTCATCAATAAAGTCACTCTCAACTGTATAGCTTGGAGTAAACCTCTTGAAAGCTTCTGTCAAAACCTGTAGTTTACCAGGTATTGTAAAGGCAAACCCATATTCTTGAGCATAGCGAGCTGTCAAAATGTCACTATGGTGCAGTATAACTCTGTCCTTACTGAGCATCACCATGGACGCGACCTCACGCACATCGCGCACTGTTACGTAGCCTCCTTGCTCTAAGTGCAGGTGCACTAAGCACTGGAGATCTCTGGCAATAGCTAAGGCATATCTCATGACAATTGAGTTTGCAACAAAGGATTCTGGTAATGTTCTGTAATGAGGCCTACCAACTTCACCTATACCTGTTAAAGCACCTTCTTTAACCATCTTTGCAACATAATTCAAAACCTCTACAGCAAAAGCAATAACACTATCGCTTTTCTTAGGGTCTTGAAGTATCATGTGATCCACATCAGCAGGGTGAATACCTGCAAAACACGCCACCTTTAACCCTTCCTCATGCGCAGCTCTACACTCATTAATGATCACATCAATAGCCTTTCTATACCCATCAAGAGTAGGCTCAAATCCATAGTGATGAGGAGAAAGAGAAACAATGGCTATAAACCAGCCACCAGCTTGTTTAAACCTCTTAGCGATATTGCGCATACCAAACCCTTTCACAGGATTTGAATGAGCATGGCTATCAGCAAACAGAAGCCTCATACCTACCACCTTTCAGCAGGGTGTGTAGACATCATAATGTCAGTTACTGGCAGTATCATCACGCTCTTTATCTCGGAATACACTCGCAGTTCTAAAGTTATAAGATTTTACAGCTGAAAACATTGTTATTTACGGCTGGGAGGAGATTGGATCAGCTGAGGATAAACCAATCATATTTCATGTCGGCTCTTCTTCATCATCAAAAATGAAACTGTGGTAAAGGGATTATAAAAATTATGATTAAAGGTTAAGATATTGGAGGTGTGCAGAAAGCTTATTGGCTCTTTGTGAGCTCTTCTTCAGTTCTTCTTCTCTTTATTGCTCTATCAAATACTATCCAGTTTCTGTACCACTCTTCATTTTCTTTTCTAAGCAACTCTAAGATCATTCTTGTTAAGTCTTTAGCTGTAACCTCCTTAACATTTTGCTCTAACAACTTCGCTTCAACAATTTTAGCAATTTTTCTTGCCACTTCAAGAGTTGCACCAGCTTTTAAACAGCTAACAACAATTTTTTCTGGTATGAATTCTTCCTTAGAACCATCTCTCTTTACCACAACTATCGACATATTCTAACCCCCCAGAAGAGAATTGTGTTAATATTGTTTTAAAAGCTTTTATAGTAAATACATAGATGCTATGAAAAGCGTGATATTGGTAGCAGGGCTTTTAACATACGATTCTGGAAAGACATGGTTTTCAATAGGACTTGCTAAGAGCCTTGGTGAAAGAGGCTATAGTATAGGAGTTTTTAAGCCTGTTGCAGGTCATAATCTGTGGAGTCAATTTCATTCATTTATGTATAGCTTTGAGAGAGGTGTTTTAATTGGAGAGGATGTAGCTAAGTATAGCAGGATTCTGGGGTTTGCAGAGGTTCACATTATTAATCCTATAGATGTGCTTCTCTCACCACCAGATCCGGTAAGCTATATTGCTAGGAGTGGTGTAGATGAGTACTTTGCAGATCTAGAGGATCAATTTAGGCAAATGGTGTTAGCAAGGTACACAAACTGCTACACAGGCTCTTTTAAACATTACATATTTAGAGAAAATGTCAAGAAAATGGCACCCCAAATTCAAATGCTTTTAGAAGGCTTTGCAGCGAAAGCTAAAGCAGAGGAAGTAGAGCTTCAGCAGTTTATAAACTTGCTTAAATCACAAGATGTTGAGAAAAACCTTGAGGAATGCCAGCGTAAGGTGTGTAGTCATAGTGATGTGGTTATCGTAGAGTCTTTTAATGATGCAATAACGCCTTACCCAAGACTATTAAGCTCTGTATCAGCTGTTATTGTAACAATGCCAACAGCCATAGCAATATACACAAATGTTGAGAAGTTGAGAGAAGTTGTGATTGAAAATGTTAAAAGGCTTGGGGAAGTGGGCTTAAAAGCAGGGGTAACTATCATGAAGCTACCTCCGGAGAGGGTGCTGTATTTAAAGCCTAGGGGTAGCGAGGTTGAGGATGACGAGGTTTTCAACGAGGTTATAAATATCTTACAGCTATAGTGCAAAGAGAAAGCGTATTAGTTTTGAAAGAAGTTGTACCCTTGCCAAGTCCTCAAGAGACTCCACAATCATTTCAGCTTCATACAGATGCCTACCAAGACCAACAACACCGTGCCTCTCTAAAACAATTGCATTACTACCTGTAGACGCCTTCTCAGCAACCAGCTTGGCTAAAGCCTCAGTACCAGGCTCAACAAATGGAACATACTCAATTCTCTTTACAAGCAGCATTACTTCAGAGAGCAGAGATTCATCAAGCCTGAGCCCAGCAACAGAGAAAGCCACTACAGTTGGGTTATGCGCATGTATAATAGCGTTGATATCAGGGCGCACTTTATACACAGCAACATGAAGTCTCCACTCACTAGAAGGCCTTCCAAAACCTTCTACAACGTTTCCCTCCAAATCAATTTTAACTAAATCATCAACAGTCAAACCACCCTTAAAAACACCAGTAGGAGTAATCCAAACATAATTTGTGCCAGGAATCCTAACGCTCGCATTACCTGAAAGAGCTGAAACAAGACCTCTTCTATATAGACTATGCATAACACTCACTAACTCCCTCTTAATAGTCTCTTCATCTAATACCATCAGCAAATCCCACATTACAATTCTAATTTATGCTTAAAACCCTTGCTCACTTAATAATTATTGATGATGATGAACTTTTCGGGGAGAATGAAAAGAAGATGAAATAGCGGTTACCCAGCTGAATACTTTAAAGAAAGTGTGTAAAACTTTATTTAGCTACAATACTGATACGATTTCCTTGCTATCTATTCATCCATTGACACGGTTATTTTTCTACATTTATTTAGAATCATTTGTGGTTGTAAGCTTGAACTCATCCTTCCATACCAATTTAAGAAATTCTGTACTAATATTTAAAGAGCTTTTTCTGAAAGCACTTTCTCTATGGACTCTATGTAACTCTTTACCTTCTCTGGAACTCCCTTAATTTCTATTGATGCAAATCCCCTTACTAAAGCGGAAATAGCTTCATCTTTTGAAAATCCTTTACTCACTAAGTAGTTTATTTCATCTTCAGCAATTCTGCCTATTGAAGCTTCATGTGTTAGTGTAACATTGGGGCTTTTTGCTATTAGTTCAGGAATTGTCTGAATAAAGGCTTTTTCAGATAGCATAAGGCCGCGACAGTCTATGTGTCCTTTTGAAATCCCTTCTCCTACTATCTGCGCCCTCATAACTATTCTTGATTCATCTCTTGCTAAAGCTCGGGAAATAAGCTCAGCACCACTGTTATCACCATGTATGTGAACACCACTTCCAACATCTATTTCAGCATCGCCTAACCCCAGTAGAATTGAGGCTAGAAACGCCTTTGCCTCAGCAGCTAAGTAAACTACAGGATATGTTTGCAGGGTCCTCACCCTGGCCATGTTCACATAGTAAGACACGTACTCCCCACCTTCACCTACACTTACAATAGTTCTCGGCCTTACATGAGCCACCCTATTCCATGAGTGCACCATGATGAACCTAAGCTTGGCATTTTTACTCACATAAAACTCTGAAATACCTACATGAAGCCCTAGTACCTCCGGTGCAATAGTACACCCTGTATAAACAGTTGCATCAGCACCTTCCTCAACTATGACAATGTTATGAGGTGCTTGCAGACCTCCATAGCTCATGAATAAGCACGCCATGATGGGCTCCTCAACCTTAACTCCCTTCTTAACCCTTATAAAGTAACCGCCCCTCCCTTTAAGAGCTGCTAAAGCTGTGTACTTATCTTTTGCAGGATCAATAAGTCTCCAGAAGTACTCCTGTGCTTCATCGGGTCTCTGATCCACAAAATCCTCTATTCTAAGCACCTCAACTCCGGGTATTCTACTCAAATAGTTAAAGTATGTCTGGTCAATTTGAATGTATATTGCATTAGCTTTGAGATTTACCCCAACTTCCTCAGCTCGCGCAACATCTAGCTTTCCTCCAGCTCTTGCTTCAGGTATGCTAAGAAATGGTGATACATCTACATCTAAACCGTAAGGTGATGGCTTACTTAAAGCTCTTGAAGCTCTATCCCTAACATCTTCAAGCCAAGCTCTTAAACCCATATCTCAACACCTTGTAAAGGAGCTCAGAATCGCCACAGCGGGCAATGGATCCATTTAGCAGTATGCAAGTTACGTCAGGCTCTATATACCTTGCAATAAATGCTGTGTGTGTTACAATAACTATGGATTTGTGTGGGGATAGCTCAACGAGCTTCTTCAAGCCTCTTGCTATAATTTCTATAGAGTCTACATCCACACCAGTATCAGGCTCGTCAACAAGGGCAAGCCTAGGTCTTTGTGCAAGGAGAGTGGCTATTTCAACTCTCTTAAGCTCCCCGCCTGAAAACCCCTTACCAAACTCTCTGTGAAGCAAGTGTGTTATCTCCATATCCTTAGCCACATCACTTACAGCACACCCACTCTTTTTACACAACATATTTAGGAGGTCTGCAACTCGAAGCCCTACAAGCTTTGGAGGTATTTGATGTGCTATTGCAAGACCTTTAGAAACTCTGTACTCCATAGGCTTATCAGTTACATCCTCTCCCTCGAAGTATATGGCGCCGCTTGATATTGTGTACCCAGGGTACCCTATAACAGCTCTTAATAGCGTTGTCTTACCAACACCATTAGGTCCCAATAAATAGAATACAGTATTGTTAAAAACCTCTAGATTTAAATCCTTTATAGCGCTCCTGGAGCCTACACTTACACTCAAATTCTTAACACTTAATATGGCATAGCTCATGATGCAGCACACTCACAACTCTTACACATAGCAGTTGCTGTTGCAATACTTAAGCTTTGCATTCGTAACATCATATCACAAGACCGATAAGCTTTTATATTGAACCTATTTAATATCATGTGATTTAAGGTTTTGCGGCATGGTTACTGCAAAAGCCAGGTTCTTAATAAGGAAATTTGAGGAGAAGTATGGTATTATTGGCAAAGTCGCAGGAAGATATGTTGCAGCAGGCCTTAGCGTAGAGTTTATGCATCCTACAAGGTATGGACCTATACAAATTGTCGTCAGAGGAGGAGGCAAGGTGTTTGCTGTAGAGGTTACAGAAAATACAGCGAAACTATCTCTAGACAGCATTAAGGTATTTATTGAAAAAGCTAAGCTTATAAAGGCAAAGCCTATACTCGTTCTCTACTCTAGTAATGCCAAGTTGCCGGATGAGCTCTACAAGTTTTGTATTGAAAACGGGGTAAAAGTACGTGTTATAAAACCTTCAGAAGCAATTGCGTAGCTAAGCACTCTTAAGGTTATGAGTATGGGGTTGGAGGATGTTGTGGGTTATGTTGCTAAGTTAATGGTTGTTTCTGCTATTACTGCTCCTAAGGCTCGTGGTGTTAATAATGTTGTTGTTAGGGTTTTGAGTGGGAAGGATGATTTGGAGGCTTTGGCTAGGAAGATGGAGGAGTTGTCACAACTCTATGGAGACTTCTTTGCAAGGGATGCTAATAGTGTTAGGAATAGTGATGCTGTTGTGGTAATTGGGTGTAAAATTGTTAAAATTGGTATTAAGAAACCTGAGAAGTGGGTTATTGATGCAGACACAATACTAAGCCTAATGAACTTAGGAATAGCACTAGGATCAGCAGTAAAAACAGCATCACTACTAAACATAGATAACAGAATAATGTTTAGTGTGGGGGTAGCAGCACAAGAAATGGGATTAATAGATGCAGATTACGCATTCGGAATACCACTATCAGCAAAACCAAAAAACATATACTTCGACAGAACATGGCCCCCAAAATAATTGTGTGAGAAGTTTTGCTATATGATGTGGTTACCAAGCTCTTTATAATTTTCTTCGTATCGTTCATGCCAATATCTGAGGTTAGGGGTGGCATACCACTAGCAGTTGCATGGTTTAGTAATAACACTGTACTACTTAGCATTGGAGTGTTTACATCAGTTCTTAGCAACCTCTTGATAGCGCCATTTGTGCTCTATCTATTAAAATACATAGATGTGTTCATACGGAATTCGAGGTGGGTGCCAAGGTGGGTGAGGGATACATACATAAAAACACTTAATTACATACAGAAGAGGGGTAGGAGATTTGAAAAATATGAAGCTACAGCCCTAGCAGTATTTGTTGCCATACCTTTTCCAGCAACAGGAGCCTGGACAGCATCACTAATAGCATTTCTACTTGGAATGAGTAGGAAGAAGGCGCTAATAGCAATAGAAGTGGGGGTTTTGGGGGCTTCAGCAATAGTCTTTATAGCTACATACACAGGGCTTATAATTCTCGAAAAGATATTTGGGTTGTAGTACTGCATTAGATGATGACTCCTAGACCAAGCCGATAGATGAAGAGTCTCCGCAAGCTGAAGAACCCACCTTCTAATTGCACTATTGCTATATAAAACTTTTTAATGTACCGTAGTAAAGTTGATACATTAAAATGAGTTAAGCAGATGGTGAGGCCAAGCATGGTGCAATTTCAGAGGTCTTTGGAGGAAAGGATATCTAGGGCTATTATAAGAAACACTATGAATGATTGGCTTAAGCTTACCGCTGTTGATGTTGTTATTGTTGGTGCTGGTCCTTCTGGCATGGTTGCAGCTAAGTACATTGCTGAAAAGAACCTTTGTGTTGTAGTTTTTGAGAGAAGGCTGGGCTTTGGTGGAGGGATTGGTGGTGGTGGCATGCTGTTTCATAAGGTAGTAGTTGATGAGGCTGCAACTTCAATACTAAAGGACTTTGGAATAAGGTTTGAAAGAGATGAGGAGGAGAACTTGTATGTTTTAGACTCATCAGAACTCATGGCAAAGCTTGCTGCAGGTGCTATTAATGCTGGAGCAAAGATTGTTCTTGGTGTACAGGTAGAGGATGTGATATACAGAGAGAACCCCATTAGAATAGAGGGTGTTGTAATACAGTGGAGCGCTGTAGCATTGGCAGGGCTTCACGTAGATCCTTTATTTGTAAAATCAAAGGCTGTAATAGATGCTACAGGGCATGACGCAGAAGTTCTGCAAATAGTTTGTAAAAAGCTACCGGAAGCAAATATCGTATTAAGGGGGGAGAAATCAGCTTACTCAGAAGTTTCAGAGAAAGTAGTTGTAGAGAAGGCAGGTAGAGTACTACCAGGACTTTATGTAACAGGAATGGCTGTAGCAGCACTGCATGGCTTGCCAAGAATGGGCCCAATATTTAGCTCAATGCTTCTCTCTGGTAAAAAAGTAGCTGAAATTGTTGTTAATGATTTGAAGCAGGCATAGGCTGTTGCGATTAGGTACACGCAATTTAATTGTAGGTCTTCTTTTAATAATTCTTCAATTTCTTTAAATATTCGAGTAACCCTCCAGCTTTAAGTATCTCCAAAGCCATGCCAGTAATGGGTTTGCACATAACTTTCTTCACATTGTTAATTACTGCTTCTCCAGTCTCTATATTAATTCTTAGCCAATCTCCCTCGGCTACCTCCCTAGATATTCCTGGGCATATAATTACCGGGAGCCCGTTGTTAATGGCATTTCTATAGAATATTCTTGCAAAAGATTCTGCGACAACAGCTCTAATGCCTGCTGCCTTTATTGCTATTGCAGCTTGCTCTCTTGAAGAGCCCATGCCAAATACCTTTCCAGCTACAATTACAGCTCCCCTCGCCTTCTTGTAGAACTCCGGGTCTATGGGTTCAAATACGTGTTGCGCTAAGTACTCCGGATTCGTGTACTTAAGGTGCTTTGCCGGTATTATTACATCTGTATCTATCTTATCTCCTAGCTTTATGACCCTGCCTTCAACTATCACATTACATCACCTGGCTCTACGAGTTTTCCTGCTACAGCTGTAGCTGCAGCTACCGCGGGGCCAGCTAGATATATCTTTGCCTCTGGACTGCCCATTCTCCCAATGAAGTTTCTATTTGATGTAGATACAACGATTTCCCCTGGTGCAGCAATTCCAAAGTGCCCACCAATGCAAGGTCCGCAAGTACCGTAGGTCACTATGCACCCGCTCTCTACAAGTGTTTGAATATAGCCTAGCTCTAAACACTTCTTAAACACATTCCACGAAGCAGGTATTGCTATGCACCTTGACTTCACTTTCCTTCCCTTCATGATCTTAGCAGCAATTTCAAAGTCGCTCACTCTACCATTTGTGCACGAGCCTATAAAAACATAATCTACTTCTGTTCCCCATACCTCTCTCACGCTTTTAACATTATCAACACTGTGAGGCGCGGCTACTAATAGCTCTACCTTATTTAACTCAATTGTGTACTCATCCACATATTCAGCATCTTTATCAGGGGTAATGATTTTGGGTTCAAACCCTCTCTCACTTTTTATAAAGTTAATAGTTTCAGAGTCAGGTACAAACATTAAGGCATCAGCATTCATTTCTATGCCCATGTTAGCTACTGTAGCCCTGAAGTCCATGGGAAACGCTGTAGGATTTTCAACAAACACCTCTATAGACATACCATTGAAGTACTCAGCCTTAAACACCCTGAGAATCTCCAAAGCCACTTCCTTGCCTGTAACCCACTTCCCTAAACTACCAATAAGCTTAATCTTAAATGGCTGAGGCACTGTAACCCAGGTCTTACCGGTAAGCACTATTGCAGCAATATCGCTAGCTCCAAGACCTTGTGCAAAAGCTCCTAAAGCACCAGATGTAGTGGTATGGCTATCAGCGGCCATTACAACTTGCCCAGGAACTACATAGCGCTCTATAAGAACCTGATGCAAAATCCCATAACCCACATCATGAAAGTTTTTCAATGTGTGCTTTTTGACAAACGACCTAATGCTCTGCTGTATCTCAGCGCTTCTCACATCAGGTGGTGGAACAAGGTGGTCAAAAGCTATAACTAGTGAGTTCGCATCACAAACTCTAATGTTGCCATTTGTTGCCTTCTCCAAAACCTCAATAACATGGTAGCCTGTTAAATCATGGAAGGCAACAATATCAACCCCTACCTCAACTACATCGCCCGGCGAAACACTTTTTCCTGCTGCTCGCTCTAAAATTTTTTCAGATAAGCTCTTACCCATTGCAATCACCTCATTACTTGCGCAAAACCCTCAGAAATATAAGCAATGATGCCTCCAACCTAACTTATTAGCAAAATGATAAAAATGTTGCAAAACAGCTTTAGGTATGTTAATTCTTGCTGTTAACTCTTAGCTTCATAACTTATTGAAAAGCTCTCTAAGCAATATGCAAGGTCATAAATTGTAAATTGAGGGTTAGGATAGAGAAGATCTTCTGTGAGGAGGCTAAAACGAAATCAATGCAGTATTTCTTTATAGAGAACTCAAGTTTTCTCAATAAGTCTCCTTGACTAGTTAGCAAAGGGCTGAAAAAGTTTATAAATTTCTCAACTATGTAGTAGATAGGGGCGAATCATGTCGGTTGTTTTCCCTTCAAAGAAATGGATGGATGAACTTTTAAAGAAAATCAATAGTGATGAGCAGTATAGGAAAGTTGCTGCAACTTGGGAAGGCGATTACCTGCTTACTGTGCTACTAGATGAAGAGGCTCTTAAGGATTTTCAGGACCCTGAGAAAATGGCAGGTCTCATTTCTATGCTTAAAACACTTCCACCAGATAAGTGGGCTAAGTTTAAGGGAAGACCGGAGGAGAAGCTGTTTGAAAAATTAGGTCTTAAATTAGATGAAATCGTAAGAGATCCCTCAGTTCTTGATCGTGTAGATGTAAATGAGTTAGCTAAGAAAATGGCTAGCATCAGGCTGGAGGAGATTCGAGGTGCTGCTCTCTATCTCTGGATGGACTTTTGGCACGGCGAGTTTAGAAGATTTGAAGTTGTGGCACCTGGTGAAAAGATGGAAGCTAAGTTTAAACTAACTGGCAACTACTCTCTATACAAACAAATTGTTCAAGGAAAGGTAGAGGTCATACCACTTGTCATATCTGGCAAGCTAAAGCTTCATGGCGATTTAGGTTACATGTTGAGGAACATGGCTGCTGTAAAGAGGTTTAGTGAATTACTAGCTTCAATACCTGTAAAATGAATTTTTGAGTGAATTTAATGGCTTTTTTAGACCTAGAGGAGCTAACTCAAGACGAAAAGCTGTTGAGAGAGGAGGTACATAGATTTGCCGAGGAAGTAGTACGGCCAGCGTCTATAGAGCTAGACAGGATGCCTGCTAAGGAGAGGGTGAAGCCGGATTCTCCATTCTTCAAAGTAATGAAGCAAATGAAGAGGCTTGAATATCACAAAATTCTTATCCCACATGAGAAAGGCGGATTGCAGCTAACTCCACGACAAGCATACATATTCTGGGAGGAACTCGGATGGGGCAGTACTGGCTTTGCTACAGCTTTGGGAGTTGATATGATACCCTTTACAGTTATAACATATTTTGGGAGTAAGCAAGCTTATGAAGAGCTTGTCGAGCCTTGGCTTAAGAGAGATGACTGGATCGGTTGCTGGGGAGTTACAGAGCCAGAGCATGGAAGTGATTATTTAATAATGCTTAGGGAAGAGGAGAGCCTTGTAGAGAAAATGGGTAGAGGTAATGTGGTAGCTGAAAAGGACGGCAATGAATGGATAATCACAGGTCACAAGTCTTCATGGGTTTCCGCAGCTCCTGTAGCCACACACTGTGGATTACATGCACAAGTAAAAGAGGGAAAAACCTTAGCACACGGTCTTTTCTGCGTAGTTCCACTAAATCTCAAGGGAGTTGCCAAGGGAGAGCCTGAAGACATGCTTGGAATGCGCGATTGCCCGCAAGGCTGGGTTTCCTTTGATCACGTTAGGATTCCTGAGCACTACGTCGTAGTGGCACCTGGGCCTTTCTATGGCATCTTTTGCGATCAACTCCTTTGCTTAACTAGCGTAACTGTAGGAGCCTTCTCTGTTGGACTTGCAAGAGCTGCTTTTGAAGAGGCTTTAAAGTATGCGCGGGAGAGAGTTCAGGGCGGGGCACCTCTAATTAAGCATAAGAACATAAAGTTGAAGCTTTATGAAATGTTTGAAAAAGTTGAAGTTGCAAGAGCTTATGTGAGAAAAGCTATGGAGTACACGTATTCAAGGCTTTACAAGGGAACTTTTGATGCCTCTCCAAGGCATGCGAGAGCAGCGCAAATATTTGCAAAGAAAGTAGCATATGAAGTTGCACACGATGCCTTACAGATATTTGGAGCTTATGGTCTACATAAAGAATTCATAGTTCAGAAGCTCTTCAGAGATGCAAGGAGCTTACTGATAGAAGATGGAACTGTTGAGGTTCTCAGTTTAGAGGCTGCTGATGATATAATAGAGAACTACGAAAAAGAATACTATAATGCAGAATCGATAACAAGACGCTTTCAGGAATATGTTACTGAGATAGAGCAAAAAGAAAGGAGGTGATAATAGAAATGATTAAAGGAACGCCGTTTGACGCACCTCTTTATGAAATAGATGAGGAAAGAGGAATTGAGTATAGAAACTGCAAGGCTGTGACAGTACTATTTACGCTTAAGAGGGATCTCAGCGAGCTGCTTCCTGAAGGCTTAAAATCCTTAGGAAATGGTGCCGTGTGGATATCCCACTATGGCTTTAGTACGCTTGGAGAGTATAAAGAGTTTATAAGCCTCATACAGGTAGAGGATGAGGTAGGGGATAGAGGGTACTACATACCATACATCTATGTGACTAATGATGCGGCCCTTGCAGCCGGTAGGGAACTGGCTGGCGCCCCGAAAAAACTTGCAAAGATAGAACTCATTCAGGAACTAGATGTGATACAAGGAATTCTAGAAAGACCAGCTGGCAAGAGACTCGCTACGGTCACCATCAAGCCAAATACAAGAGCCTTAGGGGCAGAGCTCATAGACTTTGTCATGCCAAAGCCTACACACCTCTACTCAATAAGGCACCTTCCACCAATAAAAGGTAAAGGTGGCGTTACACAACTAATAAAGTGGTACGCGGAAATAGACTTTCACGTGGATCCTAGAGGGGAGAGAGTAATATTTACAGGGCCTGCAAGCATCACCTATGACTCACCCTCTATCATAGACCCTGTACATAAGCTTGAAGTTGATGCAATACTAGCAGCACTTTACTTTGAATTTGACATGAAGCTCGGAGTAATAGATATACTTAGAGAACTTAAAATTTAAAATAAGCTCTTTTTAATCATTTTAAGTTTTCTAGCTTTATATAAAGAGAACTTTGCCTTTTAAGTGGGAAAGAGGAAAAGCTCATAAGACTTTATTTAATTACTTTTGTCAATGGGAGCTAGACTCTCATATATATTTACATCATAATTCTTATCATTTCTATTCTCGCACCCTACTTACAAGTAAATTAAATGCTATTAGTGCATTAAAAGTACTTCGATTGTGAAAACAGGTAGTGGTAGAGCAGGGTAGGCATCCCTCATACAGTAAACCTTCGCATTTTCATTATAATTTACGAGGGTAAGGACATGTAAGAAGTCTTAAGTGTGGTTGCAATTGAATAAAAAGCTTTTGCAAGGGCTGAAGCTCAAAGCTCAAGCTCTTTTTATATTTGCAGTGCTCATACCTGCCCACATAAAATTACTAAGATTATGATGTAGCCCAGTTTGATTTTGATTAAGTAGGGTATTTTCAAGAAAGTTTTTCTTTAGAGGCATCTGGAATATATAATGGGGGTGTGCATGCCTATAGACTTCACAATTACTAAGGAGCAGGAAGAGCTCAAGGCTGCTGTAAGAGAATTTGGTGAGAAGTATATAGCTCCAAAGGTTGTGGAGTTCGAGGAGAAGGGAATGATACCACCTGATATTGTTCAGGGGCTAGCAAAGTTAGGGGTATTTGGGTTACTCTTTCCCGAGAAGTATGATGGTTTAGGGCTAGATCCAATTACGGCAGGGCTAATACTTGAAGAAATAGTTCGAGCCGATATTGAGTGCTCACTAGCTGTGGCATTTCTAGTGCACACTTCTTGGGGTTACATAGCTTATAGGCATGGAAGTGAGGAGTTTAGAGACGCTGTAATAAGGAAGGCGGCTCGCGGCGATCTGTGGATAGGTATAGCTACGACAGAGCCTGGGGCAGGCTCAGATTTAGTAAGCATGACTTCTTCAGCTAGAAGAGATGGTAAGGAGTATGTTGTGAGTGGTGAGAAGGCATTTATTTCAGGTGTTAGAGAGGCCAGGGAGAAGGGTGTTTGGTTTAAGGAGGGCGGAGGTCACAATACCTTAGTATATACTGATAAGAGCAAGGGTCACAGGGGAATGACATTCTTCTTCATACCATTAACTGATGAGAGAATTACCATAAGGTTTGAGAAAGAGCTTGGAAGAAGAGGATGGTCTTGGGGTAGTTTTGTAATGAATGATGTTAGAGTTCCAGAGTACTATAGGATTGGAGAAGAGGGGAGAGGCTTTTACATAGCTATGGAGGGTTTTGATCACGCTAGAGCTTACATAGCTTTAACATGTGCTGTAGCTGGTAAGCGGGCTCTAGAAATAGCTCTTGACTACATTAAGCAGAGAAGGGCTTTTGGAGCACCCATTGCTACTTTTCAAGGCATTCAGTTTCAACTAGCTGACCACTGGGCTAATCTCGATGCCGCTTATGCACTGGCACTCAAGGCTCTGTGGGCTGTTAAGATGGAGGAAGAGGGTAAGATCGAAAGGTTTGAGGTGACAAAAATAGCAGCAGAAGCCAAATCATTCGCTACAAGAGTTGCAAAAGCAGCCCTAGATGATGCGCTTAGGTGGATGGGGGCATACGGATATACATTAGAAAACCCTGTAGCAATTGCATGGAAAGCCATCAAGAGTTACGACTTAGCTGAGGGATCACTAGACATAATGAGGGTTATAGTGGCAAGAGAGGTTATAGGAAGAGAATGGCTAACAAAAGTCACTCCTAAACGTACCTAGTGAAGAAATAGAAAACATGTTAAAGCCTTTTTTAACTACTCTTCCCACACCCTTTACTACCTTTGTATTATTTAGCCCTAAAGCTTTGCAACTGAAAGCCTCGCCCTTCAGGGCGGGGATGGAGAGAAAAGCTTACCTCACTTAGTTGCTCAGTCCGTATAGATGCCTTCAGTCTTGCCAGCAGTGGTGCAACATATGAATTGAGACTAAGTTAAAAAAGGAGGTAGTATTAAGTAAAGCTACTTACCTAAAACTCTTTCTATGAGTAATGGTACTTGTGATGGCGTTTCTGCTACGGGTATACCAACTTTTTCAAGGCTTTCTCGCTTAGACCTATAGTCACCCATTCCCATAGATATTATCGCACCTGCGTGACCCATGCGCTTACCTGGAGGAGCTGTTTTGCCGGCGAGAATTGCTATTACAGGCTTTTTGTTCTTAGGTTCGAGTTTAGCATAGTAATTAGCAAACCTTTCTTCAGCATCACCCCCAATCTCGCCTATTAAAACAATACCCTCTGTATGCTCATCTCTTAAGAACATTTCATAGGTTTCTATGAAATCGAGACCTGTAATGAGGTCGCCACCAATGCCAATAGCAGTTGACACTCCGTAGCCGTGTTTTGCAAGCGCAGCAGCAACTTCAAATGTCAGTGTACCACTTCTAGAGACTATTCCTATGGAGCCTCGTTTAAATAGAAAAGCAGGCATAATGCTTATGTTGCACTCATTAACAGTTAAAATTCCTGGTGTATTTGGCCCTACAATGACAACACCTTTAGTTCTGGCGTAGTTTATGAATCTAATTTCACTATGCAGCGGTATGCCCTCTGTTATTGCAACAATAACCTTTATTCCGTTATCTATAGCCTCGTAAATAGCGTCATCGGCAATGCTGGCGGGAACGAAAACTACTGAAGCGTCGATGGGCCCTTGCTCTTTTACAGCCTCGTAAATAGTGTTGTAGACTGGAACGCCGTGAACATAACCACCGCCTTTACCAGGAGTTGTACCAGCAACTATTTTTGTACCATAGTCGATCATCATCTTCGTCATGAAACTACCAACTCTTCCAGTAATTCCTTGGACTAAGACTTTTGTAGAAGAGTTCACGAGAATGCCCATAGTAATCACATCTTCCTTGCCAGTTCTACAGCCATTTTTACAGCATCATCAAGTTCTGTATAGACTTCTGTAATTCCATTTTCTTTAAGGATCCTCATACCTTCTTCAGCAAAAGTGCCTTTGAATCTTATGATGAGAGGTTTTTTCATGCCAACCTCCTTTACGGCGTCAACAATACCCTGAGCAACCTCATTTAATTTTGTGAAGCCAGCAAAGATGTTTATTAGTATAACCTTTGCTCTCGGGTGGGAAAGCATTAGTGTAAGTGCTTTTTTAATGCGTTCGCGGGTTACTCCCCCACCGAGGTCAAGGAAATTCGCAGGTTTGCCACCATAGTAGTACACCAAATCCATTGTCATCATTGTTATACCAGCACCATTGCAAATAATGCCTATATCGCCATCGAGCTCTACATAGCTGCCAACACCTAGTTCTCGAGCTTTTCTTTCAAAACCTGAAAACTCTCTTCCGTAAAGTTTTTGAAGCTCTGGATGTTTATAGAGGCTATTATCATCAATAATGATTTTAGCGTCAAGCGCTACAAGCTTGCCTTCACATGTAAATGCAAGTGGATTAAATTCTACAAGCTCTGCATCGTAATCAATCATAATTTTATACATGCCCTTCATTATGTTTGCGAGGTCTTGAAGCAATGTCCATGGCAACTTAAGTGCTTGCAAAGCTTCTCTAGCCATGTAGTCCACATAACCTATGTTAGGATCTACGTATATTTTATGAATTTTCTCAGGGTACTTCTTAGCAAGCTCCTCTATCTCAACACCGCCTATCTCTGAAACAAGGTACATTAATTTGCGAGCAGCTCTATCAACTGTTAGTGAGATGTAAAGCTCTCTATCAATACACACCTTCTCTTCAACAAGAATTCTTTCAACTCTCTCACCTCGAATACTAGCGGAGAGAAGCTCTTTAGCTACTTGTAGAGCTTCTTCAGGCTTATCAACAATCTTTATACCGCCTGCAAGCCCTCTTCCACCAACAAGAACCTGGGCTTTTAGCACTGCAGCGCCAAGCTCTTTAGCTACTTGTAGAGCTTCTTCAGGCTTATCGACAACACGTCCACGAGGAACGGGAATGCCATACCGAGCAACAATCTCCTTGCTCTCAAATTCATAGAGTTTCATACAAATACCAAGTCTCCTCTTTAATATAGTGAGATTTAAATGTTTACTCTACAATCAAAATGGTGAATAGCATTATGCTGAACTACTTTAAATCTATGCGAGCACTGTAGAAGTTAAATTAGGAGTGGAAGTGGTGTCAGGATTCGCAGTACTGACCTCCTCCCCGCCCTAAAGGGCGAAGGTTCTCTTTGGGCGGTTCACAGGTTCCCCCCATCTATTCGGGGATACATCTGTCATCTGAGGGGCATTCAGGGGGTCAGAGCTCCCCACATCTTTTGGTGGTTGCACTCCCTGTATCCATATGCTTAGGGCAACCAAAACTAAAACAAGAAATGCACCTTATAAGCTTTTCTACCCCATCCCCTCTTTAAAAGGTAAGGCTTTCAGTTGTAATCATTAGGTAGTGTAAATTTTATAATTTGGATACCTAAATTATACTATGTAAGAGGACGGTTATGGCTTTAAGGCTCTGTAAAGAAGTTGATGAGTTGAGTACACTCCTGCTTGGTAGTCCAGAGGTTTTAGCTCAGCTTCTTCTATCTAGAAATAGAAGAACTATGCTGTACTCCATGGATGTGGCAAATAAGTTGCGTGACGCTATTATCAATAAACTTAATCTATGTAGAGAAGATATGGTGTGCTATATGCGTATAACAGCTAATGACAAGTATGTGCTGCGCACTATTACGGTAAGGGATGTTGTTGTTGCAATCTCAAAAGAGGTTAGTGAGAAAATCGAGTTAACAGGTCTCAAGGCATACGAAGAGTTGGAGAGACTGCTTGGTAGTAACGCTCTTATTAAAGTAATTGTAGAGGAGGTGGGAGCTGAGAATTTGGGTGTTGAGTTGGTTGGCAAGCTAAAGGAGTGCTTTATTAAAGCTGTGAGGGATTTCATGGCGGTTTGGATGAATAGAGGTGTTTATGGGTATACAATAGACAGCATCATATCCGATAAGAGTGCCTACATGTATGTTTTTAAGGCTAGAGATGCTACAAGAGGCGCTCAGCTTGTTCTAAAAGTTGTGAGAGAGGATATAGCACTCACAGGAAGATATATGGACTATCTCAGAGGCTATGCTCAAGCACTTCTCGTACTTTCCGTAATGCAAAAAGACTTAGAGTTACTACTTAAGGCACGGGGATTAAACGAGAAGCTTGCAGAGAAGCTTATGAGATTTAGGAAAAACATAGTATTGCCCATGGCTATAATGATGCTGGGCAATGGAAGTGATATTGCAAAGTACACTACCAGCCCACCTGCAGTTATTGAGGAATACGGGGATCTGGGAGACCTTGAGAGCCACGTAAAGAAAATGGGGAGACTCAGTTATGAAGAATGCATGTATATATTCTATCACATTGCAGGTGCCGTTGCCTTAATGCATACAGCAGCCATACCACATTTAGATTTAAAGCCAAGGAATGTAATACTGTTTAAGGACTCTTTAGAGCCTTTTGGATATACTGTTAAAGTTAATGACTTTTCAGGCTCTCTACATATACCTGGCTATGGCTGGGAGCTTAGAAGAGTTACACCAGCTTATGCAGATCCACTAGCAATAGCTACAGGCTTTGGAGATTTTGATTACGATGTCTATAGCATAGTCATGACAGTTATCTTCACTCTTACTGCAAACGTTCCTAAGCACAGGCACTATTTAAATACGCTACTTCTAAATAGCCTATACAAATTAGGCCTGCCAATTCCACCAATAACTGAAGATGAGCAGGACTTTAAGATATTTGCAGAAAAGCTTTCTGAAAGTATAGAATCTTATCCTAGGGAAAAACTTGCTGATGCTCTTCAAAAGTTTTCTAACGATGTTATAAAGTTGGATGAGAAGTACATTTTTTCTCAACTTCAAGCCGTACCTCAAAACGTTAAGTCAATACTTTTCAGGGGCATTAGTTTGAGAAAGGAGGATAGGTATAGAGATGCTGTTGAACTCTACATGGACTTGGAAAGAGCTCTTCAAGGAACCTTTAAATGGGTATAACTATATCAGCAACATTTTTCCAAAATTCTTTCATATCCTTAATAGTCACACTGTTTATATCGAATTTTGCCAATGCCTTCGCCAACTCCAACCCCAGCCTATGGTCTAACACTAGTGGTATTACTAAGTCAGCGCTATACCGCCTAATCCTATAGTCTCTCTCTGGTGCATAGCCTGTGGTAATAACCATATCCACTTTATTATTTACAAGACTTTCAACAACCTTAGCCTCGGGAAGTGCAGGAGCTCCTTCAACAGCCATTCCGTCCACTGTAATGACGTTGTAACCAGCATTAGCAAGAATCTGAACGGCCTCGCGCAACTCTTTCAACTCTTTTTGCATGGGGCTATAAATAAGGATGTAGTTACTCTTAGAGGGCAACCTATTTCCAGATACACTAAGCCAGCTCAGCATTAATGCCTCTTCAAAAGTCTCAGCCAAAACAGCCACTTCACCTACACTCCTCATTTCTGGTCCTAGAAATGGATAAGCACCTCTCAGCCTGGCCCATGAAAACTGGGGGGATTTTACTCCAAACCATGTTGGCAAGAGCAAGTTGAACTTACCTTCATGTGGAACACTTTTTAGCTTGCCTATGAGTGAAGCTTCAGCAGAAGCTTTCATTATGTTGCAGCCCGTGACTTTGCTTGTGAATGGCATTGACCTGCTAGCCCTAAGGTTAAGCTCAATGACATAAACATCACCATCTTTATAGAGCATTTGCAAGTTGTAAGGACCCTTAATCTCTAAAACTTCATTTAGCTTCATAGCTATTTCACATGCCCTCTTAACGGCGTCTCTGGGGAGGGTTCTAAACGGTATAGACATTGTTGCATCACCACTGTGTACACCGGCATGCTCAATATGCTCAATAACTGTGCCTACTGCTGTCTTTCCATCCCCTACAGCGTCTATCTCAAACTCTATCGCGCCATCAATAAACTTTGACACGACTACGGGATACTTTGGCGATATCTTGGCAGCCTTGGTTATGTAATCCAGAAGCTCTTTTCTACTCCACGCAATATTCATAGCGGAGCCGCTAAGCACGTAACTCGGTCTTACAAGAACTGGAAACCCTACTTCTTCAGCAAACTTCAGAACCTCGTTAACATTTGACGCTTCTATCCATGGAGGCTGTTTTATTCTAAGCTCGTCTAGTAGCTTACTAAACAACGCCCTGTTTTCAGCTCTATGAACGCTATAGCCCGCTGTACCTAGCAACCTAGCTCCTCTTTTCTCTAACTCCCATGCTATGTTGTTTGATATTTGCCCGCCCAAGAATGTGATAACACCCACGGGCTTCTCAAATTCAACTATATCTAGAACCCTCTCAACTGTAATTTCATCAAAGTAAAGCTTCTCATTCATATCCCAATCTGTTGAAACAGTTTCAGGGTTGTAGTTAACAACTATAACCTCGTAACCCAGCTTTCTCGCTTCATCAGCAAATGTAACAATGCTCCAATCAAATTCTACACTCACACCAATTCTAAAACCCCCAGCGCCGAGAACAACTATCTTAGGCTTTGTACTTGCAGTGCTCACATCATGTTCCCAGCCATGGTAAGTCATGTAGAGATAGTTTGTTTGAGCAGGCCATTCAGCGGCAAGGGTGTCTATTTGCTTAACTACAGGTGTTATTTTAAACTTCTTCCTCAGTTCCCAAACTTCATTAACACTAATGCCCAGAGCATTTGCCAGTTGCTCGTCACTAAACCCTAGTCTCTTTCCCTCTGCAATTAGTTGACTAAGTTTAGCACTATCGATCTTATCTAGTCTTTCTCTAAGCCTCTTCAAATCTTCATAAAACTGAACAGCCATCCCTAGCTGCTTTAAGAAATGCTTATCTATACCTGTCATCTCGTAAAGTGTGTCAACATCAACGCCATACTTTATGGCTTTAGCCATCCAGATAGGCCAGTAGGGCTCTCTCCTTCGTATTTTCTCTAACACGTAATCAAGTGATATTGTGTCATCCTCATAAATTCTCCCACCAACGAGACCAGGCTCTCCAATGTCAAGCATTCTTAACGCTTTTTGTATAGCCTCTAGAAAAGTCCTTCCTATCGCCATAACCTCTCCAACGCTCTTCATCTCAGTTCCCAGCGATTTATCTACATAGAGAAACTTGTCCAAATCCCACCTAGGAATCTTTATAACAACGTAGTCTAGACTTGGCTCAAAGCATGCTGATGTCTTACCTGTAACCTTGTTTAAAACTTCGTATAGCCTGTAGCCGAGAGCAAGCTTAGCAGCTATGTATGCTAAGGGATAGCCTGTTGCCTTGCTTGCTAAAGCACTGCTTCTTGACATTCTCGGGTTTGTTTCAATAACATACGCTTCTTCACTATTCCAGGGATTTAAAGCGACTTGCACATTACCTTCTCCAACAAGGAGAATAGCTCTTTCAGTAGCTATAGAGAGATTTCTTGTCAATTGGTACTCAAAATCTGTAAGAGTTTGGCAAGGAGCTATTACCACAGATTCACCAGTGTGAACACCCATCGGGTCGAGGTTCTCAAGGCATGCAACAGCGGCTACATTATCATAAGCATCCCTAACCACTTCAAACTCTATCTCCTTCCAATGATGCAAGTACTTCTCAATAAGCACTTCACCAATTTCAGATTGTGCAAAAGCTGCCCTAAGCCTCTTCACCAACTCCTCTCTTCTCCATGCAACAAAGCTACCAGCACCACCTAGGTTAAAGCTTACTCTAACCATGACCGGGTAACCCATTTTCTCAGCTATGTCTATAGCCTCATTTATTGAAGTAGCAGCGCTACTTGGTGGCACGGGTATACTATGCTTAACCATGGTTTCTCTGAATAGCGATCTTGAAAGAGCCCTCCTAATACCCTCTATAGGAGTTCCCAGAACCTTAACTCCATACTTACTGAGCACACCATCATCATATAGTCTCACACCTATGCTTAAAGCTGTCTGACCCCCAAATCCAATCATAATTCCGTCAGGTCTCTCAACCTCTATGACCTTAGCTACAAACTCTGGTTTAAGTGGTGCTAAGTAAACTTTATCAGCAAACTTATAGCTCGTCTGAATTGTTGCTATGTTAGGATTCACTAATACTGTTTCAATACCCTCTTCCTTCAACGCCTTTAGCGCTTGATTGCCACTATAATCAAATTCCGCTGCTTCAGCAATCTTAATAGCACCAGACCCCACTACAAGAACCTTTTTAACCGTTTCCATGATTTAACACCAGCTTTTTAAATAATTCAAAAACCCATGTTGTGTCGTGAGGACCTGGCCCTCCTTCTGGATGGAACTGTGTTGTAATAATTGGTAACTTGGAGTGCATCACTCCCTCAACGGACTTGTCATCAATATTTCTAAACCACAGAACAAGCCCTGCATCACCAAGGCTCTGCTCATCAACAGCATATCCATGGTTTTGTGTAGTTATATAACTCTTACCTGTAATTGTATCAACTACTCCCTTGTTAGGCCCTCTATGCCCGTACCTTAGCTTGTAGGTCTTGGCGCCAAATGCTAGGGATAGAAGTTGCATTCCAAGGCATATGCCAAGCACAGGTATGCCTGATTCTGCTACCTCTCTCACTGTTTTAATTTGATTTGTTAAGAGAGCTGGGTTTCCAGGACCATTGCTTATAACTACTCCCTGAGAGCCTTCAAGTAATTCGCTTGGCTTAGCCCAGCAAGGAAATCTAATAACCTTAAATCCGTATCTCAAAAGCCATCGCAAAATTCCATACTTTAACCCGCAATCAAGTACAGATACTGTTGCTATAGGCTTTGAAAGAGGTTCGTGCATCAGCATTGTTTTTGGCGATACTCTGACTGTAAAGTCCTTCAAGTCGTACTTTTCAGCACACTTCAATTCTTTTTCTAGAATATTCCATTCAACCTCTTCTTTTTCGCTAAATACTGCAAGTAC